>NZ_LN831302.1:0-313825 GCF_001488575.1 Halobacterium hubeiense
GGGACTGCTCGCGCGCTACTCGTCGGTCTCCCACGCGTCCGGCACCTCGATGACGTACTGGCCGTCCTCCTGGAGCGCGATGATGTACTCCTGGCGGTCGTACAGCTCCATGAGGTTGAGCTCGTACTGGCCGGGCGCGACGATGCGGATGGACTCGAACTGGTCGTTGAGCTCCTGCCGGAGCTCGTCGAGGTCCGGGCGGTCCTCGGAGTCGTCGGGCTCCTTGACGACGCGGCCCTCGGCGGGCGCGTCCGGCAGCGAGTCCGTGTCCACGACGGAGCTCCGGGCGTCCGCCTGCGCGGCGTCTTCGCCGTCGGTCTCGGTGCTGGCGTCGATGGCCTCGGCGGGCTCGTCGCCCGACTCCTCGACCGCCTCGCCCCCCGTTTCGGGTGCGCTCGGATCGGCTTCGGCGTCGGGAGTGCCGGACGCGTCAGCAGTGGTCGCGTCGGCAGTGGCCGCGTCGGCGGCGTCCGCTGTGTCGGCAGCGTCCGAGGCGTCCGCAGCGTTGGCAGTGCTGGCGGTGTCAGCGCCGTCGGTGGTGGTAGCGTCATCGGCAGTGGCGGCGTCAGTCGCGTCCGTGTCCTCGGCAGACGTACGCGCTGCGGGGTCGGGGTCGCTGGTCACGGCGTCCCGGACCTTGTTCGCGGCGCGGCCGACCGCGCCCGCGACCGAGCCGCCCTCCGGCTCCGGTGGCTCGGGCGCGTCGGCGTCCGCGTCGGCTGGCGGGTCAGCGGGCTCGGACTCGGCGACGTCGCCGGGGTGGTACTGGAACTTGTTCCCGCCGCAGTCCGGGCACCCCGACAGCATCTCCTTGGAGCCGTCCGCGAAGACGTGCCCGCAGTTCGTACACTGGTGAGGCATTACTTGCGGGACACGAGCGCGCTGATGAGCGTCTCGTCCTTGTGGAGGGACTGAATCTGGTTCGCCGGTCCGACGACCGTGAGCTTCGACGTCGACTGCTTGCCCATCAGCCGGCCGAGCAGGCCGGTGTCGCTGGCCTCGGACTGCGGGAAGCTCTCGATCTCGATGCCGGAGAAGCCGTCCGGGTTGATTTCGCTCATCGTCACCTCGATGAGCTTCGACTCCTCGTCGGGAGTCAGGCCCGCTTCGAGGACGACGATTTTGCCGTCGCGGACGCCGTCCAGAATCATCCGGATCTTCTCCATGGACGTCTTCCCGGACATCCGCTCGGCGCTGATGAGATCGATTTGGACGCCGTCACCGGGTCCGTCGTCGCTCGTTGTTTCAGGCATCGTGGGTCACCCGAAGTACTCCGCGATCTTCTCGTAGACCTCGTCCATGTTCTCGCCCTCCAGCGCGGAGAGCGGAATCGTCTCGTGCTGGGGGAACGCGTTCGACACGCGCTGGATGTTCGAGCCCTCGAGGTCGGTCTTGTTCGCGAGGATGAGCACGGGCAGGTCGCGGCTCTCGATGATGCCGATGAGCATCGTGTTCACCTGCGTGAACGGGTCCTCGGTGGAGTCCAGCACGTAGATGACGCCGTCGACGTCCTCGCGCAGCCAGTGCATCGCCTCCGCGACGCCCTCGGTGGCCTCGCGGGAGCGACGCACGGCCTCGTCTTTCTCCATGTCGTGCTCGAGGAACTCCGAGTAGTCGACTTTCGTCGTCACGCCGGGCGTGTCGACGATGTCGATGTTGACGGTCTTCCCGTTGCGCTTGATTTCGACGTTCTCCTTCCTACGCGCGCGACGCGTCTCGTGCGGGATGTGGCTCTCCGGGCCGACCGCGTCGCCGGTCCAGTCGCGAGCGATGCGGTTCGCGAGCGTGGTCTTGCCGGCGTTCGGCGGGCCGTAAATCCCGATTCGTTTCGGTTCCGAGTCGTCGGCGAACAGGCTCGCCGACACCCGTGAGATGCTGTCTCTGAGTTCTGCGAACAGTCCCATCCTTGGCCTCCATACGCACCCCGCGCCTTGTATGCTTGACGCAGGATACGGACGGTTGCTACGGTAGAGCGGCCGAGCGGACTTAAACCTACGTCAGACGTATCGGCACGGAGATAGGTATTCGGACGGTCAGGTATGGAGTGATTCGGATGGGGTGGGACTGACAGAACAGAGCAGAGCGGAAGGAAACGAGGTGGGACGGAAGGGGTGGAACGGAATAGAGCGGAAGGAAACGGGACGAAACGGAACGGTTCGACGCGAAGCGGGCGGGTGCGTGAATGTGGGTTGACGAGAGCGCGTCAGCGGAGCCGGATGGAGACCGGTCGGGACTAGGCCGGACGGACCGGAACTGCGTGGGGAGTGCTAGCAGGAGCAGGCCGGAAGGCCCCCACCCCTTCGTTTCGAGTGGAAACGAGAGACGGAACGGGACCGTCGCCACAGAACAGGAGTTTCGACCGAGAACACGACTAGTCCTAGACCAGACCACGCCCACAAAATCCGGTTTAGGCTGTATTGCGGTTACTGTTTCTGAGTGTATTACTTAGTCTTTTCTCTCTCCTAGAACCAATCGTGTACTGGACCCCCTCCCCCGGTCTGTTTCGCCGTTCCACTCGAAACGAAGGGGTGGGGGGCGGACCCCTGTCCCCCACTCCGACCCCCCTGTTTCCGATGGAACCCGCAATACGCCGGGTCGAGACCACCCACTCCTCGGAACGTCTACCCCGAGCTGACTCTCACCACCGTTTCACCGCGCAGTCGAAACGCTCCCGCGGGACCCCTTCTCGCCGCTCACCTCGCTCGACAGAGATATTCTCTAGCACGCTCCGGTCGCGGTTCCGGAGCGAACGCCGGCTGCTCCTCCAGTAGTGCTACACTCCTCTCTTCGCCCACTCTCGCTCGTCTCTCCCCGTCTCGGGCGCACTTGCGCCGTCTCGCTCGCTGCCGCTCGTCTCCGACATCCCCCTGGCTTCGAGTCCGATTGTCAGTCACCGACCTGACCCCATCGAAACTTATTAGTCCCTCTCGTTTCCATTAGTTCATCTGCATCAACTGGAGCGCCCGGTCACTGAACCGCCTCGAACGCCCCGTTCGCGTCGGTCTGTGGCTTCCTCTCCGTGCGCGGCGCTCTCCACACGAAACGAAGGGGCTCCGCAAACTATGTCAGACGAACCGACGACGGACGGCCGACGCACTGCCGACCGGGACTTCGAGGTGGACCTCGACGACGTCCTCGAGGACGACGAGGACGGCGACGAGGGGCTGTTCGACGACCTGCTCAGCGGCGAGCCCATCTTCGAGAACAAGGAGGTGCTGCGCCCGTCGTACACGCCACACGAACTCCCGCACCGGAAAGACCAGATCAACAACATGGCGACGATTCTCGTCGCGGCGCTGCGCGGCGAGACGCCGTCGAACATCCTCATCTACGGGAAGACCGGGACGGGGAAGACCGCCAGCGCGAAGTTCGTCAGCCAGGAACTGGAACGGACCTCCCAGAAGTACGACGTCCCCTGCGAGGTCGAGTACATCAACTGCGAGGTCACGGACACCCAGTACCGCGTGCTCGCGCAGCTCGCGAACACGTTCATCGCGCAGAACCGGGCGTTCGTCGACGAGCGCGTCGAGGAACTGCGGGACCTCCGCGAGGCCGCCGAAGACGACCCGAGCGTCCTCGAATCCGACGACGACAACGACGACCACCTCGACTTCGACTCCCCGGAGGCCGTCGACGAGCACGTCGAGGCGCTGCTCGAGGAGAAGGCCGAGATGGACGACGTCCCGATGACGGGGTGGCCGACCGACCGCGTGTACGCCCGCTTCTTCGAGGCCGTCGACTACGTCGAGCGCGTCGCGGTCATCATGCTCGACGAGATCGACAAGCTCGTCGAGAAGTCCGGCGACGACACCCTCTACAACCTCTCGCGGATGAACTCCGAGCTGGAGAACTCCCGGGTCTCCATCATCGGCATCAGCAACGACCTGAAGTTCACCGACTTCCTCGACCCGCGCGTCAAATCCTCGCTCGGCGAGGAGGAGATCGTCTTCCCGCCGTACGACGCCAACCAGCTCCGGGACATCCTCCAGCACCGCTCGGAGGTGGCGTTCAAGGAGGACGCGCTCTCCGAGGACGTCATCCCGCTGTGCGCGGCGTTCGCCGCCCAGGAGCACGGCGACGCGCGGCGCGCGCTGGACCTCCTCCGGACTGCCGGCGAACTCGCGGAGCGCGACCAGTCGGACTCCGTCACCGAGGAGAACGTGCGGCGCGCGCAGGACAAGATCGAACTCGACCGCGTGGTCGAGGTCGTGCGCACGCTCCCCACCCAGAGCAAGCTCGTCCTGTACGCCATCCTCCTGCTGGAGGACAACGGCGTCCACAACGTGAACACGGGCGAGGTCTACAACATCTACAAGACCCTGTGCGACGAGCTGGACGCGGACGTGCTCACGCAGCGCCGCGTCACCGACCTCATCAGCGAACTCGACATGCTCGGCATCGTGAACGCGGTCGTCGTCTCGAAGGGCCGGTACGGCCGCACGAAGGAAATCTCGCTGTCGGTGCCCGTCGAGGAGACCGAGGCCGTCCTCGAAGCCGACTCCCGCCTCAGCGACATCGAGAACGTCACGCCGTTCGTGCAGGCGCGCTTCGACAACTGAGGCCCGTTCGACGTTCCACGGTTCCCGACCCCCTTCGTTTCCCGTCCACACACCACGACGACGTAGCGACGGCCGTCCACTCGAAACAGTCCCGTCCGGGACGAACTCGCGCTCACTTCCCGCAAAAGGGGGTCGAAAAGTCAGTTCTCGCCGCCGTCAGTCGCTGGGCTGCGTCTCGGGCGTCGTGCTACCGGTGCCGGAGCCGACGTGTGGCACGGCGAGCCGGTAGATCGCGTACACGAGCAGCACGAGCAGCGCCGCGACGACCAGCGCCGTCCGGATGTTCGGATCGATGGTCGGCTGGGCGATGACTTCGCCCGCGTCGTTGGTCGTGGCCGCCGGGCTGCGCGGCGCGCCGTCCAGCGTTTCTATCAGGCCGGTGACGACGATGCCCAGCAGCAGCAGGCCGCCGCTGAGGTACATCGCGAGTCTGTCCACGAGGTCGACGTCGTTGGATTGCATGTTCTGTCACCTCCTATCCGAGTAGGTACTTCAAGCGCGGTCTGTTCTGGACGAACTCGGTGCGCTCGACGACGGCGTCGAGACCGTAGTACCGGCCAGCGGCGAACACGATCATCGTCACGAACAACAGCAGACCCATGAGGTCGCCGTTGATGATGCCGGTGCCGAACTCGGCGTTCCCGACCCAGAACAGCGACATGAAGACCACGCCGCCGAACGAGGCCAGCCGAGTGAGCAGGCCGGCGACGAGCGCGAGCCCGATGAGCGTCTCGAATATCGGGACCATCGCCCCCATCAGGTCGGGGAACCCGCCGAGGAACGTGGCCACCGGGCCGAGCGTCGTGCCGTCCATCCCGTTCAAGTACGTCGCCGCGTACCCGTAGCTCAGTCCGCTGTCGAGGAGCTTCCCGATCCCGGAGTGGAGGAACCACCACCCCGTAATCACGCGAAGCATCGCGATCCAGTACGTCGCCCACGGCCCCGAGAGTTCGAAGTCGACCCCGTTCCTCAAGGGGGTAGCCGCGTCGTATGACATTCCCATCACCTCACGTGTGGAGGTAGTCGCTGCACCCCTATAACCCGGGCTGCGATTCCAACGCGGTAAGACGCGTTCCCAGATTCTGAGAAGGACGTTCCCGGACTCTGAAAATCGGACGACCAGTTAACTCCCAGTACCCCAGAGAGTCGTGGTGATGCGTGCTCCGCTCGGGACGGACGAGACGCCCGAACTCCAGGCCGTCCTCGACGCCCTGGACGACGAGGGATGCAGACGCATCATCGAGGCGCTCGACGAGCCGATGGCCGCCAAGGAGCTCTCCGAGGAGTGCGACATCCCGCTGTCGACGACCTACCGGAAGCTCGAACTCCTCACGGACGCCGCGCTGCTGGAGGAGCGGGCGGTGCTCCAGCCGGACGGCCACCACACGACGGAGTACGATCTCGTCTTCGAGGAGGTCGTCATCCAGCTGGACGAGGACCGCACGCTCGACGTCGGCGTCACGCGGCCGTCGCAGTCCACGGACGAGCGCCTCGAAACGCTCTGGGCGGAGGTGAGCAAGGAAACATGATAGACATCACGGTAGTCGTCGTCGCGTTGAAGACAGTCACGCTGCTGCTCGGCGGCGCGGTCACGTACTTCGCCACGAAGGCCTGGCAGCGAACCGGCTCGCCGGCGCTGCGGTCGCTGGCCATCGGCTTCGGGTTCGTGACCTTCGGGGCGCTGCTCGCGGGCATCGCCGACCAGGTGCTGGCCGTCGAGCGCACGCTCGCGGTGTTGACCGAGAGCGCGCTCACGGCCGTCGGGTTCGCGGTCATCGTCTACTCGCTGTACGTCGACTGACCACGCCCGAACGCCGAGTCCGCGCGGCCGGAGTGAAATGCGCGCGCGAGAAACTATACTACGTCACCGGCGCGAGCGCGACGCCGGACCCGTTCTCCGCGGTCGAATCAGCGCCGATAGCAGCCGGTCCGCCGCCACTCGCGCCGGCTGACGCAACGTCGGCGCTCGTCGTGCCCGGCGTAAGCGTGCCGGCGAACGTCAGCCGCACCCAGCCGAGGTACGGGATGCGGTACTCCGCGGTCCCCTTCACCCACGCGGGCTTGACGGGGCTGGAGATGCCCCGCGTCTGGTCGTAGTAGTCGTTCGTGACCGAGTTGTCGCCCTTCGTGATGAACCCGGCGTGGGGCGCGGGGCAGTTCCGGAGCTCCTCGCAGTTGTCGGCGTCCACGTACTCGGGGTCGGCCTTCGAGTACCAGTTCTCGCCGTCGTCGACCCAGAAGCGCGCGCGGTGTATCACCGGCGTCTCTCGGGCGTTGCCGTACGGCTGGTAGACGACGACGTCGCCGAGGCCGCCGAACTGCCGGTAGCCGTGGTCGGTGGCGTCTTGGTGGGT
This sequence comes from Halobacterium hubeiense, assembly GCF_001488575.1. NCBI lineage: Archaea > Methanobacteriati > Methanobacteriota > Halobacteria > Halobacteriales > Halobacteriaceae > Halobacterium > Halobacterium hubeiense. Next base: position 6,914 of record NZ_LN831302.1, read on the forward strand.
GACGACGCCGGTGTCGCCAGTGGCGTACTCGGGGGCGAACCGTTGTTCTTCCATCACGAACACGAGGTCGCCGCGCTCCATGTTCGGCTGCATGCTGCCGCTCTCGACGGCGACCAGCGGCGGCCAGACGCCGCTGACCGAGAACAACAGTAGGCCGACCATGGCGACGGTGAGGGCGCTGCTGGCGGCCTCGCGGACGAACATCACGGCACCGTGGTCGGTGCGGAGGAACCAGACGAGCGCGGCCCGCGGGCCGCCGCGGGGGTCGGGCACGTCGTCGCCGTTGGTCATCTACTGGGAGTTCGCCGCTCCCGCGTTTCAACTTTCCCCTCGCGGACCGCCACCCTTTTGCTCGCGCTCGCCGTGCTGACGTGGTGTGCCACGAGAACCCCCGGTCCGGGTCGTCCGCGAACTCACCAGCCGGGGGTACAACGCGGAACGCGAGGCCGTGACGCTGCTCGCGGGCGCCAGCGACCCCGCGGCCGCCGTCGAGCGCGCGGTCGACGCCGCGCCCGACGACGCGCTGACGCTGACCACCGACCACGTCCGCGAGGTGGTCGATGACGCGACGCCGAACGCCTCGGACAGCGAGGCCGACGCGTCGGGCGGCGACGCGCCGACCGCTCCGACCGAAACTGCCGCGGCCGCTACCGCCACGCAGTCCGCCGACCCCGGGCCGGAAGCGCCCACCGACGAGACGGCTTCCGCCACCGCTTCGACTGGAGCCACAGACGACGATATCCAGCCGACAGAGAGCACTACTCCAGTTGAAACGAAGGGGGTAAGCGAGGGGCAGAACGCGGCGGGGCGGCGGGACGGCCGCGACGCCCGCGACGACAGCCAGCGCAGCGTCGAAATCGACGGCGACATCACCGGCGAATCGACGGGGACCGGCGAGTACGCGGACTTCGTCGCGACGTTCCGCGACCGCTACGACCGCCTCTCGAAGAAACTCCGCGGCCGCGTCAACCACCGGCCGACGGACGCGCTCGACTCGATGCCCGGCGGCAGCGAGGCCGCGGTCGTCGGTATGGTCAACGACGTCCGCTCGACCGCCAGCGGCCATTGGCTCGTCGAGGTCGAGGACACGAACGGCGTCTTCCCGACGCTCGTGATGAAAGACCGCGACATCGCCGACCACGTCGACGAACTCCTCACGGACGAGGTCATCGCCGTCGAAGGGACGATTTCGGACGACGGCGGCATCCTGTTCGCGGACGAACTCCACTTCCCGGACATTCCCCGCACCCACAGCGCATCGACCGCGGACCGACACGTGCAGGCCGCGCTCGTCTCCGACGTCCACGTCGGCAGCCAGGAGTTCGCCGCGGACGCGTGGCAGGCGTTCGCCGACTGGCTCCACACCGAGGAGGCCGACCCCGTCGAGTACCTCCTCATCGCGGGCGACATGGTCGAGGGCGTCGGCGTCTACCCCGACCAGGACGAGGAACTGGACATCGTCGACATCTACGAGCAGTACGAGACGTTCGCGGAGCACCTCAAAGACGTCCCCGGGGACATGGAGATCGTGATGATTCCTGGCAACCACGACGCCGTCCGCCTCGCGGAACCCCAGCCCGCCTTCGACGAGGAGCTGCGCTCGATTATGAGCGCCCACGACGCCCGCTTCACCGGGAACCCCTCCACGGTCACCGTCGAGGGCGTCGACGTTCTGATGTACCACGGCGTCTCCATCGACGAAATCATCGCCGAGTACCCCGGCGACGACATCTCCTACGACAACCCCCACCGCGCGATGGAGCAACTGCTGAAGAAGCGCCACGTCGCCCCGCAGTTCGGCGGCCGCACCCGCGTCGCCCCCGAGAAGGAGGACTACCTCGTCATCGACGACGCGCCCGACGTCTTCCACACCGGCCACGTCCACAAGCTCGGCGTCGGCGGCTACCACAACGTCCGCCTCGTGAACTCGGGGTGCTGGCAACACCAGACGGAGTTCCAGAAGTCCGTCAACATCGACCCCGACGTCGCCACCGCACCCATCCTCGACTTGGACACGCTGGACGTGACCGTCCGCAAGTTCGCTTAGCCACTTTTTGCTGCGCTCGGTCGCTACCGCTCCCTCGCTTGCAAAAACTTGGGGAAAAAGCGCTCCTCCCTTCAGCCGCGCCCTCCGGGCGCGTTAGTCGGTCGTCGGCCCGCGCTCCCTACGGTCGCGCGGTGAGCCGCTCGTGCTGGCGGCTTACGAATCGCTGCGCTCCCCGTTCGCACGAACCGAGGCGCGTAGCGTCGTGAATGTCTGACTGTTCGGCGTCCCGCTTAGCTGGTGAGCCGCGTGACGAGCCAGATGACCGCGAGGAACGGCAACACCGGCAGCAGCAACACGAGCAGGCCCACCGCTATCGCGTAGCCGACCGCGCTCATCTCGGCGTTCGCCATCGAACGCGCGTGTCGTCGGACGCTCCGCGGCGCTTCGTCGTTCTCGTCGCTCATGTGTGGGCCTTCGCTGTCCGGCGGAAAAAGTCGTCCGGTAGACAGGACCGCTACGCGAGGTCGATGGCGGGGCGGAACGGCACCGCGCGGGACGCGCGCTCGGCGTCAGTCTCGGTCTCGGGGACGACGTCGATGTCGGCGTCGAACTGCCGGGCGAGGAAGCCCGCCGCGTTCTCGTAGACGTCCTGCTCGTCGACCTCGTCGAGCGCCGCCAGCTCGTCGTCGGAGCGCTCGCGGACGTCCGCCACGAGGTCCTGCACGAGGTCGTTGACCGCGTCGCCCTTCTCGCGCAGGCTCTCGTGTTGCATCACCTTCCCCATCACCGCGCCGACGTCCGTGCCGGTCTCGCGGACCGTCTCGTAGACGGTCCGCTTCCACGGCGCGGGCGTGAACACCGTAATCTGGTCGGGGTCGGTGTCGGTCACGTCGATGACCTCCCGCACGTCCTCGGTCAGCGACTCCACGAGCTGCTCCTCGACTTCCACACGCTCGGACTCCAGTTCGGGGTCGGCCTCCGGCCAGTCGTCCTGCCCGACGGGCTCGCCCGTGAGCTGTTCGTGGAGTTCGTTCGCGAGGAACGGCACGATGGGCGCCAGCAGGCGCAGTCGCGTCCGCAGCACCTCACGGAGCGTCCACCGCGCGCCGTCGCGGTCGAGGTCCGTGCGCTTGCGGTACCACGTCAGGTGCTCCTCGAAGTGGTAGAACGCCTCCTGGCTGGCGGCGCGCGTCTGGAACTCGTCCATCGCGTCGGTGGCGTCCCGAATCGTCGACTGGAGCTTCGACAGCAGCCAGCGGTCGATGCGCTGCAACTGGACGTCCTCGCGGTCGCCGACGCCCTCGGCGTTCTCGATGACGTCCTGCGCGCGCTCGTAGAAGCTCGCGAGCTGGTCCTGCGTGGTGCCGACCTCGTCGTCGCGCCAGTCGACGTCCTGCCACGGCTCCGCGGAGTTCAACAGCACGAACCGCACGGTGTCGGCGCCGTACTCCTCGATGGCCTCCGTGGGTAGCACGACGTGGCCCTTCGAGGAGGACATCGCGTCGCCCTCCAGCAGCACCATCCCCATCACGGTGATGCCCTCCGGCCACTTCGCCTCCTCGAAGAGGTCGGTGTGGTGGAAGAGGTAGAACGTGAGGTGATTCGAGATGAGGTCGTTGCCGGAGACGCGCTGGTCGACGGGGTACCAGTAGTCCCACTCCTCGCGGAGGTCCAGCGCTGTCTCGTCGGGGTCCTCGACGGCCTCGGCGCCGTAGAACAGCGTGTCGAAGAACTCGCGGTCCATCTCCTCCGGCGGCACGTCCTGCAGCCGGTGGGCGATGGTGTAGTAGGACATATACACCGTCGAGTCCGACAGCGGCTCGATGACGAAGTCGTCGTCCCACGGCAGGTTCGTGCCCAGCCCGAAGTTCCGGATGCAGGGCCACTCGTTGAGCCAGTCGACGGTGTGGTCCAGCTGGTCGCCCGCGCTGTCCGGGCGCGCGTCCAGCTGGCTAATCGCGTCGTGGGCGAGCTGCTTCCAGTCGTCGTCGCTGTACGTCAGGAACCACGTGTCCTGCTTGGCGACCTCGACGTCGCCGCCGCAGCGGCAGACGACCTCCTCGGAGAACTCGTACATCGAGTCGAACTCGCCGCTCGACTGGAAGTGCTCGGCCAGCTCGTCGCGGACGTCTTCCACGGTCGCGCCCGCGTACTCGTCGTACATGTCCTTCAGTTCGCCCGCGTGGAACTCGCGGTTGTACACCTCTTGGGTGGCCTCTTCGAGCGCGGGGTCGTCGCTCGATTCGATGCCGTGCTCCTCGACGGCCGCGCGCGCCGGGAACGGGTCGTCGTAGCCGTCCACGTCGATGATGGCCTTCGGCTGAATCTCCTCGACCTCGGCGGGGTCGATGCCGTACTCGCGCATCCGCTCGTCGTCTTTCTTGGCCTCCTGGAGGGCCATCCAGTCGTCCGGCGAGTGCGCCGGCACCGACATCACGACGCCGGTGGCGTTGTCCGCGTCCACGAAGTCCGCGGGCAGCACGAGCACGTCCTCGCCCGTGACGGGGTTGGTGACGCGCTCGCCGACCAGCGCCTCCCCGGTGAACCGGTCGAGAATCTCGACGTCGCGCTGCTGGAGGACGAGCTTCTGTGCGCCCTCGTCGCTGAGCAGCCACGTCTCGCCGTCCACGTTCGCCTCCACGTAGCTGGCGTCCGGGTCGATGTACGCGTTCGTCACGCCCCGCACCGTCTCCGGGCGCAGCGTCGCCATCGGCACTACGGTGTCGCCCTTCCGGAACTTCACGAGGGTGTACTGCTGGAACTCCGCCTCCTCGCCCTCCAGCAGGTCGTGGGTGGTGACGGGGTTCTCCTCGTTCGTGCAGTACTTCACCGGGTGGAGCCCCTTCTCCAGTCGGCCGTGGTCGCGCAGCGTCTCGTACTGCCACGTGACGAACTTCGAGTAGCGCTCGTCGTTGGTCGTGAACTCCCTCCGCCAGTCGATGCTGAGGCCGAGGGACTTCATGTTCTGCTTGTAGTGGTTCTCGATGAAGTAGCGCGCGAACCCCATCGGCGTCTCCAGCTGTTCGAGCTCGGACTCCGGGACGTTGTACGTGTCCCGCAGCACCGACATCTGCTCTTCCTCGCGCTCCTGGAGGCGGTTCACGGCGCCGACGATGGGCGTGCCCGTGACGTGCCACGCGATGGGGAACAGGACGTTGTCGCCCTGCAGGCGTCGGTAGCGGGCGTAGACGTCCGGCACCGTGTACGTGCGGGCGTGCCCGATGTGCATCCCACCGGAGGGATAGGGGTACGGGACCGTCACGAACGTCGCGTCCTCGTCGGGGTCGGGGTCGGCGTGGTAGCGGCCGCCGTCCTCCCAGCGGTCCTGCCACTTCCGCTCGACTTCCCGTGGCTCGTAGGTCATATCCGGTGTGACACTCTGCCGGGCCAAAAGCCCTCCCATAGTGACTGTCGCGCCCGTCGGGTTCCCGGCCGACCTCGCCGCGACCACCCCACGGAAACGCCTTTGCCGCCCCGGCGCCTCCGCCGAGCTCGTGGGCGAGTTCACCGACGCCGTGCACGCACGCCTCCGGGACGCGCTCGCCGCCCGCGACCCCGGCCGCGAGTGGACGACCGAGTGGTACGTCCAGCGCACGCCCGTCGACGTCGCCGGCGTCCCCGACGCCGACGCGCCGCTCGTGCTCGTGGAGGTGGAGATGCGGCGCGCCGACCCCGCGAACAACCCCGTGAAACTCGCCCGGCACGCCGCCGACGGCGCGTTCGACCGGCCGGTCGCCCTCGTGCACCTGTTCAGCGACTACTACGCGCTCGCGGACGGCGGCCACTCCTCGAAGCGCGAGAACGCCGAGTTCGTCGGCGGACTCGCCAGCGACGCGCTCGACGGCTTCGACTACCACGCCGTTGACCTCGCGCTCGCGCCGCCCGTGCGCGGCGACGACCCGCCGGCGGACTGGGAGGATGCGGTCGAGAACGCCGCCGACCGCGTCACCGACCGCGTCTGAGAAGAACGGGTCGCTACTCGATGTCGACGCTCGTGGACTCCTCGCTGGTGTGTACCTTCGGGAGTTCCACCGTCAGCACGCCGTTCTGGAAGGCGGCCGATGCCCCCGCTTCGTCGACTTCCTCGGGGAGCGTGACGCTCCGGGAGAGCGAGCGCTTGCTGCGCTCCCGGCGGACGTAGTTGTCCTCGCCCTCCTCGGTCTCCTCCTCGTGGCGCGCCTCGATGCGGAGCGTCCGGTCGCGGACCTCCACGTCGATGTCGTCCTTCTCGAAGCCCGGGAGGTCCGCGGTCACGACGAACTGGTCGTCCTCGTCCTCGACGTCGACCGCGAGCCCCCCGCCGGCGCGCTCCCGGGCGTCGTTCATCTTGTCCAGCAGTCGCTCCAGCTCGTCGAACGGGCTGCCTCGTGCCATATTCGACCGTTCACCGCGAATCCCAGAAAAGGTATTGGCCAGCCAAACTCGACAGCCGACGAGCATCCGCGAGCGCCAGCGGCGCTCGCGGTTCACCGCGCCGGAGGCGCGGGCGCCGAGGACCCCCGAAGGGGGTCCGACGGCGCTTTTTCCCCAAGTTTTTGCCGAGCGGGGTGCGCCTCCGGCGCACCCCCGCAGCGCAAAAAGTGGTTTCAGACGACGTGCTCGACGTCGTAGGAGCCGAGGCGGCGCACCCAGCCGTTCTCGGCGAGCGCTTCGATTTCTTCGAGGGCGGCCTGCGTGCGTTCCTCGTAGAGGCCGGCGTCGACGTCGATATGGAAGAGGTAGTCGCCGAGGCGCTCGCCGCTGGGGCGGGATTCGACGCGGGAGAGGTTGATGTCGCGGTCGGCGAACGGCTCCAGCAGTTCGAGCAGGAGGCCGGGGTAGTTCGCGTTGGGGTAGACGACGAACGAGGACTTGCCGCCGGCCTCAGAGCGCTCGCTGGGCGGCGCGACGACGAAGAAGCGCGTGGAGTTGCTGGACTTGTCCTGGATGTCGGAGGCGACCAACTGGAGGTCGCCGTCGGCGTTGTCCGGGTGCGCGATGCCGGCGACCGTGGGGTCCTCGCGCGCGATTTCGACGCTGCGAGCGGTGGAGGCGACGGGTTCGCGGTCCACGTCGGGGTAGTTCTCGTCGAGGTAGGTGCGACACTGCGCGAGCGCCTGCGAGTGGCTGGCGACGGTGTCGAAGTTCTCGCTCTGCGCGATGAGGGCGTGGCGAATCGGCGTGACGACTTCGCGGACGACTGCGAGGTCGACTTCCGCGAGCGCGTCCAGCGTCTCCGTCACCGAGCCCTCGATGCTGTTCTCGATGGGGACGACGCCGCGGTCGGCGTCGCCGTTCGCGACCGCGTCGGCGATGGCGCGGACGGACTCCACGAAGGAGATGCCGTCGTCGGTGACGGCGCTGGCGGCGCGGTGGGAGTACGTGCCGGTCGGACCGAGCGTGACCGTTTCCATGCGCTCGTGTACGCGGCGGAGGCGGGAAAAGACCGTCGGGGCGACAGAATTTGCGGGCTATCGGTTCAGCGTGTGGATGGCGTGGCCGAGCGCGTGCTCCGCGGCCTCCATCGTCGCCTCCGAGAGCGTCGGGTGGGTGTGGATGGTGGAGGCGACGTCTTCGAGCGTCGCGCCCATCTCGATGGCGAGCCCGAGTTCAGCAATCAGCTCGCTGGCCTCCGGGCCGACGATTTGCGCGCCGAGCAGGAAGCCCGACTCCTCGTCGGCGACGACGCGGACGAACCCGTCGCTGTCGCCCGTGGTGAGCGCGCGGCCGCTCGCGCGGAACGGGAACGTGCCGACCGCGGGCTCGAAGCCCTCCTCGCGCGCGTCGTCCTCGGTGAGACCGACGGTCGCGATTTCGGGGTCCGTGAACACCGCCGCCGGCACCGCCTGATAGTCCAGTGCCGCGGGCTCGCCGGCCGCGACCTCGGCGGCGACCTGCCCCTCCTTGCTGGCCTTGTGCGCGAGCATCGGGCCGGGCGCGACGTCGCCGATGGCGAAGACGTTCTCCACGTCGGTGCGCGCCTGCTCGTCGGTTTCGAGGCGGCCGTCGTCGTTCGGTTCGAGGTCGATGGCGTCCAGATTCAACGTGTCCGTCACGGGCTGGCGGCCGACCGCCACGAGCACCTTGTCGGTCTCGAACTCCGTGAGTTCGCCATCCTCGTCCTCGGCGGCGACGACGATGCCGTCGCCGGACTCCTCCCAGTGGTCGGCGGCGAGCCCGAACTCGAAGTCGATGCCGAGTTCCTCGGCGCGCTGTTTGACGGGCTGAGTGAGGTCGTCGGGGTAGCCCGCCAGCGCCTCGTCGAGCATCTCCACGACGGTGACGTCGACGCCGAGCTTCGCGAGCACGGTCGAAATCTCCATCCCGATGTAGCCCGCGCCCACCACGACGATGGAGTCGGGCAGGTCGTCCATCGCGAGCGCCTGCCGCGAGTCGAGGACGGGGTCGGCGTCGAACTCGAAGCCCGGCACCTCGATGGGCCGCGACCCCGTCGCGACGACGCAGTTCTCGTACTCGATGGTCTCCGAGCCCTGCCCCTCGCCGCCGTGGACGACGCGGAGCTTGTCGTTGCCTGCGAACTCCGCGCGCCCCTCCATGAGGTTGACGCCGCTGGCCTTGCAGAGCTTCTCGACGCCGCCAGTGAGCTGGTCGACGACGCCGTCCTTCCATTCGACCATCTCCCCGAAGTCCACGTCGGGGTCGGCGTAGACGCCCATCTCCTCGGCGTTGCCCGCGTCGTGGGCGACGTCGGTCGCCGTAATCAGGGCCTTCGAGGGGATGCAGCCGTAGTTCAGGCAGGTGCCGCCGTAGGCGTCCATCTCCACGAGCGTCGTGTCGAGGCCGAGCTGTGCGGCGCGAATCGCCGCGACGTAGCCGCCCGGCCCGCCGCCGACGACCGCCACGTCCGTTCCAGTGGATACGTCTCCAACAACCATTATTCGAGTAGTAGTAGTTCGGGGTCAGTCAGTCGCTCCATCACGTAGTTCGTGAACCGCGCGGCCTCCGCGCCGTCGATGACGCGGTGGTCGATGGACAGCGACAGCGGTAGCGTCTGCGCCGCCCGCACTTCGCCGTCCTCCGCGACCGGCCGCTCGTCGATGCCGCCCAGACCGAGAATCGCGGTCTCGGGGTAGTTGATGATGGGCGTCGCGTACTCGCCGCCGACCGCGCCGAAGTTCGTGATGGTGAACGTCCCGCCCTGCATCTCCTCGCGGCTAATCGAGCGGTCGCGGGCCTTCGCCGCGAGTTCGTTCACCTCCTCGGCGATGTCGAGGATGGATTTCTGGTCGACGTGCTTCACGACGGGCACCATCAGCCCGTGGTCGGTCGCCACCGCGACGCCGATGTTGTAGTCCTGCTTGAGTGCGATTTCCTCTTCTTCCTCGCGGAGTTCGGAGTTCAGAATCGGGTACTCCTTCAGCCCCGCGACGACCGCCTTCATCACGAACGGCAGGTACGTGAGCTTCACGTCCTGCTCGGCCGCGCGCTCCTTGAGCTTCGCGCGCGTCTCAACGAGGTCGTCGATGACCGCGGTGTCGTGGTGGGTGACGTGGGGCGCGGTGTACTTCGACTTGGCCATCTGCTCGCCGATGCTGCGCCGGACGCCGCGGTACGGTTGGGTCGTCTCGCCGCCCTCGACGAACGCCTGCTCGGGCGCGCCGGTCGTCGGTTCGCCCTGCGCGGCGGTGCCGCCCTCGGCGTACTCCTGGACCGCCTCGGCGGTGACGAACGCCTCGCCGTCGCGCTCCTCGGTCGCGGGCACGTCGTCGATGTCGACGCCGAGTTCCTTCGCCAGCCCGCGGGTCGCGGGCGCGGCGAGCGTCTTCTCGCGGCCCGCCGACTCCTGCCCGCCGGCGCCGCCCTCGGTGTGGTCGGCGGCCTGCTCGCCCACCGGCTCCACTGCGGAGCGCACCTCGTCCGGCGGCTCCTCCTGCGGCTCGGTCGCGTGGCCTTCCGCCGCCGCGCGCACGTCGCTCTCGGTCACGCGGCCGGACGGCCCCGTGCCCTCGACGGAATCGAGGTCGACGTCGAGTTCGCGCGCGAGCCGACGCACGCTCGGCGGCGCGAACGTCCGCGTCGACGCCTTCTCCGTCGCGGACTTCGACGCGGACTCGGGCTCCTCGGTGGCTTCTTCTTCCGGCTCTGTCGCTTCGGCGGCTTCGCCCTCCACGTCGAAGGTGACGATGACCTCGCCGACCGGGACGACGTCGCCCGCGTCGTAGTGCAGTTTCCGGACTGTGCCGTTCACCGGGGCGGGGACCTCGACGACCGCCTTGTCGGTCTCCACCTCCGCGACCGGCTGGTCCTCGGAGACGGTGTCGCCCTCCGAGACCAGCCAACTGACGATTTCGCCCTCCGCTACGCCCTCGCCGACGTCGGGTAGCTTGAACTCTCGTGCCATCTCAGAACTCCACGGTCTCCCGGATGCCCGACTCGATGCGCTCGGGCTCGGGCAGGTAGTAGTCTTCCAGCGCGGCCAGCGGGAACGGCACGTCGAACCCCGTGACCCGCTTCACCGGTGCCTCCTGGTGGAGCAGCGCCTCCTCCTGGAGCGTCGCCGTGATTTCGGCGCCGACGCCCGCCGTCTTCGGCGCCTCGTGGACGATGGCCGCTCGGCCCGTCTTCTCGAAGGACTCCACGATTGTCTCCTCGTCGAGCGGGCTCAGCGTCCGGAGGTCCACGACCTCCACGTCCACGTCGTCGGCCATGTTCTCTGCGGCTTCCAGCGTCGGCCGGGTCATCGCTCCCCACGTGAACACGGAGACGTCGCTGCCCTCGCGGCGCACCGCGGCCTCCCCGAGTTCGACCTCGTAGGGGCCGTCGGGCACCTCCTCGCGGAACGCGCGGTAGATTTTCTTCGGTTCGAGGAAGATGACCGGGTCGGGGTCCCGAATCGCCGCGACGAGCATCCCCTTCGCGTCGTGGGGCGTGCTCGGAATCGCGACCTTCAGCCCGGCCTCGTGGACGTAGAACGCCTCCTTCGACTCGGAGTGGTGCTCGGGCGCGCGGATGCCGCCGCCGAACGGCGCGCGCAGCACCATCGGACACGTGAACCGCCCGCGGGAGCGCGTGCGGAGCCGCGCCATGTGGCTCACGATCTGGTCGAAGCCCGGGTACATGAACCCCGAGAACTGGATTTCGGGCACCGGCTTCAGGCCGTAGGCGGCCATCCCGATGGCGGTGCCGACGATGCCCGACTCCGCCAGCGGCGTGTCGATGACGCGGTCCTCGCCGAACTCGTCGTACAGTCCCTCGGTCGCGCGGAACACGCCGCCGTTCTTCCCGACGTCCTCGCCCATCACGAGCACGTCGTCGTCCTCGGCCATCTCGTCGCGGAGGCCGTCCCGTACCGCCTGCACTAGCGTCAAGTTCTCTCCCATGTTAGTCCTCCAGTAGCGCTTCGTCGCCGTGTTCGGCGCGGATGGACTGGAACCACTCCAGTTGTTTCTCGAGCCGGCCGGGCATCTCCGCGTAGACGTTCTGGAACATCTCCACGGGGTCGGGCCGCGGCGTCTCCTCGGCGGCCGCGATGGCGTCCGCCACGCGGTCCTCGACGTCCTCCTCGATGTCCGTAATCGCCTCGTCGTCCAGCCGGTCGGTCCGCTTCAGGAACTTCTCGAGGCGCGGAATCGGGTCCTTCGCCTTCCACTTCTGGACTTCCTCCTCCTCGCGGTAGACGGAGGGGTCGTCGGCGGTCGTGTGCGCGCCGAAGCGGTACTGGACCGCCTCGATCATCGTCGGGCGCAGTTCGCCCTCCGCGGGGTCTTTGGCCTTCTCGACGGCCGCCTTCGTCACCGCGTACACCGCAAGCGGGTCCATCCCGTCTACCTGCACGCCCTCGAAGCCGTACGCCTCGGCCTTCTGCGCGAGCGTCTTCGACGCCGTCTGCTTCTCGCGGGGCACGCTGATGGCCCACTGGTTGTTGTTGCAGAAGAACACGTTCGGCGTGTCGAAGACGCCCGCGAAGTTCAGCCCCTCGTGGAAGTCGCCCTCGCTGGTCGCGCCGTCCCCGAAGTAACAGAGGAACGCCTTGTCCTCCTCGTCCTTGAGCTTCGACGCCCACGCCAGTCCCGTGGCGTGGGGAATCTGGGACGCGATGGGCACCGCGACGGTGAACAGGTTCACGTCCTCCGGGACGCGCGCGCCGTTCTCGTCGCCCATCCAGAGCCGCAGCGTCTGCTTCAGCGGGAGGCCCTGCACGAGCGAGGCGGCGTGCTCGCGGTAACTGGGCACCATCCAGTCGTCGCCGCCGAGCGCCATCGCGGAGCCGACCTGCGCGCCCTCTTGGCCCGACAGCGGCGGGTACGTGCCGATGCGACCCTGCCGCTGGAGGCTCACCGCCCGCTCGTCGAAGCGCCGAGCGAGCTTCATCGTCCGGTACATCTCCACGAGCTCGTCGTCGTCGAGGTCCGGGACCTCGGCGCCGTCGACGACCTCGCCGTCCTCGTCGAGCACCCGTACCATGTCGTCGGGTTCTCGGTGCACGGTCGCAGTCACGGGTACCCCCGTCCTGACATGTGCGGAGAATCGCCCCGTGCGACCATATGATTTTCGTAACGGTCTTTCTAGCGGGTTACCGTCGCGGCATTTTTCACAACTCACGTTCACAACTTCCCGAGGTAAATCGCTGAACGTTCGACACTGAACTCGAAAACTGGGCGGACAGCCACCCTACGCGAAGTATTGCCGGATTCTGTCTCCGTCCAGCGGCCCGGTGACCCGGTCCCTCGTTCAGTCAGTCGGAGGCCGCCCTTCGGGCGTCCTCCCGCGCCTCTTCGATGCTCTTGCCCTCCCGCAGCACCGCGTCGACGAACAGCTCGCCCGCCTTGTACGACGACCGCACCATCGGACCCGAGGCGCAGTAGAGGAAGTCGAACTCCTCCTCGGCGACGCGGCGCCACGTCTCGAACTTCTGGGGGTGGACGTACTCGGCGACGTCCAGATGGGAGCGCGACGGCTGGAGGTACTGGCCGAGTGTCACGACGTCCACGCCCACCTCGCGGAGGTCGCCCAGCGTCTGGTAGACCTCGTGGTCGTACTCGCCGACCCCGAGCATCACGCTCGTCTTCGTGTAGATGTCGGACTCGCGGTTCACCTGGTCGAGCACTTTCAGGGACTGCTCGTAGCCCGCGCGGCGGTCTCGCACCGGGAACTGGCGGCGCTCGACCGTCTCGACGTTGTGCGCGATGACGTCCGGGTTCGCGTCGATAATCTTCCGGACGAGGTCCTCTTCCCCTTGGAAGTCCGGAATCAGCACTTCCACCAGAATCGAGGGGTCGCGGGCCTTGATTTCCCGGATGGTTTGGGCGAAGTGGCCGGCGCCCTGGTCGTCGAGGTCGTCGCGGTCGACGGAGGTGAGGACGACGTAGTCTAGGCCGATTTCCGCGACCGACTCCGCGACGTTCGCCGGCTCGTCGGGGTCCAGCGGCTCCATCCCGCCGGTCTGGACGTCGCAGAAGTTACAGCCCCGCGAGCACCGGTCGCCCATCAGCATGAACGTCGCGGTGCCCGGGCCGTCGCGGCCGCTCCAGCACTCCCCCATGTTCGGGCACGAGGCCTCCTCGCAGACCGTGTGGAGGTCGTGGCCCCGGAGCGTCTCCTTGATGTCCGTGAATCGCTCTCCGGACGGCGGCCGCATCTTCAGCCAGTCCGGCTTCCGCCGACTGCTCATGCACCTTCCTTCGCGGGGGACTGCAAAAACTGTGGGGTTCGGGTGCCCGGAGCCGTGTTGTGCGAGCGCATCCCATACGTTAAAGAGGGGTGAGAACCGACTTTCAAACCACCTCGAAACAGCAAAATGTTTGACATATCTCGCGAGGAGATAACCGACGGGCCGCTCACGCGCGCCCTCCTCTACGTCGCCGCACCGCTGGTCGTCCAGCAGTACGTCGTCGTCCTCCAGCAGGTCGTCGACGCGTTCTGGCTCGGCCGCGTCAGCGAGCAAGCGGTCGCCGCGGTCGGCCTCGTCGCGCCGGTGCTCGCGCTCCTCACGCTCGGTAACCACGTCGCGCTCACCGGCGGGCAGGTGCTCGTCGCCCAGCACGCCGGCGCGGAGAACGACGGCGACGCCCGCCGCGCCGCCTTCCACGCCATCCTCGTCGCGCTCGCGCTCAACCTCGTCGCGCTCGCGCTGGCGTACCTGTTCGCCGCCGACGTGCTCGCGCTGTTCGACCCCGGCGAAGTCGTCGTCGAACTCGGCGCGCTCTACCTCGTCGTCGTCCTCGGCGGGATGGTGTTCGGCGGGATGAGCGACGCCATCGAGGGCGCGTTCGTCGGCTGGGGAGACTCCCGCGCGGCGCTCGTCGTCAACGCCGTCGCCGTCGCCGTCAACGTCGTCCTCGACCCGTTCCTCGTCGTCGGCTGGGGCATCCCCGGCTTCACCGGCTACGGCATCCTCGGCGCCGCGCTCGGCACCGCCGGTGGCTACGTCGCCGGGTTCGCCGTCGCCGTCGCCGTCGCCACCACGGACTTCACCGATTTCGCGTACACGCGCGAGGCGATGCAGTTCCGGCTCGACTCGCTGCGGGAAGTCCTCGAAGTCGGCGTGCCGAAAGCCGGCCAGGAGGGCGGCCGACAGACCGCCCGCCTCCTCATGGTCGCCATCGTCTCCGGCGTCGGCGGGAGCGCCGGCCTCGCCGCGTACACCGTCGGCATGCGCATCTCCACGCTCGCGTTCGTCCCCGCCATCGCCGTCGGCAGCGCGGTCGCCAGCGTCGTCGGTCAGAACCTCGGCGCCGAGCGCCCCGCCCGCGCGACCCGCGCGACGTGGCTCGCCGCCGGCGTCGCGACCGTCGGCCTCGCGGTCGTCGGCGTCGCCCAGTTCCTGATTCCCGGCCTCATCACGGACGTGTTCGCGCCCAGCCTCGACGGCGACGCGCTCACGTACACCGTCGCGTACCTCCAGATTCTCGCGGTCGGCTACTGGGCGTTCGGCCTCATCTACCCTCTGCAGGGCGGCTTCAACGGCGCCGGGAAGACGCAGGTGTCGATGGTCGCGACGATGCTCCAGTACTGGGTCGTCCGGCTCCCCATCGCGGTCGTCGGCGCCTACGTCGTCGTGCTCTCCGTGCCCGTGTACGCCGCGTTCTGGGCCATCACCGTCTCGAACGTCGTCGCCGCAATCGGCGTCACCGTCTACTTCTACTACTCGACGGACCGCGGCCTCCTCGAACGCGTCGCCTCCACGATGAGCGCCGACGCCGCCGACTGAATGCGCGCCTCGCCGCTCGCGGGTCGCTTCGCTCGCGGCTCCTGTTGGTCGCCGCTCGTCGTCCTGTGCCCTCCCTGCGGTCGGGCACACGCTCCCCGCTCGCCATATCCGTGAGTCTCGGTCGTTCGCTTCGCTCACTCCCTCCGACTCACGCCGCTCACGGCTCCCGCTGGTCGCCGTTCGCATTTCCGCGGTTCTCGCTCACTTCGTTCGCTCCGAACCGCGCCACTAAGGAAACGCCTATCCGCAACCCTCCCCTCCCCAACTGGTGATGGAAGTCGCCGAGGTCGTTCCCGAGTTCGCCGACGCCTTCCCCTTCGACGAGTTCAACGAGATGCAGCGCGAGGCGGTGCCGGCGCTCGTGAACTCCGAGGCCAACGTCGTCGCGTCCGCGCCGACGGGCAGCGGGAAGACCGCGCTCGCGGAGCTGGCCATCTGCCAGACCCTCGACGCCGGCGGCACCGCGGTGTTCGTCGCGCCCCTGCGCGCGCTCACCAACGAGAAGGAATCGGAGTGGGAGCGCTTCGAGGAACTGGGCTACTCGGTGTACGTCGTCACTGGGGAACGAGACCTCAACCCCCGGCGCGCGGAGCGCGCGGACGTGCTCGTGATGACCCCCGAGAAGGCCGACTCCGCAACGCGGAAGCACGACTCGCCGCGGTACTCGTTCGTCACGGACGTCGACTGCGTGGTCATCGACGAGGTCCACCTGCTCGACTCCGAGAAGCGCGGGAGCGTCCTCGAAGTCGTGGTGTCGCGCTGGCGGCGGCTCTGCGACCCGCGCGTGGTCGCGCTGTCGGCGACGATGCCGAACATCGACGACGTGGCGGCGTGGCTCGACGCGGAGCCGGAGACCACCTTCGAGTTCGGTGACGACTACCGGCCCGTGGACCTCCACGCGGGTGTGCGGACGTACACGCACGGCGACAACCCGTTCGCGGACAAGTACCGCCGGCTGTTCACGACGCTGGACCTCGCCGAACCCCACCTGCGCGAGGACGGGCAGGCGCTTGTGTTCGTCTCCAGCCGGCAGGACACCGTGCAGGCCGCGAAGAAGACCCGAGACGAAATCGGCGAGCGCGATATCCCGGTGGGCTCGCGGGGCGACTACGAGTTCCACACCGAGACCGAGGAGCTGGACAACGCGACGCTCCGCAAGTCCGTGCTGGACGGCGTCGCGTTCCACCACGCCGGGCTCTCCACGAACGACAAGAACCTCGTCGAGGAGTGGTTCCGCGAGGGCAAAATTCGAATCTTGTTCTCGACGTCGACGCTGGCGTGGGGCGTCAACCTCCCCGCGCGCTGCGTCGTCATCCGGGACACGAAGCTCCACGACCCCCTCGAGGGCGAGGTGGACATGAGCCCGCTGGACGTCCTCCAGATGCTCGGGCGCGCTGGCCGGCCGGGCTACGACGACGTCGGCTACGGCTGGGTGGTCTGCGACGAGTCGGACGCCGACATGTACCGCAACCTCCTCCGCGAGGGCAAGGAAATCGAGTCGCGGCTCGCCGGGAACCTCGCCGAGCACCTGAACGCGGAAATCGCGATGGGGACGATTCGCGGGCTCGGCGACGTGATGGACTGGCTGGAGACGACGTTCTACTACCAGCGCGCCCGGTCCGAGCCCGACGACTACGACTTCCCGGGGCTCCGGGACCGCGTCCGGGACACCTTAGACGACCTCGTCGAGGAGGGGTTCGTGGAGACCGACGACGACCTCGGGCTCTCCGCGACCCGGCTGGGCGTGCTCGCGTCCACCTACTACCTCCGCTTGGACACCGCCCGCGAGTTCCGCGACGTGGCGGACGGTGACGGCGACGCCGACAGCGTGCTCCGCGCGGTCGCCAGCGCCGGCGAGTTCGACAGCGTGAGCGCGCGCAAGTCCGAGCGCGACGCCGTCGATAGAATCGTCGGCAGCGAGGCCGACGACCTCGACTCCGGCCCGCGGAAGGTGCTCGCGATTCTGCGCGCGAGCATGGACGGCTCCATGCCGCCGGAACTGCGCTCGGACGCGTGGGTCATCAAGCAGAACGCGCTCCGCCTGCTCGCGGCGCTGGGCGCGTTCTTCGAGCGCTACGACGATCCCGCGGGCGCGAACGTCGCCGCGCGCCTCGAAGCCCGCATCGACACCGGCGTCCCCGAGGACGCGGTCGGCCTCACCGCGCTTGACGGGGTCGCCGCGGGCCGCGCGCACAAGCTCGCCGACGAGGGCATCGAGACGCCCGCGGACGTCCGCGAGGCTGGCACGGACGGCCTCGAAGCCGCCGGCCTCGGCCCCGGAGTCGCCGAGAGCGTCCACGAGCAGGCCGCCGGGATGCCCGACGTCCTCGTCGACTGGAGCGACCTCCCGGACAGCATCGCGGCCGGCGACAACCAGATGTGCGAGGTCGTCGTCCGCAACGCGGGCGGCGGCGCGGCCGCAGGCGTCGCGGTCACGGTCAACGACGTCGAGATGACTGAGACAACGGGCTACCTCGACGACGAACTTTCGGTTCCCGTGGGCGTGTTCGGCGCCGATGCGGACGAACTCGAATTCGAAGTCACCGTCTCTTTCTCCGATCTCCCGCTGCTCCCCGTCACCGAGACGCGGACCGTCCGCGTGGAGTAGCGCGTAGGTTCAAGTACCAAACCGGGACCAATCCGGGCCATGCAGGACGCGATTCGCGTGCTCGCTGGCGAGTGTGCCGTCCGCTACGAGAGCGACGGTCGAACCGAACGCGACCTCCGCGGTGACGTCGTCGTCATCGTGAAACCCGACGACACCGTGCTCGTCCACGACGCGGACGGCTACCAGCCCGCGGCGTGGCTCACGCGCCCGGGCGTCGTCCGGTACACGCGGGACGCCCGCGGGTTCCGCATCGACGCGGCGGACGGCGACGAGCGGCTCGTCGTGGAGAGCGCGACCGAGCACGGCGACGCCCACTATCCCGCGTCGCCCGCCGGGCCGCCGGTCGGCACGTGCGAGTGCGACGGCACGCTCGTCAGGGACGGCGGGCGCGTCGTCTGCATCGACTGCCGGACGAGCTACGCGATTCCGCGGGACGCCGCCGTCGTGGACGAGCCCTGTCCGGACTGCGGGCTCCCCCAGTTGCGGGTGGAGCGCGGCGGCGAGGTGACGGCGTGTCTGGACCGCGACTGCACGCCCATCGCCGACGTCGTCGCCGAGCGCTTCGACGGCGCGTGGGCGTGTCGGTGTGGCGCGCCACTCGAAATCGAGGCCGACCGGGGCCTCCACGCGGCCTGTCCGGACTGCGACGCCAGCTACCGGCTGCCCCGCGGGACCGTGGACGGCACCTGCGAGTGCGGACTACCGGCCTTCGAGACGCCGAGCGGGCCGCGCTGTCTCGACGGCGACTGCGGGCAGGCACTGACCGCGGGCGGGCGCGACCGCAACAGTTGAACGTCGGGCGCGCGACGCTCCCGGTATGGACGGCGAGCTACACGGCGACGAGGTCCGGGTCGGCGGCGACGCCCGCCAGCGGTTCCACGACGCCCGCGGCTACGGCCACCCGCTCGACGGCAACGCCATCGCGCTGTCGGTCGTGGAGGCCGCCCACCTGCTGTTCCGCGGCGACCTCGACGCCGTCGACGGCGCGGGGTTCCGGGACTTTTTCGCCGACCGCGGCGCCGGCTTCGCCGCGCGCTTCCTCGTCTACGCGGACCTCCGCGACCGCGGCTTCTACCTCGCGCCCGACCGCCAGCCGTGGTGGGACGACCCGGGCGACGGCGACTTCGTCGTGTTCCCGCGCGGGAAGGGGCCCGGCGACGGCGTCGTGAAACACCGGATTCGCGTCGTCGACGAGCGCGCGACCATCCCCGCCGGCGACCTCGGCGACGTCGTGCTCGCGGTCGTCGACGAGGAGAGCGAAATCACGTACCTCGACGTGACCGCCACCGAGCCCGACGGCGACACCGACTTCACCCCGCCGACGGACGTCCGCGGCACGCTGCTCGAAGACCGCGTGCTCGTCTGGGACGCGCCCGGCGAACTCCACGAACAGGGGTTCTACGGGCAGCCGCTCGGCGGCCGCGCGGCCGAGTACGACGCGCTCCAGCTCTCGCTGCTGGAGGCCGCGTACCTCGCCGCGCAGGGCGTCCTCGACCTCGGGGACGACGACGTCGAGGCGGTCGTCGAGCGCGGCCGCGCGGGCGAGGCCGATCGCTTCGACCGCCGGCTGCGCGTCTACCGGGCGCTGCGCGACCGCGGGATGGTCCCCAAGACCGGGTTCAAGTTCGGCGCGGACTTCCGCGTGTACAGCGAGGTCGAGTCCGTCGATGACCTCGGGCACTCGGAGTTGCTCGTGCGCGTGCTCCCCGACGATGTCGTGTTCGCGCCGCGGGACCTCTCGCTGGACGTGCGCCTCGCCCACGGGGTCCGGAAGCGAATGGTTTTTGCGCTCGACAATCCCAGTGCGGACACGATTCGCTGGCTCTCCGTGAGCAGGCTCACTCCCTAACTATGACCGACACAGACAACGAGACGGACGGCGAGGACGCGCCGGGCGCCGACAGCGTCGCGCTCGACCCGTGGGGCTCCTCGACGGTCTCGGACTACCGCAAGCTCTTCGAGGAGTTCGGCATCGAGTCCTTCGACGACGTCATCGACGAGGTGCCCGACCCGCACTACCTGATGCGGCGGGCTATCATCTTCGGGCACCGCGACTACCGCCGCGTCGCCGACGCGATGCGCAACGACGAGCCGTTCGCCGCGCTGTCGGGGTTCATGCCGACCGGCGACCCCCACATCGGCCACAAGATGGTCTTCGACGAGATCATCTGGCACCAACAGCAGGGCGCCGACGCGTACGCGCTCATCGCCGACCTCGAAGCCCACGCCGCCCGCGGGCTGACGTGGGACGAAATCGACGAGCACGCCCGCGACTACCTGCTCTCCCTGCTCGCGCTCGGCTTCGACCCCGAGGACGGCACGCTCTACCGGCAGTCCGCGAACCGCGAACTCCAGGACCTCGCGTTCGAACTCGGCGCGGAGGCGAACTTCTCGGAGTTCGAAGCCATCTACGGGTTCGACGGCGAGACCGACGTCTCCCACATGCAGAGCGTCGTCACGCAGATGGCGGACATCCTCTACCCGCAGCTCGAGGAGTCCAAGCCCACCGTCATCCCGGTCGGCCCCGACCAAGACCCCCACATGCGGCTCGCCCGGGACCTCGCGGAGCGCACGCGCTACTTCAAAGTTACCGAGGCGTACGCCAGCGTCGCGTTCGACGACGACGAGCGCCCGCTCGTCGCCGCCGCCTACGACGCCCGCGGGGAGTACGCCGAGGACGAGGACCAGCCGCGCTGCACGGAAGCCGCCGACTGGCTGCGCGAGGACGCCGACCTCGCGGCCGCATACGACGCCGAAGTGGTCGAGTCGGTCGTCCAGAAGCTCGAAAACGCCGGGATGGAGCCGCTCCGCCCCCGGATTCGGTTCTTCGACCGGCAGGCGACCGACGAGGCCTTCGAGGCGCTCATCGACGAGGTCGCCGGCGAGAAGCGCGTCTTCGAGGGCCACGTCGACGCGTTCGACATCGACCGCGAGACCGCCGAGGACCTCGCGCTCGCCGTCGAAGTCGACCACGGCGGCTACGGCTTCGTGCCGCCCTCGTCGATCTACCACCGCTTCATGACCGGGCTCACCGGCGGGAAGATGTCCTCCTCGATTCCCGCCAGCCACATCAGCCTCCTCGACGACCCCGAGGACGGCTACGACAAGGTCAAGGCCGCGACCACGGGCGGCCGCGAGACCGCCGAGAAACAGCGCGAGCTCGGCGGTGAACCCGACCAGTGTCCCGTCTACGAGCTGTACGCCTACCTCCTCGCGGCGGACGACGACGAGTTCGCCGAGCGCGTCTACGAGGAGTGCGCGGGCGGCGAACGGCTCTGCGGCGGCTGCAAGGAGGAGGCCGCGGAACTCATGGCGGAGTTCCTCGAAGACCACCAGGAGAAACGCGAGGAGGCGAAGGAAGTGCTGGCGGACCTCGACGTCGAACTCGACTCGGCGCGAGCCTGACGGTCCCGGCGAGCCGCTGACGGAATTCTTTTCACCGGCCGTGCCATCCTCCCGCACATGGCGTCCGAACCCCACGCCGGTCGCAGCGCACGTCGAGTAGTCGCGGCTCCGGGGTTCGGTTTCTTCTTCGCCTGAGTGAGCCGGTGGACGCCGCGCGGCGGCGGGAGCCGTCGCGGGGCCGAACCCGCTCGTTCGGGCCGGGAGCGGAACGGATAACTGACTGCCACACGCCCCTACGCACAATGAAACTGCCACCACAGCAGGTCGCGGTGCTCGAAGCGGCGAGCGCCGACGAACCGAGACGCATCGCCGACCTCGCGGCCGAAATCGAGCGGCCGCCGGAGACGGTCACGGGCGCGGCGTTCGAACTGGAGGACGCCGGCCTCGTGGACGTCGTCGAGGAGACCGAGGAGGAGGTCGAACTGACCGAGGAAGGCCGCGAGTACGCCGAAGATGGACTGCCGGAGGTCCGACTCTACGAGGCCGCCCTCGACGCCGGCGCGGACGACGAACCGGTCTCGATGGGCGAAGTCATCGGCACGTCCGGGCTGGAAGGTCCGCAGGTCGATATCGCGCTGTCGAACTACGCCCGGAAGGGCTACGGGAGCATCGACTCGGGGGACCTCGCCGCGGACCCCGACGCCGACCCCAGCGAGGACGCGGAGGCCGCCGCACTCGAAACGCTGGCCGCGGGCGGGGCCGTCGAGGCCGACGACGCGCTCGACCAGCTGGCGCGCCGCGACCTCGTCGCCGTCACCGAGCGCACCGTCCGGTCGGTGCTCCTGACGGAGGCCGGCGTCACCGAACTCATGGCGGGCGTCGAGTCCGCCGAGGAAGTCGGCCAGCTCACCCCAGACATGCTCGCGTCCGGCGAGTGGCGCGACGCCGAGTTCGCCGACTACAACGTCGAAGCCGACGCCGGCGAGCACACGCCCGGGAAGACGCACGTGCTCCGGCAGGCGTCCGAGCGCGTCAAGGAAGTGCTCGTGGGGATGGGCTTCCAGGAGATGGAGGGGCCACACGTCGACGCGGACTTCTACATCAACGACTGCCTGTTCATGCCCCAGGACCACCCCGCGCGCAACCACTGGGACCGGTTCGCGCTGGAGCAGCCCGAGAAAATCGACGAGTTACCCGAAGACCTCGTCGAGCGCGTCGAACGCGCCCACCGCGAGGGCGTCGGGCCGGACGGCGACGGCTACCACTCGCCGTGGGACGAGGACTTCGCGCGTGCGCTCGCGCTCCGCGGGCACACGACGAGTCTCACTGCCCGCTACCTCTCCGGCGTCGCCGGTGAGGACGTGGAACCGCCCGCGCGGTACTTCAGCGTCGAGAAGGCGTACCGCAACGACACCCTCGACGCCACCCACCTCCTGGAGTTCTTCCAGATCGAGGGCTGGGTGATGGCCGAGGACCTCTCCGTCCGCGACCTCATGGGGACGTTCCGGGAGTTCTACAGCCAGTTCGGCATCACGGACATCGAGTTCAAGCCCACGTACAACCCCTACACGGAGCCGAGCTTCGAGCTGTTCGGACGCCACCCCGAGACCGGCGAACTCATCGAAATCGGGAACTCCGGCATCTTCCGCCCGGAGATGCTCGAACCGCTCGGCGTCGAAGCCGACGTGATGGCGTGGGGGCTCGCCCTCGAACGCCTGCTGATGCTCGTGACTGGCTTCGAGGACATCCGCGACGTCCACGGGACGCTGTGTGACCTTGAGTTCCTGCGGGACGCGGAGGTGGTGTACTGATGCCCGTCGTCGACATCGACCCCGACGAACTCCGGACCCTGACGGGGCACACCGACAAGAGCGACGACGAACTCAGGGACGACCTCTTCGGGCTCGGTATCGAGTACGAGGGCGAGACCGAGGACGGCGAGTTCAAACTCGAGTTCGAGGCCGACCGCCTCGACCGCCTCTCCGTGGAGGGCATCGCGCGCTCGCTGCGCTACCACTACGGCGACACCCGGGGCGTCTACGTGCCGGACACGAACAGCGCCGAGTGGACCATCAACGTCGAGGACGTCCCCGACGACCGGCCCTGCGTCACGGGCGCCGTGATTCGCGGCGTCGACCTCGACGAGGACGCGCTGGACTCGCTCATCCAACTGCAGGAGAAACTCCACGCCACGATGGGCCGCAAGCGCGCGAAGGGCGCCATCGGCATCCACGACCTCGCGATGCTGAAAGGCGAGTCCGTCAGCGGCGAGGACGGCGACGCGGGGCGCTCCATCACGTACACCGGCATCGAACCCGACGGCGACACGTTCGTGCCGCTGGACGACGACGCCGAGCGCACGCCCGCCGACGTGCTCACCGAGCACCCGACCGGCGAGCAGTACGCGGACCTGCTGGAGAACTACGACCGCTACCCCGCCATCTACGACGACATCGGGCTGTTCAGCTTCCCGCCGGTCATCAACGGCCGCCGCACCGAGGTCTCCACGGACTCCCGGGAGCTGTTCGTCGAACTCACCGGCACCGACCAGTGGACCATCGACCGGATGTGCGCCATCATCTGCTACGCGCTCGACGCGCGCGGCGCCACCGTCGAGGACGTCACCGTCGAATACGGGGACACTGAACTCGTCCGCCCGGACTTCGAAGTCCAGACCAAGCAGGTCCCCCACGAGCGCGTCGAGACGCTGCTCGGCATCGACCTCGAACCCGACGAAGTCGTCGACCTCGCCGAACGAGCGGGTCTCGATGCCGAGCCCGAGGGCGGGGACGAACTCACCTACGAGGTGGAGATTCCGCCGTACCGCGTCGACGTCCTCCACCCCGTGGACGTCGTGGACGACATCGGGCGCGCGTACGGGTTCAACAACCTCGTGCCGCGCTACCCCGACGTCGGCACCATCGGCGGCCGCACGGAGACGTCGCGCCTGGAGGCCGCCGCCCGCGAGACGCTCGTCGGCCTCGGCTTCGAGGACCTCCTGAACTTCAACATGACCAGCGAGGCCGACAACTTCGAGCGGATGCGCATCTCGCCGGACGACGACGTGGTGGGCGCCGCCGAACCCGCGACCATCGACGAGCCCTACAGCGAGGACTTCACCATCCTCCGCACGTGGGCGCTGCCGTCGCTGGTCTCGGTGCTGGAGAACAACACGCACCGCGCGTACCCGCAGGACCTCGCGGAAATCGGGTTCGCCGCGCACGTGGACGACGCCACGGAGACGGGTGTCGCCGAGCGGCGCACCGTCGCCGCCGTGCTCGCGCGCCACGACGCCTCCTACGAGGACGCGAAGGCGCGGCTCGCGGCGCTCTGCGAGGAGTTCCACGTCGACCTCGAAACGCCCGCCACCGAGCATCCGTCGTTCATCGACGGCCGCGCCGCCAGTGTGGTCATCGACGGCGAAGAAGTGGGCGTCATCGGCGAACTCCACCCCGCGGTCATCGTCGACCACGACGTCGAAGTGCCGGTCGCCGGCTTCGAGTTCGAACTCGACGCGCTCCGGTAGAACAGTTACAGGTCCGCGCCGACCGCGTCTTCTACGGACGCGAAACCGTCGCGGTCCAGCAGTTCGAGCAGCCCCTCGTTGATTTCTCGGGCGATGCTGGGGCCGCGGTAGACGAGGCCCGTGTACAGTTGCACGACGGACGCGCCCGCGCGAATCTTCTCGTAGGCGTCCGCTGCGGTGAACACGCCACCGACGCCGACCACCGGGAGGTCC
The DNA here is from genome assembly GCF_001488575.1 of Halobacterium hubeiense. Classification (NCBI taxonomy): domain Archaea; kingdom Methanobacteriati; phylum Methanobacteriota; class Halobacteria; order Halobacteriales; family Halobacteriaceae; genus Halobacterium; species Halobacterium hubeiense. The sequence continues at coordinate 31,743 of NZ_LN831302.1, forward strand.
GTGCGCTCGGCGACGAACCGCACCTGGTCGGTCGCGCGCTCCCGAATCGGCCGCCCCGACAGTCCGCCCTTCTCGGCGGCGTTCGGGCTCCGGAGGGCGTCGGGCCGGTCGGTCGTCGTGTTCGTCGCGACCACGCCGTCCAGTCCGAGGTCGTTCGCGAGCTCGACGGCGTCTACGACCGCGTCACGGTGGAGGTCCGGAGAGAGCTTCACGAGCAAGGGCGCCGCGCCCGCGTCCTGGAGCGCCTCCAGAATCGCCGCTAACTGCTCGCGGTTCTGGAGCTCGCGCAGCCCCGGCGTGTTCGGGCTGGAGACGTTCACCACGAAGTAGTCGCCGTCCTCGGCCACCTGCTCGTACGTGTAGCGGTAGTCGTCCGGGGCGTCCTCCAGTGGCGTGGACTTCGACTTCCCGACGTTCACGCCCACGGGCACGTCCGGGAGGCGCTGCTCGGCGAGGCGCTCACCGACCACGTCTGCGCCCGCGTTGTTGAACCCCATCCGGTTGACGAGCCCCTCGTCCTCGCGGAGCCGGAACATCCGCGGTCGCGGGTTCCCGGGCTGGCCCTCCGCCGTGACCGCGCCGACCTCGACGTGGCCGAACCCCAGCGCCGCCAGCGCCCGCGGTATCTCGGCGTTCTTGTCGAAGCCCGCCGCCACCCCGACGGGATTCGGGAACGACTGGTCGAACGCCTCGACGGACAACCGCTCGTCGTCGACAGTGTAGTGGCCCGCGTACGCGCGCTCGAGACGTGTGCGCTGTGCGACTCGCAGTAGCCCCGTAATCGCCTCGTGGGCGGTCTCCGGAGGCAGCCGGAACAACAGCGGTTTGGCCAGCCGGTACATCCCGTTAGAAGTCGTGTTCGACGTCGTCCTGGTCGGCCCGCTGGATGATGATCTTGTCCTCGCGCACCCGCACGAAGACTTCGTCGCCGATGTCGAGGCCGGCGACCGACAGTTCGTCCTCGTGGAGATTGACGTGGGCGTTGTGGTACTCGCCGTCGTCGCCTTTCGCGCCACTCGGGCTGAGCGTCTTCTTGCGAACCATCGCGAAGTGTCTACGTTGCCTTTCGCCGCACTCCGTACTTAAGTTCTTCCGACCGTTCGGGCTGACGCGCGCTCGCGGCGACTGAGGGCTGTCGTCGGCGGTCACGAGCCGGGCTTCCGGGTCGGCGCTTTCCCCGAACCGGCCGACGAGATAGATAAAACTATCGGCAAAATCGGCGGTATATTTATCACCCGGCCTTGTGTTCGCATAGCATGGAGCAAAACCATGGTACGTGAGGACGGCAAGCGCAACTTCGCGCTCCGAGAATCCGGTGACGAGAGCAGCGTCTTCAGCGGGAACACCCCACGGCAGGCCGCACTCAAGGCGGCTCGCCGCATCGAGGACGTCGCCGACAGCGAACAGGACGCCGACCGCAAGGAGCTCCGGCTCCGCGAGAAAGGCACCGACAAAGTCCACATCTACGAAGCGTGGGCGTGGGAAGAGGAAGCCCCTGGCGACAAACCCGACTGGATGCCCGGCGAGATTACGAAAGCGAACGTCTCCAAGGAAGGCATCAAGCACATCGAGGACTGACGCCGCTGGCGGTCTCTTTTGTCCCGCGTGTGCGACGCGTAACGGCTTAGTCACCCCCGCGACTACCCAGAGCTGCGTGGGCACCACTCGGCCCGACCGCACGCACTCGCGCGGGACGACTGGCCGACCTCCACCCACGCGGTACTTTCACGCGTAGCCTCCGGTACGTCGTCTCGCGGTTTTCTGGTATGCGGTGGCGTGTCGATGCGCCGCTGGTTCGATGGGGTTTTACGTAACCCGGCACTCGGATGAGATGCGAACGACGTGAGGTGGCTCGGTGCACCCGACGCCACTGATTGACGCCTCGACGCCCCCGCGTCGAACCCCTCGCCTTCGGCGAGTCTGGTTCGACGCCCTTAAGTGATACCGGGCGCTTCGGAAGAATGCGAACGACGATGAGGTCACTCGGGTTTCCCGGGTGACTGACGTATGCTTCCGACGCCCGCTTCCGGGCTTCGACCTTCGCTCTTTCGAGCGTGGTTCGATGCCCTTAAGTAATAACGGGCAATACGAGGTAATGCGCACGACAATGAGGTCGTCCGGGTTTCTCCGGGCGACTGATGCATTACTTCGGTCCCGTTCTGGGGCTCGACCTTCGCTCTTTCGAGCGTGGTTCGATGCCCTTAAGTAATAACGGGGCGTTGGAGGAAATGCGAACGTCGTCTCGGGCCGAGCGAAGTCCGATGGGTTTATGACCCGTCGCGGACTACGTTCAGGTCCGAAGGAATGAGGATTCCACCCCTGCGGTCCGCCGTACAGATGGGATCTGATGTTAGCCTTGATGGTTTGGTGACATCCAACTGGCCACGGCGCTTTGTCGTGGCTATGAGGAACACTTTGTGTTCCCGCCAAACCAGGACTTTTAGTTCTGGTCGCTGGGGTTTAACCCCAGCAAACATTCCGGTTGATCCTGCCGGAGGCCATTGCTATCGGAGTCCGATTTAGCCATGCTAGTTGTGCGGGTTTAGACCCGCAGCGGAAAGCTCAGTAACACGTGGCCAAACTACCCTGTGGATGGGAACAATCTCGGGAAACTGAGGCTAATTCCCAATAACGCTCCACCCCTGGAACGGGCGGAGCTGGAAACGCTACGGCGCCACAGGATGTGGCTGCGGTCGATTAGGTAGACGGTGGGGTAACGGCCCACCGTGCCAATAATCGGTACGGGTTGTGAGAGCAAGAGCCCGGAGACGGAATCTGAGACAAGATTCCGGGCCCTACGGGGCGCAGCAGGCGCGAAACCTTTACACTGTACGCAAGTGCGATAAGGGGACTCCGAGTGTGAAGGCATAGAGCCTTCACTTTTGTACACCGTAAGGTGGTGTACGAATAAGGGCTGGGCAAGACCGGTGCCAGCCGCCGCGGTAATACCGGCAGCCCGAGTGATGGCCGATATTATTGGGCCTAAAGCGTCCGTAGCTGGCCGGACAAGTCCGTTGGGAAATCTGTTCGCTTAACGAGCAGGCGTCCAGCGGAAACTGTTCGGCTTGGGACCGGAAGACCTGAGGGGTACGTCCGGGGTAGGAGTGAAATCCTGTAATCCTGGACGGACCACCGGTGGCGAAAGCGCCTCAGGAGGACGGATCCGACAGTGAGGGACGAAAGCTAGGGTCTCGAACCGGATTAGATACCCGGGTAGTCCTAGCTGTAAACGATGCCCGCTAGGTGTGGCGCAGGCTACGAGCCTGCGCTGTGCCGTAGGGAAGCCGAGAAGCGGGCCGCCTGGGAAGTACGTCTGCAAGGATGAAACTTAAAGGAATTGGCGGGGGAGCACTACAACCGGAGGAGCCTGCGGTTTAATTGGACTCAACGCCGGACATCTCACCAGCTCCGACAGTAGTAATGACGGTCAGGTTGATGACCTTACCCGATGCTACTGAGAGGAGGTGCATGGCCGCCGTCAGCTCGTACCGTGAGGCGTCCTGTTAAGTCAGGCAACGAGCGAGACCCGCACTCCTAATTGCCAGCAGTACCCTTTGGGTAGCTGGGTACATTAGGTGGACTGCCGCTGCCAAAGCGGAGGAAGGAACGGGCAACGGTAGGTCAGTATGCCCCGAATGAGCTGGGCAACACGCGGGCTACAATGGTCGAGACAATGGGATGCAACTCCGAGAGGAGGCGCTAATCTCCTAAACTCGATCGTAGTTCGGATTGAGGGCTGAAACTCGCCCTCATGAAGCTGGATTCGGTAGTAATCGCGTGTCAGAAGCGCGCGGTGAATACGTCCCTGCTCCTTGCACACACCGCCCGTCAAAGCACCCGAGTGGGGTTCGGATGAGGCCGGCATGCGCCGGTCGAATCTGGGCTCCGCAAGGGGGCTTAAGTCGTAACAAGGTAGCCGTAGGGGAATCTGCGGCTGGATCACCTCCTAACGATCGGGACCAGGGCGTTGCCCTGGCCCACCTTTCGACGACGCCGTGACCAGTTGGACACCTACAAACCATCAAGGCTAACGTTACCTCCTCCCGATTCGGGAGGTGGGCCCATAGCTCAGTGGTAGAGTGCCTCCTTTGCAAGGAGGATGCCCTGGGTTCGAATCCCAGTGGGTCCATCCCGTCCGGGATTCACCTCAAACCGTGCCCCTTAAGTGGGAGACGGCGCAACGGTGAATCGCGACGAAGACTGATGCACCACCCCGCGAAAGTGCGGGTGGGAAGGGTCTATGTACGCTCCTCGTTCACCACGAGGACGTACGATGACGACCGTGTGTAAGTGCAATCCAGGCGCTCACTGGACTCGACCACCGTGGTCGAGTACCGACTGTTGGTCACATCCGTGACTCAACAGCGCTCAACCATTGCGTGTTGAGCATCGTTGACTGCTTCGCAGTCAACATTCATCGTCGTTGGCTTCACCGCCAACAACCCTCGACCACTTCGTGTGGTTGAGTACCATCGTCAGCTGCTCTGCAGCTGACATCCAACGTGGCTACTGTGCCACCTGGTGGATAGCTCGGCTCGGATGCCGATGAAGGACGTGCCAAGCTGCGATAAGCCTGAGGGAGCCGCACGGAGGCGAAGAACTCAGGATCTCCTAATGGGAATCCCCACTGCAATTGCTTTGCGCAATAGGGAACGGCCGGAATTGAAACATCTCAGTACGGCCAGGAAGAGAAACCGAATGGGACGCCGTCAGTAATGGCGAATGAACGCGGCACAGTCCAAACCGAAGCCCTCACGGGCAATGTGGTGTTCGGACTGGCGTGCATCGACTGAACGTTCTCGCGAAGTCTCCTGAAACGGAGCGCGATACAGGGTGACAGCCCCGTATCGAGGACAAGTAAGTCGTGAGCCAGCTCCAGAGTAGCGGGGGTCGGAAATCCCTCGTGAAGATGGCAGGCATCGACTGCCAAGACTAAGTACTCTCCGAGACCGATAGTGAACAAGTAGTGTGAACGAACGCTGAAAAGCACCCCACAAAGGGGGGTGAAATAGGGCTTGAAATCAGGTGGCGATGGAGCGACGGGGCATAAAAGGCCTCACTGGGAACGAGTCAGGCGCGAGCCTGTAGTAGGACCTGTGAGGAGCCGATGTTCCGTCGTACGTTTTGAAAAACGAGCCAGGGAGTGTGTCTGTCTGACGAGTCTAACCGGAGTATCCGGGGAGGCGCAGGGAAACCGACATGGCCGCAGCGCTTTGCGCGAGGGCCGCCGTCTTCAAGGGCGGGGAGTCAAACGGACACGACCCGAAACCAGATGATCTACGCGTGGGCAAGATGAAGCATGGCGAAAGCCATGTGGAGGTCTGTTAGGGTTGGTGTCTTTCAATACCCTCCCGTGACCTACGTGTAGGGGTGAAAGGCCCATCGAATCTGGCAACAGCTGGTTCCAACCGAAACATGTCGAAGCATGACCTCTGCTGAGGTAGTTCGTGGGGTAGAGCTACCGATTGGAGGGTCCAACTCCGAGAGGAGTTGGCCCTCCTGTCGAACTCCGAACCTACGAACGCCGTCGACGCAGGGAATCCGGTATGCGGGGTAAGCCTGTGTACCGTGAGGGAGACAACCCAGAGTTAGGTTAAGGTCCCAAAGTGTGAGCTAAGTGCGATTGAAGGTGGTCCCGAGCCCTAGACAGCCGGGAGGTGAGCTTAGAAGCAGCTACCCTCCAAGAAAAGCGTAACAGCTTACCGGCCGAGGTTCGGGGCGCCCAAAATGATCGGGGCTCAAGTTCACCACCGAGACCTAACGGCACGCGTGACAGCGTGATCCAGTAGGTTGGCACTCTGTTCGGGCGGAAGCTCGGGTGAGAACTCGAGTGGACCGAATGGGGAAGAAAATCCTGGCCATAGTAGCAGCGTTAGTCGGGTTAGAACCCCGACGACCGAGAAGAGCAAGGGTTCCTCGGCAATGCTTATCAGCCGAGGGTTAGCCGGTCCTAAGTCCCGTCGTAATTCGAGCGGGTCAAAAGGGAAACGGGTTAATATTCCCGTGCCATCGTGCAGTGAAAGTCGACGCCTCGGAGTAGCTCGAGCCGGGCCATCGCCCGGTCGAACTGTCCAAGTCCGTGGAAGCCGTAATGGCAGGAAGCGGACGAACGGTAGGATAGGGAAACTCGAGTCAATCTGGGGCCCGTGAAAAGACGAGCACGATGTCCGTACCAAGATCCGACACAGGTGCTCTGGCAGCGAAAGCCTAGGTCTGTCGGGAACAACCGACGTTAGGGAATTCGGCAAGTTAGTCCCGTAAGTTCGCGATAAGGGATGCCTGCCCAGTGATTGGGCAGGTCGCAGTGTCTTGGAGGCTCCGACTGTCTAATAACAACATAGGTGACCGCAAATCCGCAAGGACGCGTACGGTCACTGAATCCTGCCCAGTGCGGGTATCTGAACACCCAGTACAATGGGGCGAAGGACCCGTTAACGGCGGGGGTAACTATGACCCTCTTAAGGTAGCGTAGTACCTTGCCGCTTCAGTAGCGGCTTGCATGAATGGATCAACGAGAGCCTCACTGTCCCAACGTTGGGCCCGGTGAACTGTACGTTCCAGTGCGGAGTCTGGAGACCCCCAAGGGGAAGCGAAGACCCTATAGAGCTTTACTGCAGGCTGTCGCTGGGACACGGTCGCTGATGTGCAGGGTAGGTAGGAGACGTTACACAGGTACGTGCGCTAGCACGCCACCGAGTCAGCCATGAAACACTACCCGTCAGTGACTGTGACCCTAACTCCGGGAGGAGGACACCGGTAGCCGGGCAGTTTGACTGGGGCGGTACGCGCTCGAAAAGATATCGAGCGCGCCCTAAGGCTACCTCATCCGGGTCGGAGACCCGGAGAAGAGCGCAAGAGCATAAGGTAGTCTGACAGTGTCCTACACAACGAGGGACGCTGAGGCGAAAGCCTGGTCTAGCGAACCAATGAGCCTGCTTGATGCGGGCCATTGCTGACAGAAAAGCTACCTTAGGGATAACAGAGTCGTCACTCGCAAGAGCACATATCGACCGAGTGGCTTGCTACCTCGATGTCGGTTCCCTCCATCCTGCCCGTGCAGAAGCGGGCAAGGGTGAGGTTGTTCGCCTATTAAAGGAGGTCGTGAGCTGGGTTTAGACCGTCGTGAGACAGGTCGGCTGCTATCTATTGGGGGTGTTATTGGTGATTGACAGGAACGTTCATATAGTACGAGAGGAACTATGAACGGGTGCCACTGGTGTATCGGTTGTCCGAGAGGGCAAGTGCCGAGCAGCTACGCACCACGGGGTAAGAGCTGAATGCATCTAAGCTCGAAACCCACCTGGAAAAGAATCACCGTCGAGGTCTCTCGTAGAAGACGAGTTCGATAGACTCGGGGTGTACGCGTCAAGGCAACGAGACGTTCAGCCCGCGAGCACTAACCGACCGAATGCCACACACTCATGCACTCACCACATTACGTGGTCGAGTCCAGGCGTTAACTGGATTGCACTTACACACGGACGTTCGCCGATACTGGCGTCCCGGACTTCTGTCCGGGGACAACGGTTCGATTCCGTTGGTCGGTATTAAGGCGGCCATAGCGGCGGGGCAACTCCCGTACCCATCCCGAACACGGAAGATAAGCCCGCCTGCGTTCCGGTCAGTACTGGAGTGCGCGAGCCTCTGGGAAATCCGGTTCGCCGCCTGCCATTCATACTTCATCAAGCCTCGAACAGCATCGCTGCTGTTCGGGGCTTTTTGTATTTGTATCGCGGAGTGGCGACGCTCCGGACCGCTACGTTTAAGCGAGCGAGCGCAGTACCACGATACAGTGCCAAGGTGGCAGAGTCCGGCCTAACGCAGCGGCCTGCAGAGCCGCCCACCGCCGGTTCAAATCCGGCCCTTGGCTTTCTCGCGTGCTCGTTCGTTCCGTAGCAGTCGGTTCGTCGATGTCGCGGATTCGCGGGGCGGGAAAGTAACGATTATACGACGCCCTCTCTACGCTTCGAGTATGCAACGACGTGCTGCGGCGGTGTCCGTCGTGGTCTTCATTCTGCTGGCGGCCGGCGCGTACACGTTCATTGGCGCCGCTCAGCAGCCCGACGTGACCCTCGAGAACCCGGATTACACTGTTTCCGCCGACGAGACGTTGACGCTGGCGGGGACGTCGTACAGTTTCACGGAGGTCTCGGGTGATTCCGCGACTGCGGAGTGGACCAACGAGTCCGCGCGGTACACGGAGTCGTGGTCGGCCAACGATACGGTGGTCTACCAGGGCAGTAACTATTCGGTCGTAATCCCGAGCCAGACGGATCCGACGGAGTTCGAGCTCCGTGAGGTCCAGACGGTCGACCGGCCGACCGTCGAGCAGGACGGCACGACGTACGTCATCGTGGAGGAGGACGGCGAGCGCCGGCTCGTCGAGCGGGACGAGTACCTCGACGATCCGGTCGTCCACGAGTTCGTGGAGGGCGACGCAATCGAGCGCCCGGACAACGACAACGAGACGCGCGTGGCGTCAGTCACGAACTCGTCGGTGACGGTCGAGTGGTTCGCGCCCCAGACCAACGAGGTTAGCTTCGACGAGGGCGAGAACACCACTGTCGGTGACACGGCGTACCTCGCGCACTTCGAGCAGCAGGGCGGGTCGTCGGTCCTCCAGTTGACGACCGACTACGAGGACTACCACTCGGACGTGGAGGCCCAACAGGAGTTCCACGAGCGCACGAACGGGCTCTGGGGCATCGCCATCTTGAGCGCGCTCGCGGCGGCGCTACTCGTGATGCTGGCGTTCATGCCGTCGCGGTACTGACCGTCACCGGCCCGTTCCGTCACCGTTAACGTGTTCCGCGGCGAGGCGTCGTGCATGCAACAGCTATTCGCTGACACGCTCGACGTCTACGGCGTCCTCGTTGGCGTGTTCGTCGCGCTCGTCGGCGTCGGGACGCTCGTCGGGATGCCGTGGCAGTACACGAACAGCGGCGTCGTTACCGTCTTTCAGGCGCTCGGCGCGGTCGGCGCGGTCGGCATCGGCGTCGGTCTCGCCTGGCTTGCACACGCACAGGCGTAGTCGCTCGTTCTCGTTCAGTTTTCCATACCGATAGTGGCGACGCCAGCCACGTCCAGTCGAGGCCGGTTTCACCCGGTCTGGTGCCGCGAGTCCCGGGTTCGAATCCCTTCACCGGACTCGTAGCTACAGCGTGGAAGTTTCCGAAGCCCGTCGCTTCACGTTCGCTCGTCACAGAAGCGGGCCGAGAGGGATTTGAACCCTCGACCGTCTGGTTAAAAGCCAGACGCTCTGCCGGACTGAGCTATCGGCCCTCGATTTCACGTCGGGCGGGCCGACGTTAAACGTTTACCATCCAGCGAAACCCTTAGGCGGGCGTCGGCGAACCGTTCGGTATGACTAGCGCACGCGAGTTCGTGACCGAGCTCGTCTCGTTCGCGTCGACGGACGGCGGGGAGGCGCCGGTGTCTTCGTGGTTCTCGTCGCGGCTGGCGGAACTCGGGTTCGAGACCTACGAGTGGGACGTGGACGCGGACTTGCTCGCGGGACACCGATCGTTCCCGGACGACCCGGACGCGATTCGGGCGGCCGACCGGCGCAGTGTGGGCGGCGTGCTCGAACTCGGCGACCCGGACGCGGGCCCGACGCTCGTGTTGAACGGCCACTTCGACGTGGTGCCGGCCGACGAGGCGGTGTGGTCGTCGCAGCCGTTCGAGGCGCGGTGGCGCGGCGACGAGCTGACCGCGCGCGGCGCGGCGGACATGAAGTCGGGGCTGGCGGCGTGCGTGTTCGCGGCGCTCGCGCTCGCGGAGCGCGACGTGGACGGCCGGGTCGTCGTGGAGGGCGTGGTCGGCGAGGAGGCCGGCGGCGTCGGCGCGGCGACCGCGGCGCTGGACAACCCCTACCCCTTCGAGCGGGACGCCGCAATCATCGCGGAGCCGACCGCGCTCACTCCCGTGGTCGCCTCGGAGGGGAGCCTGATGAAGCGCCTGCGACTGACCGGACGCTCGTCGCACGCGGCGACGCCGTGGCGCGGGGAGTCCGTGCTCCCGCACTTCGATAGTATCCGCGAAGCGTTCGCGGACCTCGCGGGCGAGCGCGAACAGACTGTCACCCACCCGCTGTACGAGGAGTTCCCGACGAAGTGGCCGGTCGTCTGCGGCACGGTCGAAGCGGGGGAGTGGGCGTCGACGGTGCCGGCGTCGCTGGTCGCGGAGTGGCGCATCGGCGTCGCCCCGGGGGAGACCGTCGCCGAGGTCGAGGAGGCGTTCGACCAGCGGCTCGCGGACGTGGTCGCCGAGAGCGAGTGGCTCGCCGAGCATCCGCCCGAGTTCGAGCGGTTCTCCGTCCAGTTCGAGGCGTCCGAGATTTCGCCTGACGAGCCCGTGGTGCGAGCCGTTCAGTCGGGGATGCACGCGAACGACCTCGCGGAGACGGAGCCACGGGGCGTGACCTACGGCGCGGACGCGCGCCACTACATGGAGGCGGGGATTCCGACGGTGATGTTCGGCCCGGGGAGCATCGAGCAGGCGCACTTCCCGGACGAGACCATCGACTTCCGGGAGGTCGAGACGGCTGTGGACGTGCTCGCGGACGCCGGCGAGGCGTTCCTCGCGGAGAACTAGAGGTAGTCGCGGAGCGCGTCGGCCACGACGTCGTCGGCGTCGCGGTCCGAGACGGTCGCGTGCCGGCGGAGGTCCCGGTAGACCGGCGACGGGAGCGTGACCGTGAGTTCGCCGGGCGTGACGCCGAGTTCTTCGAGCACGTCGTCGAGGGTCTCGCCGTCGTTGACCGCGCTGGCGGCCTGTCGGACATCGCGGACCGTGAGGTCGTTGTCGACGACCGCCCACGCGAGGAGGTAGCGGTCGTCGCCGCCGACCCGGGCGATGTGTTTCGCGGCGGTCGGCGGGATGTGGCCGGCGGCGACGTGCTCGCGGACGGCCCGCGGGAGGTCGTGGACGCGCGCCCACTTCCGGATGAACGAGACGCCGACGTCGCCGTCCGCGCGCTCGGCGGCGGCCTTGTAGGAGTTCTGTGCGCGGACGAGCGCCGCGCAGGCGGCGGCGCCGCGGAGCATGTAGATGTGGCTGTCGCCGAGCTCGTTGCGCGCGAACGCGCCGACGGTGTCGGCGGCCTCGGTGACGCTGTCGGGGTCGTCGGGGTCGAACGAGACGGCTTCGCGGGCGTGCTCCCCGGTGAGGCGTTCGTCGCCGCGGACGACCGGCTCGCCGACGGGGGATTCGCGGTCCGTCGGCGGGAGCCGCTCCTCGTCAGTCATGGCGTCCAGTAACGGCGTTGCGCGTAAAACACCTACTCCTCGTCGTCGTGGTTCTCCCGGCGCTCCGAGAGGTGCTCCCAGATCTCCGTGCAGCCGGCGCCGGGTTCGACGTCGGCGAGGTGGTCGTCGTCGCGGTCCTGCGTCTCCTCGCGGTCGGCGTCGCGTTCGGCGTGTTGGTTCACTCGCCGTCCACCTCCGCTGTGAACAGTTCGGGTGCGGCGTCGGCGGACGCGTGTTGGCGGTGGCCGCGCGTTCGAGTGTGCATACTCGTCGGTACGCCACGCAGACGGATAACTGTCGCTTCGCGCGCAACGCCCGCCAGCGCTGACTGGTACCAGAGAGTCTTGACGGTAGTGGGGACGACTGGCAGGCGTTGCCAGCGCCGATGAGGGGACCCGACTGGACCCGATAGGGCGTGTATGGCGACGCGACTGCGGCTGCTCGACGACGCCGCGTGGGTGAGCGTGAACGACGAGCGCGAGGTGGGGACCAGCGAGGTGTGGCCGGTCGCGGAGACCTTCTGTTCGTGCGAGCTCGCGTGGCTCGTCGTCGAGGCGTTCGTCGACGTCGGCGTGGACGGGCGGCGCGTGGAGGCGCGCCCGCACGGCCACTGCCTGAACTGCGGGGAGTCGGGAACGACCCCGTGGCTGCCGGTCGGGAAGGTGACCGACGACGGCTTCGAGCTGGTCGAAGGTGTTCGGCGATAGCGGTAAGTGTATCCGCTACCGGACGGCCGCGGGGAACCTTGACACCAAGCGCGCTTTGGTAAGGGCGGACGCCGAGTATGCTTCTATATGCCCACGGACGTCGAGCGATGGAAGGACGAGGTCTACGGTAACGAGATCCGGGAGCATCTCTTCCGGTTCGCCGAGGAGGGGTGGGACGCCATCCCCGACGACGAGGAGGACGCGTGGTTCGAGCGCTTCAAGTGGTGGGGGCTGTACCACCAGCGGAAGGGCCAGGAGAGCTACTTCATGATGCGCATCGGGACGCCGAACGGCGTCCTCGAACCCGGCCAGCTCCGAACGGTCGCCGAAATCGCCGACGAGTACGCCCGCGGCCCGGTCGACAATCCGGAGTTCGGCGCGGCGTACTGCGACTGGACGACCCGCCAGTCGATTCAGCTCCACTGGATCAAACTGGAGGACGTGCCGGATATCTTCGAGAAGCTCGAGGCCAACGACCTCACGACCCAGCAGGCGTGTGGTGACTCGTGGCGGAACATCGTCGGCTGCCCGGTCGCCGGGAAGGACACCCACGAGCACATCGACGCGTGGCCGGTCGCCGAGGAGCTCCACGAGACGTTCAAGGGCAACGACGACTACGCGAACCTCCCGCGGAAGTGGAAGGTCTCCGTGACGGGCTGCGACCAGGGCTGCGGCCAGGGCGACATCAACGACCTCGCCTTCGAGCCCGCCGAGAAGCACGGCGAACTCGGCTTCAACGTCCGCATCGGCGGCGGGCTCTCCCGGAAGGAGCCGCGCCTCGCTCGCGACGTCGACATCTGGGTGCCCGAGGAGAAGGCCACAGACATCGCGGCGGCCGTGACGGAGCTGTTCAACGACCACGGCGACCGCGAGGACCGCTACAACGCCCGCATCAAGTTCCTCGTCGACGAGTGGGGCGTCGACAAGGTCCGCCGCGTCCTCCAGGAGGACTACACCGACTGGGACCTCGAAACGGCGGGCGACGACCTCCGCGACCAGTACACGTACAACGCGGGCGGCCACGAGCACGGCGACCACGTCGGCGTCCACGAGCAGCCCGACGGCAACTACTACGTCGGCCTGAACGTGCTGGTCGGCCGGCAGGGCGTCGAGGACGTCTACGAGCTCGCCGACCTCGCTGAGGAGTACGGCAGCGGCGAGGTCCGGCTCACGCAGCGACAGAACGTCATCGTGACGGACATCCCCGAGGAGAAACTGGACGACTTCCTCGCGGAGGACCTCTTAGAGGATTACTCGCCGGACCCCCACCCGTTCATGCGGGGCTCCATCGCGTGTACGGGCACCGAGTTCTGCTCGCTGTCCATCGTGGAGACGAAGAACCGCCAGGTGCGGTACGCGCGCTGGTTCAAGGAGAACGTCGACGTCCCGGAGGGCGTGACGGACTTCCACATCCACCTCTCGGGCTGCACGGCGTCGTGTGCGCAGCCCCAGATTGCGGACATCAGCCTCCGCGGGATGAAGACCCGCAAGGACGGCGAACCCGTCGAAGCCCTCGACATCGGGCTGGGCGGCGGGCTCGGCGAGAACCCCCACTTCGCGGAGTGGGTGGAGATGCGCGTGCCCGCCGACGAGGTTCCGGGGTACATCCAGAACTTACTCGGGACCTACGAGGACCAGCGCCAGGACGGCGAGACGTTCCGTGACTTCATCCAGCGCCAAGAGGAGGACGCGCTCCAGGAGCTCGCGGACCCCGAGGAGACGGACTACGACGACCCCTACATGCACAACACGAAGATGACGTGGTACCCGTACGCGGACGACGACGACATGGGTGACAGCCCCGCGCCGACGAACGGCGAGGGCGAACCCATCTCCGCGGACGACTGACCGCGCTCGCGTTCTGCTGGTGCCGCTGTCGAAACACCCACGGGGCTGTCCCGCGTTCGCCCTCCATGGCCGACCGCATCATCAAGGTCAACGCGTACACGACGTTCAACCTCCTCGACGGCGAGGCGGAGGGCCACGGCTGGACCGAGGAGGCGCTGGCCGTGCTCAACGTCACGACCGACGACGGCGACGTCCTCCTGGAACTCGAACTGGACAACACCGACACGGAGCGCGTGCCGGCCCACGCAGAGCGCGCGACCCTCTCCCCCGAGCAGGCCCGCGAACTCGCCGGGGAACTGGAGTCGTACGCCGACCGCGCGGAGAGCGACGAGTAGCTACACCGTAATCGTGGGGCCGCGGTCGGGCGCGCTCGCGTCGAAGCCGTCCGCGCGCAGCTGCTCGGCGAACCACTCGCAGCGGTCGCCGTGGTTGACCAGCACCTCGCTGCCGCGGTAGTCGTCGAGGAACGTCCGGAGGCCCTCGCGGTCGGCGTGCGCGGAGAAGTCGTAGCTGTTGACGCGCGCGGCGACGCGGAGGTGGCGGCCGTCGATTTCCGCGCTCCCGGTGTCCAGCAGTTCCCGGCCGGGCGTCCCCTCGACCTGATACCCCGTGAGCGCGAGTTCGTGCTGGGGGTTGCCCGCGATCTCGGGGACGTACGTCATCGCGGGGCCGCCCGAGAGCATCCCCGCGGTGGTGACGATGGCCGTGGGCTTGTCGGCGATGCGCTTGCGCTGGCCGTTTCTCGTGGACTTGTTGAGGAAGCGCGCGTGGCCGCGAGCCGCTTGGAACGCGTCGGCGTCCCGGAGGAACTCGCTGGTCTGCGTGAACCGCTCGGTGACGGCGACGCCCATGCCGTCCACGTAGCAGGGGATGTCGTGGGCGGCACACACCATGAACAGCTCCTGCGTGCGCCCGACCGCGAACGCGGGGACGACGGCGGTACCGCCGCCGCGAATCGTCTCCGCGACGGAGGTGGCGAACGCGTCCTCGATGCTCGCGCGGTCGTCCCGGGTCACGTCCGCGTACGTGGCTTCGGTAATCACCACGTCGGCGTCGGGGCGGGCGGTCGTGCCGGCGAGCAGGCGCTGGTCCTCCGTGTTGAAGTCCGCCGTGTAGAGCAGCCGCGTGTCGCCGTCGTCCACGAGGACGTGCGCGCTCCCGGGGATGTGGCCGGCGTCGTACAGCGTGACTTCGTAGCCGGCGGCTTCGAACGTCTCCTGGTAGCCGTGGGTCTCCGAGACTTCGCCGAGCGCCGCGACTTCCGCGCGCGTGAACGGGCAGTCGTAGCGGCCGCCGCGCTCGCCGCCGCCCTGTAGCTTGAGCGTGTCCTGCGCGAGCAGGCGCGTGAGGTCCCGCGTCGGCGGCGTCCAGTGAATCGGCGGGCGACGCGTGCCGGCGACGAGCGCGGGGACGGCGCCGGCGTGGTCGAGGTGGCCGTGGCTGACGACGACGGCGTCGGGGGCGACGTCTTCGGGGTAGCCCGGAGGCGTCCCGGGCTTCATCCCGTAGTCGAGCAGCAGCGAGTCGTCGACGAGAATCGCGCTGCGCCCGACCTCGCGCGCGCCGCCGAGAAACCGCAAGTCCATGCCCCGCGGTAGGGGCGCGCGGCGTTTGGCTCCGTCGGTCCACGCGGGGTGGCGGCCGGCGGACCGTTGGAACTCCTCGTGTTACGGTTCGCGGAGCCACCCCCTAACCGCTTTCACGAATATGTTCGGTTGCTTTCCCGTACTCTGGTACCGTGCTCGGCGGTTTACGTGTCCGCACCCCTGACCGGCGAAGTGAGGCAAACATGGACGAGTACTACTCGCGGAGACGGTTCCTCGCAAGCACTGCTGTCGTCGGTGCCGCGGCGCTCGCCGGCTGTTCCGGCGGCGGTGGCGGTGACGGCGGTGGCGACGGCGGCGGCGAGGAGACGACCGAGGCACAGACCACGGAGTCCGGCGGCAGCAGCGGCGGCGAGAACGTCGTGCAGGTGGGGCCGGGCGGCCAGCTCGTGTTCGAGCCCGAGGAGATCACGGTCTCGACGGGCGACACCGTCACGTGGGAGTTCGCCAGTCCGAGCCACAACGTCTGCGCGTACCCCGAGATGAACGACGAGGTCTCCATCCCCGACGGCGCCTCCGGGTTCGGGACGATGGAGCAGGGCGGCGACTCGTTCGCGCTCGTCTCGCAGGGCGAGACCTACGAGCACACGTTCGAGACGCCCGGCGAGTACACGTACGTCTGCGTCCCCCACGTGGGGTCGGACATGATCGGCACGGTCATCGTCGAGTAGGTGTCTCGGGCCGTCGCGCGCGACCGAACCACGTCTCGTTTTCGCCCGGAGCGGCGGTGTCTGCGAACGAGCAGTCGGTGGTCCGTCGCCGACGCAGTTCTGGGGTCGTGGGCCCGCAGAACATGTTCGCTCGTATTCCCGGCTTCCGGTAGCCTGCTCGGCGGTTTACGTGGGTGAGTCGCCGAGCAGCGACGTGAGGATGACCGACGACACGACCGACGCCGACGGCGACGCGCTCGACCCCGACGAGGTGGTCGAGCGACACGA
This sequence comes from Halobacterium hubeiense, assembly GCF_001488575.1. Lineage (NCBI taxonomy): Archaea > Methanobacteriati > Methanobacteriota > Halobacteria > Halobacteriales > Halobacteriaceae > Halobacterium > Halobacterium hubeiense. Next base: position 48,086 of record NZ_LN831302.1, read on the forward strand.
GAACCAACTCGACGACCTCCTCGCGGAGGTCGACGAACCGACCCCCGCCGAGGACGACTCGACGACGCTGGAACTGGCGGGCTTGGAGCTTTCGCGGCGCGACTTCGTGAAGGCCGGCGCCGCGACCGGCGCGATGGCGGGACTGGCCGGCTGTTCGGGCAACATCGGCGGCGGCTCGAACAACACCACGTCGTCGCCGTCGGGCTCGTCGACGCCCGACCACAAGGTAGCGCCGGGCGAACACGACGAGTACTACGGCTTCTGGTCGGGCGGGCAGTCCGGCGAGATTCGCGTCATCGGCATCCCGTCGATGCGCGAGCTGATGCGCGTCCCCGTGTTCAACACGGAGGCCGGCCGCGGCTACGGCTACGACGACCAGACCACGGAGATGCTGGAGGAGGCCGGCGACCTCACGTGGGGTGACAACCACCACCCGGTGCTGTCGGAGACCGACGGCGACTACGACGGCGAGTACCTCTGGGTGAACGACAAGGCCAACGGCCGCATCGCCCGCGTGAACCTGAAGTACTTCGAGACGGACGCCATCACGAACGTCCCGAACACGCAGGCCATCCACGGCTGTTCGGTGCAGAGCCCGGACACGGGGTACGTCTTCGGGAACGGCGAGTTCCGCACGCCGCTGCCCAACGACGGCCGCGACCTCGACAACCCCGACGAGTACGTGTCGCTGTTCTCCGCCATCGACCCCGAGACGATGGAGACCGAGTGGCAGGTCAAGGTCGACGGCAACCTCGACATCGTGGACACCGACAAGGACGGCCGCTGGGCGATCTCGTCGGCGTACAACGACGAGGGCGGGGTCACCGTCTCGGAGATGACTCGCGACGACCGTGACTTCGTGAAGGCCTTCGACGTGCCCGCCATCGAGGAGGCCGTCGAGGCCGGCGAGTACGAGGAGGTCAACGGCGTGCCCGTCGTGGACGGTACGCAGGACAGCTCGCTGAATCAGGGCGACAGCCCCATCGTGCGGTACATCCCGACGCCGAAGAGCCCGCACTGCGTGGAGGTCGGGCCGAACGGCGACTACGCGTTCGTCGCCGGGAAGCTCTCCCCGACGGTCACCATCATCGACATCGACGCGCTCGACTCGTCCAGCGACCCCGAGGACGTCGTCGCCGGCCGGCCGAAGGTCGGCCTCGGCCCGCTGCACACGACCTTCGACGGGAACGGCCACGCGTACACGTCGCTGTTCATCGACTCGCAGGCCGTCAAGTGGGACATCGAGGCGGCCGTGGAAGCCGAACAGGGCTCGACCGACCCCGTCATCGAGAAGCAGGACGTCCACTACAACCCCGGCCACATCCAGGCCGTCGAGGCGATGACGACCGACCCCGACGGCGAGTGGCTGGTGAGCCTGAACAAGCTCTCGAAGGACCGCTTCCTGCCGGTCGGCCCCATCCACCCGGACAACGACCAGCTCATCCACATCGGGCAGGGCGAGAAGGAGATGGAGCTGGTCGCCGACCACCCCGCGTATCCGGAGCCCCACGACTGCGTGTTCGCGCACCGTGACAAGCTCGACCCCGCGACGACGTGGGACAAGAGCGACTACGAGGGCGAGAAGGAGTTCGTCACGCAGGAGAACTCTCGCGTCGAGCGCACGGGCGAGCGCTCCGTGGACGTGAAGACCTCGTCGATGCGCTCGGAGTACGGCCTCAAGGACTTCACCGTCAAGGAGGGCGACGAGGTGACGCTCACGGTGACGAACATCGAGGGCGTCCGCGACGTCATCCACGGGGTCGCCATCCCCGACCACGACGTCCACCTCTCCATCGCGCCCCAGGACACCCGCGAGGCGACGTTCACCGCGGACGAGCCGGGCGTCTACTGGATCTACTGTACGTACTTCTGCAGCGCGCTCCACCTGGAGATGCGCTCGCGGATGCTCGTGGAACCGCGCGACGACTGACCGACCGCTGTCTGTCATCCACTCGACGGCCATCGGCGGCCGCCCGGGGTCGCCGGCACGCTCGCCGTGTCGGCGCGGCCCGCGGCGGTCGCAACCGGTGGTTCGTCGCGCGAACCCCGGGCAGGTGACACCATGGACTACGAGATTCCCGACCCGTCGGCGTTCCGCGAGCTGCGGCGGGCGCTCCCGCTGGCAGCGGCGGCGCTGTTCGTTGCGGCGCTGTTCTTCCCGATGTGGCGAATCGCCGTGGACGCGGTGCAGTACCCCTCCACGACGCTGCACCTCGAACTGTACGCCTACCCCCGCATCGCGGGCGACTACGCGGAGATGGCGAACCTCAACAAGTACATCGGGTTCTACTACCCCGACCCGGTGTACTGGCAGCCGAACTACGAGCCCCACCCGTACGCCGTGGACGTGCCGGAGTGGTCGCTGGGGCCGCTGGCGTTCGTCGCGGTGTCGGCGGCGACGCTGTTCGTCTCGCTGGCGCCCGACGCCCGCCGGCTGAAGCGCGGGCTGACCGCCCAGCTGGTCGGCACGGCCGTCGTGTTCGGCGTGATGCTCGCGGACATCCAGTACCGGCTGTATCAGGCCGGCCACACGCTCGACCCGGACGCGCCCGTGATGGGCGTCTCGGGGTTCACGCCGCCACTGTGGGGTCAGTACAAGGTCGCGAACATCACCAGCCACAGCCGCTTCGGGCTGGGCGCGTACATGGCCGTCGTCGCCGTCGCGCTGCTGGTCGTTGCGTTCTACTTCCGGGACAGCGACGCGACGTTCGGCGACCTCGCCGCGCGCGTCACGGGCGGGCGCGCCGGGGACGCGGAGGCCGGGAGGTGACAGCTCGTGACTGACCGTCGCACCGAGCGCTGGTTCGCCGCCGTCGCCGTCGTGCTCCTCGTCGCGAGCGTCGGCGCCGTCGTCGCCGACCCCGGCGGCGAGGCGTCCGGGAGCCCCGAGGTGGCGTTCGACGCGCCGGTGCCCGCTGAGTACGACTTCGGGCTCTCGGCGGTCGGCGAGCGCGGCGACGGCTACGCGGCCATCGACGGCGAGCGCTACGACACCCTCGCCGCCGCCGTCGGCGCCGCCGAACCCGGTGACACTGTCGCGGTCCACGGCCACGTCGCCGGCCCCGTCAGCGTCGAGACGCCGAACGTCACCATCGCCGGCGAGTCCCCCTCGCAGTCGGTCGTCTCGGGCGAGGCCGAGGGCGACATCGTCACCGTCAACGCCAGCGGCGTGACGGTCCGGGACGTCTGGGTGCGCAACGCCGGCTACAGCACCGCGGACAACGACGCCGCCGTCTGGGTCGCCGCCCCCGACGCCACGCTCGCGGACGCGCGCGTGACGAACACCACGTTCGGCGTCTGGGTGGACGGCGTGCCCGACGCGACCGTCCGGAACACCACCATCGTCGGCCGCGAGTCCATCGACCGGCTCTCGAACCGCGGGAACGGCGTCCAGCTGTGGCGCGCCAACGACGCCGAGCTCGCGGACAACCGCATCACGGACGTCCGCGACGGCGTCTACTTCTCGTGGAGCTCCGGCGTCGTCGCGTCGAACAACACGATGTGGAATCTGAGGTACGGCGTCCACTACATGTACTCGGACCGCAACCGGCTCGCGAACAACACCGCGTTCGGCAACGACGTCGGCTACGCGCTGATGGTCTCCGACGACCTCGAAATCGTGGACAACGTCGCCGTCAACAACTCCGGCACGAGCGGCCACGGCGTCCTCGTGAAGGAGGTCGATCACTCCACCATCGCGGGCAACGATTTCGTCGGCAACGACAACGGCATCTTCGTCTACAACTCCCTGGACGACGCGTTCCGGGACAACCTCGTGCTCGCCAACGACGTCGGCGTCCACCTCACCGCGGGGAGCGTGGACATGGACGCGTCGGGGAACTCGTTCGTCGACAACGCGGACGCGATGTACGCCGTCGTCGGCGAGCAGGTCGCGTGGAACGCCAGCGACCGCGGCAACTACTGGAGCGACGCCAGCCCCGTCGACGTCGACCACGACGGCGTCAGCGAGGTGCGCTTCCAGCCCGACGGCACCGTCGAGAACCTCGCGCGCGAGCACCCCGAGACGCGCGTGTTCGCGTCCAGCCCGGCGTTCGACGCGGTCCGGCTGGCGGGCCGCTCGGTGCCGCTCGTGGACGCGCCCGGCGTCGTCGACCACCACCCCCTCGCGACCCCCGCACACGACAACTGGAGGCGATACTATGAGTGACCCCGCAATCGACATCCGCGACGCACAGAAGTCCTACGGCACAGTCACCGCGCTCGACGGCGCGAGTCTCTCCGTCGAGCGCGGGGAGACGCTCGGGCTCGTCGGCCGCAACGGCGCCGGCAAGACGACGCTGTTCAAGCTGCTCGTCGGCCACGACACGCCCGACGCGGGCAGCGTCACGGTCGCCGGCCTGCCGCCGTCGGCGGGCACCGCGCTCCGCGAGCGCGTCGGCTATCTCCCCGAGCACGCCGGCTTCCCGCCGTCGCTGACGGGCCGCGAGGTGCTGTCGTTCCACGCTCGCGTGCGCGGCGTCCCCGCCGACGCGCGGGACCGCCGCGTCGAGCGCGTGCTTCGAACGGTCGGCCTCGCGGACGCCGCGGACCGCCGCGTCGGCGGCTACTCGAACGGCATGAACCGCCGGCTCGGGCTCGCGACCGCGCTCGTCGGCGACCCCGAGGTGCTGTTGCTGGACGAGCCGACCGCCGGCCTCGACCCCGCGGGCGTCGCGGACTTCCACGCCATCGTGGACGCGCTCGCCACCGAGACGGACGTGACAGTGCTGGTCACCTCCCACGTCCTCCCGGAGATCGAGCGCCTCTGCGACCGCGTCGCGGTCCTCGAAGACGGCGACATCTCCGTCTCGGGGAGCGTCGACGACCTCCGGCGCGCCGCCGCCGACACCGTCTCCGTGGACGCGACCGTCGCCGGGGACGCGGACGCGGCCGCTGGCGCGCTGGCGACCGAGGACGGCGTGGTTCGCGCGTCCGCGGACGGCGCCCGCGTCCACCTCGACTGCGAGCGCGACGCCGTCTTCGACGCGCTGGACGCGCTCCGGGAGGTCGCCGACGTCGAATCCGTGGAGGTCACGGAACCCGGCCTCGACGCCGTGTTCCGCGAGGAGGTCGCGGCCGGCGGCGACGTCGCAGTCGAAACGGGGGGTGAGCGGGCGTGACCGCAGACAGCACCGACGCCGGGGACGAGCAGCCCGCGACCGACGGCGGCGCGGCCGCGGTCGTCGACGAGTCCCCGGAGTTCGCGACCGACGGCGCGACGGCGACCGACCTCGTGGAGCGCGGTGGACTCCGTGACACCGTCCGCGGCACCGTCGAGGTCGCCGCCCGCGAGTACCGCCTCGCGGTCCGCCGGCGCTGGGCGGTCGGCGCCGCGGTCGTGTTCGCGCTGTTCTCGGTGGCGCTGGTCGTGCTGGGCGGGTCGGAAGTCGGGCCGACGCGCGTCGGCGCGGTGCTCGCGAGCTTCGCGCAGGTCGGGGTCTACGTCGTCCCGCTGGTCGCGCTCGCTGCGGGCTACGACGCCATCGTCGGCGCCGACGAGTCCGGCAGCCTCGAGATGCTGCTCGCGCTCCCGCTGTCGAATCTCTCGGTGGTCGTCGGGAAGTACGCGGGCCGGGCGGCCGCGGTCGGCGGCGGGATGCTCGTCGGGTTCGCGGTCGGCGGCGCCCTGCTCGTCCGGTACGCCGGCGTGGGCGTCGTTGGCGCGTACGCGTGGGTGGCGCTGGTCGCCGTCGCCGCGGCACTGGCGTTCCTCGGCGTCGGCGTGCTCGCGTCCGCGCTCGCAAGCGAGAAGACGCGGGCGCTCGGCGCCGCGCTCGCGGCGTGGGTGTGGTTCGTGCTCGTCCACGACCTCGTCGCGCTCGGCGCCGTCGCCTCCTTCGACCTCCCGCAGTGGGTGGTGTCGGTGGCCGTGTTCGCCAACCCCGCGGACCTCTTCCGCGTGCTCGTGCTCCGCACCGTCTCCACGACCGCGGGCGGCATCGCCGGCGTCCTCACCGGCGCCGGGCTGAGTCAGGGCGTGTTACTGGCGGCGCTCGCGGCGTGGATACTCGTCCCCGTCACCGGCGCGGTCGCCGCGCTCGGCCGGCGCTCCGTCTAGGAGTCCTCGCGCTGCCACGCGGTCACGCGGAACCGCCGGTAGCCGCCGTGGGACGCCTCCAGCGCGCCCATCCACCAGTTCCAGCGCTCCGCCGGCGACCCGCCCGGCGCGTCCGTCAGCTGGTCGACGACGGCCTCCGCGGTCACCTCGAAGTCGAGGTCGTCGGCGAGCACGCCGGCGTCGGCGAGGTCGCCGGCCGTCCGCGCGACCACGCGGCGCTCCGCGGGCGTCCCGCCGAACTCGGCGTCGAGGCGGTCCATCAGGTGTCGGCGGTCCATGCCAGTCACCGCGTGGTTGTGTGGGCCGCGCCTTCAACGCTCGGGTCGCCGCCACCCCCCCAACATCCGCAATTCCCCGTCGTGGGGCGTCCTGCCGCCGGGAGCGGCTTCGACGGGTTTTTGAACTGCGCCCGACTGGTTTCACGCATGGCTACGTTCCAAGTTGTCGTCGCCGACCCCGAGTCGGGGCGAAGCTACCAGCAGGAGGTAGACGGACAGGACGCGAACCGGTTCCTCGGCCTCGAACTCGGCGACGAAGTCGACGGCGAAGCCGTCGGCCTCGACGGCTACACCGTCGAAATCACTGGCGGCAGCGACGCCGCCGGCCGACCGATGCGCAACGACGTCAACGGCTCCGCGCTCAAGGACGTGCTGCTCACTGGCGGTCCCGGCTTCAACCCCGAGGACGACGGCGAGCGCAAGCGCGTCACCGTCCGCGGGAAGGAGGTCTCCGAGGAAGTCGCCCAGCTCAACGTCTCCATCAGCGAGCGCGGCGAGGAGTCCGTCGAGTCCCTCTACGGCGAGGGCGACGCCGAGGACGAGGACGCCGAGGAAGCCGAAGCCTAACGGAACGCCACGCTTTTTCGCGGTCGCCGCGTATTCGTCGCCGTGAGCGACTACGACGCGTATCTCGCCGGCGACAGGACCGACGACGTCGCACTCTACCTCTCCGAGTCGTACGTCTCCGACGTCGAGAAGCTAGCCGACCGCGACGACGCCGAACGGGTCGAGGACGGCGTCGTGCTCGTCGTCGAGGGCGAGCGCGGCCGCAGCGTCTTCAAGTCGATTACGGGGATGGGCGCGATGGACTTCGGGTCCGCCGCGATGGACAACCCCGGGCACGTGGACGGCGACCTCGCGGGCGGCGACTGCCCGCACGCAAGCGACGGCCCACAGGAGCACAGCGCGCAGTTCGCGTTCTCGTTCGCCGAGCCGCAGAACGAGGAGGTCGGCGGGCTCTACGCTGAGGGCGACGTCATCCACGCCTACGTCTACTGTTCCTGCGGCGAGTCGTACTCCGACAAGTGGCTCGCGGGCGAGCGCTAGCTACGACTCCTCGGGCTCTTCCTCGGGGTCGAGGTTGCGGAAGCCGTCGAGGATGACCTGTTTCGCGGTCGCGCCCTGCGACGTCCAGTGGTTCGCGTAGTCGAGCATGTCCTCGTAGATGTCGGGCTTGCAGCCCGCCGCCTTCGGGTGGCCGCCGCCGTTGACCTGACGGGCGACCTCGTGGGCGCGCTGGAAGTCCTCGGTGCCGCGGATGCTCGCGCTCCCGGAGGGCTTGACGATGACGGCGGCGTCGGCGCCCTGTTCGCGCAGCGCTTCCGCGACCTCGTTCTGCGAGCAACGGCCGTAGGTCACGCCGACCGTCCACCCGTTGACCTCGCGCAGCGACGCTCGCGCGACCGCGCGGTCGATGAGGTCGTTCTTCTCGACGCGGCGCTCCTCGAGGAACTCCATGACGTCCTCGGGGAGGTCGGCGCCGTGCTCCTGAATCGTCTCCATGTACTCGTCGGTGTCCACCCAGTAGGAGTAGTCCGCGAGGTCGTCGCTGCGCGGGTCCTCCTTCAGCCAGAGGTCGTGGTCGCGGGTGACCGCCGCCAGCTCCTTGAGGTACCGCGGCAGGTCCGCGTCGACCGAGCGCACCGCGACGTCGGCGGTGCACTCCTCCTCGGAGTCGCCGATGACGAGGTCCACGCCCGCCTCCCGGACGGCGGCCTCGACGTCCTCGGTCCACTGGTGGTGGTCGTACCAGTGGACGTCGCCGGCGTGCTCGACGAGGTACGCCAGTTCGTCCTCGACGTAGCGGAACTCGTCGGGGCAGAGGTCGCAGACGAACACCGTCGCGCCGTCCGCGCCGAACTCCGCGGCGCGCCGCAGGCCGTCTTCGAGTTCGTGGGGGCCGGCGGGCACGAGCGCCGCGTCGCCGTACACCTCGCGGACGATGGCCGCACACGCCATCCCGTCGGCGTCCGGGTCCGCGACGACGAGGACGTCCGCGCCCTCGGCCTCCTCGCGAATCTCTCGGTCCTTGCGCTCCTCGTGGATGCTGTCCGGGATGAAGAAGCCCTTGCCGGGGAGCAGTGACTTCCGCTCCAGCGGCATGTCTTCGTCCTCGATGACCCAATCTTCCATACCGGAGGGAGGCGCGGCCGCGCAAAGAACCCCGTGGTTGGTCGCCCTACTCGCTGTCGTCGAGCTGGCGCACTGTCAGCACGGGCACCGGGCACGTCCGCACGACGCGCTCGGCGACGCTCCCGATGAGAAAGCGGTTCTCGCCGTGGCGGCCCCGCGTCCCCGTCGCCACCACGTCGGCGTCCACGTCGCGGGCGTACTGGCTGATTTCCGCGGCCGGCCGGCCCTCGCGGACCGCCGTCGTCACGCGCCGGTCGGCCTCGTCGGCGATGTCCGCGACGGCCTCCTCGCCGCGCTCTTCGAGGGCGTCGTGCATCTCCTCGCGGACCTCCGCGGGCGCGCTCTCGACCTCGCTCTCCTCTAAGACGTACAGCGCGTGCACGTCCGCATCGAAACGCTCCGCGAAGTCGAGCGCGACCGCGACGGCGCGCCCCACGCTCTCGGAGCCGTCGGTCGCGATGACCACCGTCTCTATCATACCCGACGCTGGGCGCCCGCGCCCCTTAAACCCACGCGGCAGTGGCGCCCGCACACGCGGAGCGCTTTAGTAGCCCGCCCGCGCAGACCCAGCCATGACCCTCGAAGTGGACACCGTGCTCGTGCCCGTGGACGGGACCGACGCCTCGGTCACGGCCGCCGAGTACGCGTTCGCGGTCGCGGACCGCTACGACGCTGACGCCCACGCGCTGTACGTCCTCGGCGAGACGGTCAGCCGCGGCATCCACGCCGGCGAAGTCGACGAACCCGAACTCGCCGACGAGACCCGGACGTTCCTCAACGACGTCGAGGAGCTCGCGCCCGAGGACGTCCGCGTCGACTCCACCATCGCGTACGGGTTCTCCACGACGCGCAAACTCCAGCACCCCGGCAGCGTCATCCTCGACTGCGCCGCCGACGTCGACGCCGACTTCCTCACCATCCCCCGCGAGGGGATGCTCGACGAGACCGGCGACGTCCTCGAGAAGGCCGCCGAGTACGTGCTGCTGTACGCCAGCCAGCCCGTCCTCTCAGTCTGACTCTCCGGCCGGCTCGCCGTCTGCCTCCGCGATTCGCGTCTTCACGAGCCTGTCCACCTGCGTGAACAGCGAGTGGACGAGCACCCACGTCGCGGCCAGCGCGAACGCGCCCGCCAGCAGCGCGCCGGCGGTGCCGGTCGGCACCAGAATCGCCTGCAGCGTGACCAGCGCCACCCACGCCAGCACCGCGTGGAGCGTGAACCGGTTCGCCCGCGAGACGTGTTCGTCGGACCAATCAGGGGACATAGTCGGGCGTTCTGGCGCGCTCGACAAAACAGTATCCGAACCGCGTCAGTTCAGCCGAATCGCCATCTCCATCTCGAAGCTCTCGGCCGCGGCCGTCTCGAAGCCGACCTTCTCGTAGAGCGCGACCGCCGGCCGATTCCACCGCTCGACGGTGAGCCAGACGTACTCCGCGCCCTGCTGTTGCCCGTGGCCGAGCAGGGCCTCGATGAGCTTCGTGCCGATGCCCGCGCCCTGGAAGTCCTGATGCACGAAGATGGCGAGCTCGTACGTCGTCTCGTTGTCCGGCACGAGCGTCGCGTGGCCCGCCACCTCGTCGCCGTGCCACGCCAGCACGTCGTAGCCGTCCTGCTCGAAGAGGTTCGCCAGCCACTCCCGGATGCGGTCCTCGCCGACCGGCGGCACGCCCTGCGCGCGGTCCGCCGGGTCGAACTCCACGTACATCTCCACGACCGCCTCGAAGGCGTCGTCGCCCGGGCCGTGCTCGCCCTCCCACGCCCGCACGTCGATGGTCCGCCCGTCGCCGTCCTCGAACTCCCGCGGCGGCCGCGGGAACTCCTCGACCACCTCGTCGGGGTACGCGCGTTCGTCGGTCATGCTAACGCACCAACTTCACGGACACGCGCGCGTTCAACAGCACGAACTCCGCGATGTTCCCGAGGCGAATCTTCCCCATCGGGCTGCGCTGGCCGCCCCCGAGCACGATCTGGTCGAACTCCTCGCTCTCCGCCAACTGCACGATGCTACTCCCCGGGTCGCCCGAGAGCCGCCGCACGTCCGCCTCCAGTCCCGCCTCCGTCAGCGTCTCTCGGGCCACGTCCACGAGGTCATCCGGCTCCCGGTCGCTGTCGGGGTTCTCCACGACCGCCACCGTCACCTCGTCGCCCGTCTCGACCGCTCGCTCGACCGTCTCGTGGAGCGCGTCGAGGGAGTCGTCTGCACCGCCGATGCCCAGCAGCACTTTCATAGTCGGACTGTCAGCGCCGCCGAGTAAAAGGATTCGGCTGGGAGACGGTGAGCGGAGCGAACCGTCTCCGAATACGTGAGCGGGGAGCGAAGCGACCCGCGAATTGGGGGATTCCGAGCGAAGCGAAGAATCCCTGGCTACGTGAACGGCGACCGCAGGGAGCCGTGAACCGGGCGGCGACGAGCGACGCGAGTCGCCTCCGAACAAGTGAGCGAGCGGTCACTCAGTCCCCGTCTGCCACACCTCGTGGGCCAGCGCCGCGACCATGACGCCGAACACCACGACGTGTACGGCCTCGTACAGCGTGCCGACGATGCTCGCTCCGTCCGTGACGAGCCCGCGAAATACGTCCGGACGGAAGGATACCCACGTGAGACACGCGAGGACGAGCACGCCCGCCTGCCCCCACTTCCGTAGCACACGTTCGACCGCCATACACTCGCGTACGCGTGCGCAGCGCACTTATATCGTTATCTGGCTTCGACCGCCGCTCGCGGGTCGCTTCGCTCACGGTTCACTCTGTTCAACGTTCGCCGTAACGAGGAGTCTCACTCCGCTCGGCTCCTTGCCGGGACTCGCGGCTCCCGTCGGTCGCCGCTCGCTTCAACGTGCTCTCCCTGCGGTCGAGCACGCTCCCGGCGACACGCTTTTGCGCTCAACACGGCAACCCTACTCCATGCCCGAACGCGCTTCTCCCGCAGACTGGGACCTCACGCCGGCCGTCGAGCCGGCGGAGGGCTCGACCGACGACGCCGACGACGTGCCCGAGGACGTCCGCGAGTACGCGCGGTTCTCGAAGATGGACGGCGCGCAGTACGACCGCGTCAACGAGTTTCTCCGGGACCGCACGTACATCACGGCCCGCGAATGGGCGATTGCGCGGCTCTGCGCGGACTTCCGCACGGAGACCGGCGTGGAGATGACGAAAATCGGGGAGAACCTCCCGGAGCTGGTGCCGTTCATGACCGACACGTACAGCCCGCAGGCGGTCAATCAGGCGCGGTCGGCGTTCGAGGACAAGGTGCGGATGGCGGGCGCGACGTTCCTCTACGGCGCGATGTCCGGGTTCTTCACGGCCGACGAGCTCGACGACCTGATGTACGAGGTGACGGAGGTTGCGAAGTTCCTGTTGGAGGTCGAGGGCGTGGACCTCGCCGTCGAGGAGGAGTTAGAGGCCGAGGAGCGCATCTCGTCGGTGATGCGTGACGTGCGCTCCGCGAGCGACGAGCTGCGCCACGACGGCACCGAGTGCCCGAACTGCGGGCACACCATCGACGCGGACGCCAGCGCCGACGATTAGGCGTTGGGCTGTTCGGGGAGGAACGGGGCGACGTTCTCGTGGACGAACTCCACGTAGTCGTCGTTCAGCCGGCGGCAGAATAGCCGGAGTTCGCCGCTCTCGCGAATCGTATCGAGCTTCTCCGCGGAGGACGCGGTGTCGTAGTACGCGGGCACGAACACCGCGGTCTCGCTGTCGGGGTCTTTCTCCACGACGAGCAGGTACGTCGTGGTGTCCGCGGCGGCTTGGAACACGTCCACGTCCGTGAACGACGCGTCCGCCGCGAGGGCTTCGAGGTCCTCGTACTCGTCGCCCGGCAACACCACGTCGAGGCCGGTGCGGAACTCCGAGTCCACGAGCACCGAGTCGCCGGGGTGCAGTTCCAGCGTCGTCCAGCCGCGGTCGCGGTACGCCTCCGCGGTCGCCGCCATGTCCTCGACGACGGCCTGCCAGCCCTGCTCGGTGGGCTGGCTGGTCGGGCCGCCCTCGGCGGGGGTCTCGGTCATGTCTGTGTCGCGGGCGGCGCCGGGGATAAGCGTTGCCCAAGTCCCGCAAGGTATTTCTTGAGTGGACTGCGAATTCTGCCCAGTGACTGACCTCCTGTCGCTCTCCGGCCTGCGGACGCAGTTCGAGACCGAACGCGGCGCGGTGAAGGCCGTGGACGGCATCGACCTCACCATCGAGGAGGGCGAGACCGTCGGCCTCGTCGGCGAGTCCGGCTCCGGGAAGAGCGTCACGGCACTGTCGGCGATGGACCTCGTCGACGACCCCGGTGACGTCGTGGACGGGCGCGTGACGTTCCGCGCGGCGGACCTCGCCGCGGACCTCGCGGGCGACTTCGAGGGGAGCGTCGTCCCCTATCCGTTCGAACTCGTGGACGCGGTCTGGGAAGTCGTCGGCGACCTCCGCGTCGGCGAGGGCGTCGAGTCGATGCCCGCGGAACTGCGCGGGATGGCCGACGACCTCGCGGGCGAGGACGACCCCGCGGCCCTCGCGGACTCCCTGCGGGAGGCCGCCGACCGGCTGGCCGACGGCGCGACAGAGTCCGTCGTCGCTGACACCCTCGAAACCGCCATCGAGGACGCCGACGACGGCTTCGTCTACGTGGACGACGACGCGCGCGCTGACCTACTGAGCGGAGCGGACGCGGCCGACGTCGAGGTGACCGACGGCGTCCTCGACCTCACCGACGCGCCCGAGGAGGCGATGCGGAAGGTGCGGGGCGGCGAGATGGGGATGATCTTCCAGGACCCGATGACGTCGCTGAACCCCGCGGTGACCGTCGGCGAGCAGGTCGCCGAGTCGCTGCGCCTCCACCGCTACGGTGACCGCAAGCGGGACACGTGGCTGAACGCGATTCGCGAGATTCTCCCGAAGGTCGGCGGCCGCGAGCACGACGAGGAGGTCTTCGAGGACGTCGTCGACATCCTCACGGAGGTCGGGATTCCGGAGGCGACGACCCGCCTCGACGAGTACCCCCACGAGTTCTCCGGGGGGATGCGCCAGCGCGTGCTCATCGCCATCGCGCTGGCGTGCCAGCCGCGGCTGCTGGTCGCCGACGAGCCGACGACGGCGCTGGACGTGACCATCCAAGCGCAGATTCTGGACCTCATCGACGACCTCCAGGAGGAGTTCGGGATGTCCGTGCTGATGATTACCCACGACCTCGGCGTGGTCGCGGAGACCTGCGACCGCGTGGCGGTGATGTACGCGGGCGAAATCGTCGAGGAGGGCCCCGTCGAGGAGATATTCCACAACCCCAGCCACCCGTACACGTACACGCTGCTGGAGTCGATTCCCACCGAGGACAAGGAGCGCCTGACGCCCATCGAGGGCAACGTCCCGGACCTCATCGACATGCCCGAGGGCTGCCACTTCGCGGACCGCTGCCCGTGGGCCCAGCCAGAGTGCCGGGAGGGCGAGATTCCGTTCCTCCAGCACGGCCCCGAGGACGTCGACCACCGCTCGAAGTGCATCGTCCCGGAGTTCGACGAGAGCGAGTACGGCGTCGAGGGCGTCTCCTCGCGGACCGACCACGAGGTCGGCGAGCCGCTCGTGGAACTCCAGGAGATGCGCAAGTACTACGAGCAGGAGGACAGCTGGTTCGACCGGTTCTTCCCGGGCGAGGAGCCCAGCGTGAAGGCCGTGGACGGCGTCAGCCTCGACGTCCACGAGGGCGAGACGCTCGGCCTCGTCGGGGAGTCCGGCTGCGGGAAGTCCACGGCGGGCCGGGCGCTGCTCCACCTCGACCCGCCGACCGACGGCACGGTCGTGTTCGCGGGCGACGACCTCGGGAGCCTCTCGAAGACCGAACTCCGCGAGAAGCGCAAGGACATGCAGATGGTGTTCCAGGATCCGATGTCGAGCCTGGACCCGCGGATGACGGTCGGGCAGACGGTGATGGAGCCGCTGAAGATTCACGAGCTCGCGGAGGGCCACCGCCGCCAGCGCGTCGTCGAACTCCTCGAAGAGGTGGGGCTGGACCCCAGCCAGTACGACCGCTATCCCCACGAGCTGTCGGGCGGGCAGCGCCAGCGCGTCGGCATCGCGCGGGCGCTGGCGGTCGACCCGGACTTCATCGTCGCCGACGAGCCCGTCTCGGCGCTGGACGTCTCCGTGCAGGCCCAGATTATCAACCTCATGGAGGACCTCCAGGAGGAGTACGGGCTGACGTACCTGTTCATCGCCCACGACCTCTCCGTGGTGCGTCACATCTCCGACCGCGTGGCGGTGATGTACCTCGGGGAAATCGTGGAGGTCGCCGGGACGGACGAGCTGTTCGGCGACCCCAAGCACCCCTACACGAACGCGTTGCTGTCCGCGATTCCCGAGCCCGACCCGCTCGCGGAGACCGGCGACCGCACCATCCTGAAGGGGGACGTTCCCTCTCCCATCGACCCGCCGTCGGGCTGTCACTTCCGCACGCGGTGCCCGTCGGTGATTCCGCCCGAGGACCTCGACATCGAGCAGGAGCGCTACCGCGAGGTGATGTTCTACCGGCAGCGCGTGGAGGCCCGGGACATCGACCTCGACGCCGCGCGCGAGCGGGCGGCCGACGCGGCGGCCGGCGACCGAGCAGTCGCGGACGGCGGTAGCGGCCTCCACGCGGTCCTCCACGACCAGTTCTTCGACGAGCCGCTCGCCGGCCGGGCGCGCGACGCGGTCGAGGAGTCGTTCGACCACCTCGCGGAGGGCGACTGGGAGGCCGCCGAAGACGTCCTCCGCGAGACCTTCGAGAGCGTCTGCGAGCGCGAGGACCCCCACCTCGGCGACGACGACCACCCCGCGGCGTGCCACCTGTTCGCGGACGCGGAGTGAGCCCAGCGGCCGTCTGACCCCCTGCTCCCCGCGTCTGCGGTAATTTTCGCAGCTACCGAAGAGTGCCGAACGGGCATCCCCGCGGCGTGTGCCGGTTCCACCACTACTATCCGATACTATTATTTAGGTCGCCGCCGGGCGTGGTGTTATGGCAGGCAATGACAGTCAGGTCTCACGGCGCAGCTTCCTGAAGGCTGCCGGTACCGCAACCGTCGCCGCGACCGCGACGGGCTCGGTCGCCGGCTGTCTCGGCGGCGGCGGTGGCGGCGGCACGCTCCGGTACGGCCGGGGTTCGCACTCCCAGACGCTTGACCCGCACGCCACCACCAGCGGGGAAGTCGCGAAGGTCACCAACCAGGCCTACGAGACGCTCATCGGCTTCCAGCCCGGCGAAGCCACGCTCACCGAGTCGCTGGCGACCGACTGGACGATGGACGGCTCGAACGTCACCCTCCAGCTCCGCGAGGGCGTGACTTTCCACGACGGCACCGAGTTCACCGCCGACGACTTCATCGCCAGCTACCGGCGCTTCGTCGACGAGGACTACGAGTACTACTTCGACGACGCCTCCGCGTACGGGCCGTTCACGCTCGGCAACTGGATCGACAGCGTCTCCAAGGACGGCGATTACACCCTGAACATCACGCTCTCGCAGACGTACGCGCCGTTCCTCCGGAACCTCGCGATGTTCGTCTCCGTGGTCATCTCCCAGGACGCCATCGAGGGCGACACGAACCTCGCCCAGGAGATGGTCGGCACCGGCCCCTTCGAGCTCTCCGAGCTCGACAACTCGAACAACCGCATCCAGCTCACCGCGTTCGGCGACTACTGGGGCGACAGCCCGAACGTCGACGAGGTGCTGTTCCTCACGCGCGGTCAGAACTCCACGCGCGCGCAGGCGCTCGTCGAGGAGGAGATGGAGATTATCGACGGCCTGGACCCGGACACCATCCAGACCATCGAGGACTCGGACACCGCGTCCGCGGAGACGACGCAGGGCATCAACATCGGGTACATGAGCTTCAACATGTCCCGCGTCGAGGCGTTCCGCGACCGCCGCGTCCGGCAGGCAGTCAGCTACGCCATCGACACGCAGTCCATCGTCGAGAACATCTACTCGGGCATCGCGACGCAGGCCGACCAGCCGATTCCGCCCGCGCTGTTCGGGCACAACGACGACCTCAGCCCGTACCCCCACGACCCCGAGCAGGCGCAGTCGCTGCTCGAAGAAGCCGGCTACGGCGACGGCTTCTCCTTCGAGCTGACTACCTTCCAGAACCCCCGCGGCTACAACCCCGCGCCGCTCCCGACCGCCGAGACCATCCGGTCGAACCTCGACGAGGTCGGCATCGACGTCACCATCGACGACCGGCAGTTCGGCGACTACCTCACGTACACCTCCGAGGGGCGCCACGACGCCAGCCTCGCGGGCTGGTACACTGACAACGCCGACCCCGACAACTTCTGTTACGTCCTCCTGCACCCGCAGTGCGAGGTGCCCGAGGGCCAGGACTGGGTGTCGTGGGACACCGAGGGCTTCAACACGTCGAACCGCTCGGCGTGGGCGAACTCCGAGTACATGAGCCTCATCGAGGAGGCGCAGACGACGACCACGCAGAGCGAGCGCGCGAGCCTCTACAGCGACGCCGCCGAAATCGCTCACGACGAGGCGCCGTGGGTGTAC
Source organism: Halobacterium hubeiense (assembly GCF_001488575.1). Taxonomy (NCBI): domain Archaea; kingdom Methanobacteriati; phylum Methanobacteriota; class Halobacteria; order Halobacteriales; family Halobacteriaceae; genus Halobacterium; species Halobacterium hubeiense. The sequence goes on from NZ_LN831302.1 coordinate 65,062, forward strand.
ATCGACTACGCCGAGGAGGTGCGCGGTGTCAGCAACCGCGTGAGCAACTACACCATCTCGGCCATCGGCGGCCCGCACCTCGACCTCGTCGAGCTCGAGTAACGCCCCCACGACGGGAGCTTTTTACCACTCGCACTCCCCCCTTCGCGTAATGGTCTCAAAGCGGTTCGTCGCGAAACGGTTGCTGCTCCTCGTCCCCGTGCTGTTCGGGGTGGCGACCGTGGTGTTCGCGATTCTCCACCTCTCGCCGGGCGACCCCGCGGTCGCGATTGCCGGGAACCGAGCCAGCCAGGCGTTCGTCGAGCAAGTCCGCACGGAACTCGGGCTGAACGACCCGCTCTGGCAGCAGTACGTCCGGTTCCTCGGCGAGGCCGCCACGTTCAACTTCGGCGAGTCCTACCAGATTCAGCGCGGCACGCCCGTCAGCCAGATTCTCGCCAACCGCCTCCCCATCACCATCGAACTCGCGGTGCTGGGCCAGCTCGCGGGCCTGCTGTTCGGCCTGCCGCTGGGCATCCTGAGCGCGGTCAAGCAGGACACGTGGACCGACCACCTCACGCGCATCGGCGCGCTCAGCGGCATCAGCATCCCCATCTACTGGAGCGGACCGCTGCTCATCCTGCTGTTCGCGCAGTTCCTCGGCGTCCTCCCCACCAGCGGCCGCATCGGCTCCGCGCACTTCATCGACTCCGCCACCGGCTTCATCCTCGTCGATACGCTGCTTGAGGGCGACCTCCTCGCGTTCCGGTCCGCGGCCCGCCACCTCCTGTTGCCCGTCGTCGTGCTGGGCATCTACCAGATGGCGCTCATCTCGCGGATGATGCGCTCGTCGATGATCGAGGTCATCAGGCAGGACTACATGCGGACCGCCCGCGCGAAGGGCCAGGGCGAGAAGATTACGACGATGAAACACGGCCTGCGGAACGCGTTCATCCCCGTCATCACCATCATCGGCATCCAGTTCGGCGCGCTGCTGGGCGGCGCCGTCCTCACCGAGACGGTCTTCGAGATCAACGGCATCGGCACGCTGCTGGTGGACGCCATCAACCAGAACGACTACCCGGTCGTGCAGGCCACCGTGCTCGTGTTCGCGGTGATGTACACGCTGGTGAACCTCCTCGTGGACGTGACCTACTCCGTGCTTGACCCCCGCATCGAACAATGAGCACCGAAACCCAGACCCCCGACGTCGACCGTGGCATCGTCGAACGGCTCCGCGCGAGCCCGTTCCTCTCCGAACTGCTGTCGAACCGGCTGGCGGTCATCGGCATCACGCTCATCCTGGGCGTGTTCGCGGTCGCCATCTACGCGCGGTTCGCCTACGACCTGAACGCGATTACGTCCACGAACTTCGGCACGAACCCCACCGAGGCCGCGCCGAGCGCGCAGTACTGGTTCGGGACGGACGGCCAGGCCCGCGACATCTTCCCGCGCGTGCTGTACGGCGCGTGGTACGCGATGCTGTACGGCACCGTCACGGTCATCGCCTCGACCGTGCTCGGCGTCGGTCTCGGCATCGTCGCGGCGTACTACGGTGACCTCACGGACAACGTCATCATGCGCACGATGGACGTGCTGCTGTCGTTCCCGTCGCTGCTGCTGGCGCTCGCGCTGGTCACCATCTTCCCGGATAACCTTGGCCTGTGGCGCGCGGTCGCGGCGCTGACGCTCGTGTACACGCCGCGGTTCGCGCGCGTCGTCCGCGGCGCCGCGCTGAAAGTGCTGGAAGACGAGTACATCGAGGCGACGCGCGCGCTCGGCGCGACCGACCCCCGGCTGCTCGTGCGCCACGTCCTCCCGAACTGCCTGGCGCCCATCACCGTCCAGTCGACGCTGAACTTCGGGCTCGCCATCATCGACATCGCGGCGCTGTCGTTCCTCGGGTTCGGCGCTAGCCCCGGCGAGCCGACGTGGGGGATGATGCTGTCGAACGGCGTCGAGTACGGCCTCTTCTCGGGCGCGTGGTGGTGGTCGTTCTTCCCCGGCCTGTTCCTCGCACTGACGGTTCTGGGGTTCAACCTCCTCGGGGACGGGATGCGGGACGCCCTCGACCCGCGGATGCGGGAAGCCGTTGACTGATTCCCCCCGCGAGGACTCGGCGAGTCCACGCGAACTCGTGGTTCGCGCGGGCCGCTGGACGCTCCGCGGCGCCGCCGTCGGCATCGCCGTCTCGCTGGCGCTACTCGTCGTCACGTCCCCGAAGGGCGCCACGGACACGGCGTTCGCGCTCGGCGCGCTCGTGCTCGGGTTCGGCGTGTTCGCGTGGGCGACCGCCGTCGGCCTCGGCGAGACGCTCCGCGGCGTCAAGCAGTACGTCGACGTCGGCTCCGCGTGGACCGAGGCCGGCGCCCGCGAGGCCTTCTTCGTGCTGTCGTGGACGGGCGCCGGCTGGGCGTTCGCCGCCGCCGTCACGTCGATAGCGCTCGGCGTCTAGCCCGGGTGAATCTGCGTGCCGGCGTCGCCTCTGACCGCCGCAGCGACGTCTTCGGTGCCCGCGACGACCGCGCGCTCGCCGCCCGCGTCCAGAAAGTCCAGACACGCCTGAATTTTCGGTTCCATGCTCCCCTCGCCGAACTCGCCGCCAGCGAGGTGCTCGCGCATCTCTGCGGCGGTCGCGTCCGCGATGCGTGACTGCTCGGGCGTCCCGAAGTCCGCGTACACGCAGGGCACGTCCGTCGCCATCACCAGCACGTCCGCACCGACGCGCTCGGCGACGAGGCGCGTCGTGTGGTCTTTGTCCACGACCGCCGCCACCCCCTCGATTCCGTCGTCCCCGACAGTCACTGGGACGCCGCCCCCGCCGCCGCAGACGACGGGTTCGCTGTCCCCGACGAGAGTCTCGATGCGCTCGCCCTCTAAAATCCGCCTCGGCTCCGGTGACGGGACGACCCGCCGGTGCGCCGTCTCGCCCTCCGGCGTCGTCACGTCCGTCGTCTCGAAGTCGCGCTCGCCGGCCTGCTCGGCGCTCAGGTACGGGCCGACCGGCTTCGACGGCTCCCCGAACGCCGGGTCCTCGGGGTCGACTTCCACCTGCGTGACGACCGACGCGACGCTGGCGTGAATGCGCTCGTCGAGGGCCTGCTGGAGGAGGTAGCCGAGCTGGGCCTGCGTCTCCGCGACGAGCACGTCCAGCGGCCGCTCGGGCGCGTCCGACTCCTCCTGCTGGCGGAGCAGCGCGCCGACCTGCGGGCCGTTCCCGTGGGTCAACACGAGGTCGTGGCCCGCCTCGTGGAGTTCCCGTAGCTGGTCGGCGGTCGCCTCGATTCGCTCGCGCTGGGCGGCTATCGTGGCTTCCCCGCTCGGCGCGAGCGCGTTCCCGCCGAGCGCGACGACCGTTCGCATACCCCTGTGGTCGCCGCCCCGCCACTAAGCCCTGCTGGCGACTACGCGCGGACGTTCTCGCCGCCGTGGTCGGCGAACGCCTCGCCGTCCCAGACGACCGTCCCGCGCACCAGCGTCAACTCCGGGAACACGCCCGCCATCCCCTCGAACGGCGTCCACCCGCAGTTCGAGTGGAGGTCGTCGCCGCGGATTTCCCGGGATTCCTCGGGGTCAACGAGCACGAGGTCGGCGTCCCGTCCCGCCTCGATGCGGCCCTTCCGCGGCAGGTCGAAAATCTCGGCGGGATTGGCGGCCGTCACGTCCCGCACGCGCTCGAAGCTCAGGCGTCCCTCGCTGGCGGCCTGCAGCAGCAGCGGCAGCGCCGTCTCGACGCCCGGTACGCCCGAGGGCGCGTCCCAGATGCTCGCGTCCTTCTCCTCGCGCGTGTGGGGCGCGTGGTCGGTCGCCACCACGTCCACCTCGCCGTCCGCGAGCCGCTCGAACAGCGCCTCGCGGCGCGCCTCGCTGCGCAGCGGCGGGTTCATCCGCCCGAACGTCCCGAGGTCGTCGAGCTCCTCGCGCGAGAGGAAGAGGTGGTGGGGCGTCACCTCGCAGGTCGCGCCGCCCGCGCGCGCCGCGTCCACGCCCTCCGGCGTGGACGTGTGCGCGACGTGAACCGTCGCGCCGACGTTCCCGCCGACGCCGACCGCGCGTTCGACGGCCGCCTCCTCGGCCTCGGCCGTGCGGTACGCGCTCCACGCGTCCGCGTCGTCGCGCTCCCGGGCCGACTCGTCGAACAGCTCCGCGTCCTCGGCGTGGACCGTCACGACCACGTCCTCCTCTGCGGCCCGGCGACAGGCGTCCGCGAACAACTCGGCGTCGATGCCCATGTCGCCCGTCGAGTCCGCCAGGAACACCTCCCCGAGCGCGAACAGCGGCCGGTCGAACAGCGTCTCGCGCTCCCACTCGGCGGTGACGCCGCCGTTGATACCCCAGTCCACGAGCGAGTCGGCCGCGTACTCGGCCTTCTCGTCGAACGCCGCCCCCGTCACCGTCGGCGGCTCCGTGTTCGGCTGGTCCACGACGGTCGTGACCCCGCCCGCCGCCGCGCTCCGCGACCCCGTCGCCCACGTCTCCTTGTGCCCGTACCCCGGCTGGCGGAAGTGCACGTGTGCGTCAATCATCCCCGGGAGCAAGCGCTTCCCCGTGGCGTCCACCAGCGTCTCCCCGTCGAGGTCCTCGCCCACCGCGTCGATGCGGCCGTCCGTGATGCGGACGTCCCGCTCCAGTCCGTCGGGGAGCGTCGCGTTCCGGATTACTCGCATACTGTGAGTGTGAACGGCCGGCGCGTAAGTCCTCCGGACGCGACTAGATCTTCTGTACGTTCCCGCCGATGTCTATTAGAAAGCCCTCGGCACGGTCGCCTCCCGCGGCTCGCTGCGCGCTTCGCTCGTTCGCGTCGCTCACTCGCTGCAGTGCTTACGTCGCCGGGGTTCGGCGACCGCGCCTCGCCCTTTCAATCCGCCAGGGGGCCGGCTGTGTAATCGCTGGTACTGTGGCCGAAGTCCCTAAAGCCGTTCTACGTCGATGTCTGCATCGCCGACGAGCGCGGCCTCCAGTTCGTCTCTGACGCGTTCCGCCTCGCCGCCTGCGGCCGCGACGCTCCCCACCGATTTCGGGTCGAACGGCACCCCCAGTTTCGGGTAGACGGCCGCGAGCGCGTCGGCGATTTCGTCGCGGTCGTCCACGACGAGCACGCCCGACGTGAGCGCGGCGTCCTTCTTCACGCGCTGGGCGATGCCCGCGAGCTTCCCGTCCGCGGAGACGGAGTGGTCGCCCGGGCAGAACGACTCCGGTGGTTCGCCCTCCTCGGCGTCCACGCCGACCGCCGCGAGCGCGTCGAGTACGTCCGCGACCATCGCGTCGTAGCGCTCTTGGAGGCCCGTGCGGACGCCCTCGACCGGCGTGATTCGCGCGAACGCCAGCGTCGAGTCGGTGTACGCGACCGCGCGACCGCCGACGCCGCGCTCGACCGGCCGAAAGCCGTGCTCGCGGGCGGCGGCCCGAGCCGCCTCGTAGCCGTCGCTGTTGGCGTCCCGGCGGCCGAACGCGAGCTGACGGCCCGGCGCCCACACGCGAACCGCCGACTCGCGATTCTCGGCGACGGAGTCGAGGAGGTCGCGGGTCGCCGCGCGGTCGGCGTCCCGGTCCTCGGCTCGCCCGCGGAGCACGCGCATACCCGCCACTTCGACCGACGGCGGTAAATCCTCACGGTCCGACTGGCGGGTATGGTCACGCTGGACGGCGACGTGCTCGCGCGCTACCCGCGGGCGTCCCTCTACAACTCGCCGTACCCCGCCCACGACGCCGGCTGTGCGGTGGACTTGTACCCCGACGACGCCGCGGGCCGCGCCCCGAGCCCCATCGCAGGCGACGTCGTGGAGACGCGGACCGTCCGCTGTCCGTCGAAGCCGTACGCCGCCGACCACGACCACCTCATCGTTGTCGACACGGGCGACTACCTCGCACGCGTCCTCCACGTCGCACCCGCCGTCGAATCTGGGGATACTGTCGCAGTCGGGGACGACCTCGGGCGGCTGGTGCGTTCGGGCTTCTTCGCGCCGTGGGTCGACAACCACGTCCACCTCGGGTTCCGCGAGCGCGACGCCGACCCGGTGCGCGCCTCGGGGTCGCTCTCGCTGACCCTCGGCGCTCCAGTCGAAGCCGTCCCGTGGGACGGCACGGGCGAGGTCGTCGAAACCGGGGAGACGTACGCGCTGCTTGACGCGCCCAAGCACCCCGCGCCGGGCGACGCGCTCGCGGGCATCGCTACCGACGACGGCCGCGTACTCGACGGCGGATTCCCGCACTACGATGGCGGCGGCGTCTTCGGACCGAGCGGCATCGACGATTCGGTTTCGTTCCTCGGGACGCACGCTGGTGGCGTCGCGGACGACCGCACCGTCGCGTGGCGAGACGTCACCGTGACTGCGAACGACAAGCCGATTCGCGGGCTCTCGCTGTGGTTCGGCACCGACCGCCTCGGCGTCAAACTGGTCGCGCCCGGCCACGACTTCGTGGTCGGTGACAGCGTCGCTGTTTCGGTCGAGTAGCGCGCTCGCCGCCGAGTCCCGCCCACGCGCTTAATAGCGCCCCGGCTGTACCCCGTCGCATGGACGTCGACGACCACGTACGAATCACCGAGCGGCTCATCCAGTCGGTCGAAATCGTCGCCGCGTACGTGCTCGTCCTCCTGTTCGCCGTCGGCGTCTTCGACCTCGGGCTGACCATCTTCGACCTCGTGCGCACGGGCGCCATCACGCAGACCAGCGAGGTCATCGCGCTCATCGACACCGTCCTCCTGCTGTTCATCATCGTGGAAATCTACCAGACGGTCGTCGCGTACACCCGCGAGGAGAGCGTCGTCCGCATCGTCATCATCACCGGCATCATCGCGGTCACCCGACGGGTCATCAGCTTCCACCCCGACGACCACGCCGCACAGGAAGCGCTGCTGACGTCCGCCGGGTTCGCAATCCTGCTCGCCGTGCTCGTCGGCGCGCTCTACATCGTCCGGAAGACCCCAACCGAATCCGGCAGCCTCCACTGACCGCTACGCGAACGCCACGCCGTCGCGGTCGACGACCTCCCCGAACAGCCAGTCGGCGTGGTCGAGGGCGTACTCGCGGTGCTCCTCCTCGATGTAGCCGATGGCGTCCTCGACGAGCACCGGCCGGTAGTCCCGCAGGCCCGCGCTCCCCGCGGTGTGGAGCACGCAGACGTTCGCCAGCGTCCCGCAGACCAGCAGGTCGTCGATGCCGTGCGCGTCGAGGTGGCCGTCGAGGCCGGTCTGGTAGAACGCGTCGTAGGTGTGTTTCTCCACGACGTAGTCGTCGTCGCGGATGTCGAGGCGGTCGTGCAGTTGGGCGTCCCACGTCCCCTCGACGACGTGCTCGCCCCAGCGCTCGAACTCGTCGTAGTAGTGGGTGTCCTCGAACTGCTCGGGCGGGTGGACGTCCCGCGTGTAGACGACGCTCGCGCCCGCCTCCCGCGCCCGGGCGACGAGCGAGGTGACGGGGTCGATAACGTCCTCGCTGGCGGGCGCGTACAGGCTCCCCTCGGGGTGGCAGAAGCCGTTCTGCACGTCCACGACGACGACAGCGGTGCGTTCGGCGTCGAACTCCATGCGCGAGGGCTCGACGCCGAGCCACTAAGCCGTTCGGTCCGACTACGGGCGGTGTGACTGTGCGTAGCGTTTTACCCCGTCCGGTCCGAACGGCGTGTAATGACACGCCGCATTCTCGCCGTGGCGTTCGTCGCGCTGGTCGTGCTCGCGGGCTGTCAGTCCCCCGCGGTGACTGGCGGCGACCCCGCGGAGACCACGACTGCGCCCGCGACGAGCGACTTCGACTACGCCGACCCCGCCGGCGACGCGCTCGGCTGGGAGGGCGGCTACTGGCACAACGAGTCCCTCCCGGTCACTGTCGGTGACGGCCTCAACGAGACCGAACGCGAGATGGTCGTCAACCGCTCGATGGCGCGTGTCGAGCAGCTCCGCGGCATCGAGTTCCAGAAGCCGGTGTCCGTGGACGTCATCTCGCGGTCGACGTACCGCGAGGAGTACGCCGGCTCCGGGAACGCCAGCGACGCCATGGAGACGTTCGACAACGTGAAATTCGAGGCGCTGTTCCTCGTCGGCGAGCAAAACGACTCGCTTGCCGTCCAGGACTCCAACCGCGGGTCGAACGTCCTCGGGTTCTACACGCCCCGCGACGACCGCATCGTCGTCATCTCCGAGTCCGAGACGCCGACCATCGACGAGAACACGCTCGGCCACGAGCTGATGCACGCCCTGCAGTTCCGGAACTTCAACGCGAACTTCTCGTCGGCGACCCGCGACCAGTCGAACGCCCACAACGGCCTCATCGAGGGCGAAGCGAGCTTCCTCGACAGCCAGTACAGCGAGCGTTGCGGCGTCGAGTGGGAGTGCGCGACGCCCGAGGCGTCCGGCGGCGGTGGCGGTAGTAGTGACATTCACCGCGGCATTTACACTATGTCGTACTTCCCGTACAGCGCGGGGTCGGCGTTCGTCGAGCACGTTCACGACGCCGGCGGCTGGGACGCGGTCGTGGACGTCTACGACGACCCGCCGGCGTCCTCCGAGCAGGTCGCCCAGCCCGAGAAGTACGGGAGCGACCAGCCCACGGACGTCTCGCTTCCCGACCGCTCCAGCGACGACTGGGAGCGCGTGACGCCGGGCGGCCGCGCGCCCTACGGCGAGGTCGGCGTCGGCGGCCTCACCGCGATGTTCGGCTACACGTACTACGAGCAGAATCGCCATCCACAGAGCGCCGTGTTGAACCCCCTAGACTTCGACGCGAACGGCAACATTGACCTGTCCTCGCCGTTCGACTACGCCACCCAGCCCGTCGCGGGCTGGGACGGCGAGCAGCTCTGGGTGTACGAGAACGGCGACGACACCGCGTACACGTGGCGGCTCGCGTTCGACTCCAGCGGTGACGCCCGCGAGTTCGCGCAGACGTACCGCCAGCTCCTCCAGTACTGGGGGGCCCAAGAGCGCTCGGACGGCGTCTGGCGCATCCCCGAGAACGAGAGCGAGTTCGCGGACGCGTTCCGCGTCACGCGCTCCGGGGACGAGGTCACCATCGTGAACGCGCCGACGCCCGACGACCTCGGGGACGTCCACTCGCGGTAGGGAGGCGAGGCTTTTTCGCCGGGGCGAGTGTACCCGAGGGCATGCAGGCTACTCGCCGGGTGGTCGCGTGAGCTTCGACGTCGTCCCGCCCGAGGCCATCGAGAGCGGGCGCGCGACCGACGCGTACTTCGAGCGCACCGAGACGACCCTGGAGTTCGCCGGGAAGAACCCCCGCGTGGTCGCGGAGGTCACCGCCGACCAGTTCCCGACCGGGGAGTTCGAACTGCTCGCGGGCGTCAAGGACGCCGCCCACCTCCTCGAAGGCCTCCCCATCGACGTGGACGCGATGCCGGAGGGGTCGCTGTTCGACGGCGGTCCCGTCCTCCGCATCGAGGGCGACTACCGCGACTTCGCGCGCTACGAGACCTCCCTACTGGGCTTTCTCTCGCACGCCTCCGGCGTCGCGACCGCCGCCCTCGAAGCTCGCCGCGCCGCACCGGACTCCCAAGTGCTGAGCTTCGGCGCGCGCCACGTCCACCCCTCGATTGCGGCGATGGTCGAGCGCTCCGCGCTCGTCGGCGGCCTCGACGGCTTCTCCCACCTCGCCGCCGGCGACGTCATCGGCCGCGAGGCCGGCGGGACGATGCCCCACGCCCTCCTCATCTGCTTCGGGCGCGGCAACCAGGAGGCGGCGTGGCGCGCGTACGACGACGCGGTCGACGAGTCCGTGCCGCGGGTCGCGCTCTGTGACACGTACAGCGACGAGAAAGACGAAGTCCTGCGCGCCATCGACGAACTCGGCGACGACCTCGACAGCGTCCGCCTCGACACCACGGGGTCGCGGCGCGGCGACTTCCGGCACATCGTCCGCGAGATTCGCTGGGAGCTGGACGCCCGCGACCGCCGGGACGTCGACATCTTCCTCAGCGGGGGCCTCGGCCCGACGGAACTCCGCAATCTCCGCGACGTCGCGGACGGCTTCGGCGTCGGGAGTCACGTCTCGAACGCCGACCCCGTAGACTTCGCGCTCGACATCGTCGAAGTCGAGGGCGAGCCCGCGGCCAAGCGCGGGAAGCTCTCCGGGAAGAAAGACGTCTACCGCACGCGCGACGGCGGCCACCACGTCGGCCTCGCCGCCCGGCCCGGCCCGACGGACGGCACGTCGCTGCTTGACCCGCTGATTCGGGACGGCGAACTCGTCCGAACCTTCAGCATCGAGGACGCCGCCGACCGCGCGCTCGACGACGCCGAGCGTGTCGGCTTCAGGGAGCGCGCGGAGTAAGGAATCCGTTCTACGCGGTGAGCTCTTCGACGGGCTCCTCGGCGTCCTCGCCGGTCTCTCGGAAGACCTGGCCCTCGAAGAGCGTGACCATCACGTCGTCGTCCTCCCACGCGCCGTTCGGGAGGCCCGCCTTCCGGCAGGTGCGGTCGAGGTACTCGAAGACGCTCCAGTCGTTCTCGACGGGCAGCGTCGGATACATCCAGCCGTGCTGGCCGTCGCCGTCGATGGCGACGCCGTGAACGCCGAGCTCGATGTCCTCGACGGGGTCGTCCGTGAGGACGAGATTCGACACCGTGCAGACGGAGACGCGGAGGTTCGGCAGCTCCGCGGCCTCGACCTCCGAGCCACACGAGGCGTCGGAGGCGGCCTTGATGGACGCCTCGACGATGGCGTGCCCGAGCTGCTGGTCGCGGCTCCCGAGGTCGCGGGCGGACTTCTGGGCGCCCGCGCAGCCCCGGAGCCGGCCGCGGCCGTGGGTGGACTCCAGTCGAACGAACGCGCTCGTTCGGTTGTAGAAGGCATCCCGCATGCTTCCGGGCTGCTCGCGCTGGCCGTTCCGGACGAACGCCTCGACGGATTCGCGTGCTAGTTCGACTGTCCGGGCGCCGTCCTCGAAGGAAAGTACTACTGACTGGGCCTCGGCCATACGAGTTTGTATATGGCAAGGATTAACTTGAACTCTTCCCCTCACGCGCGAGGACCCCGGCGGACTTCTCATCGGCTGCGTAGGACGGCCGAATCGCGGAACGTGAGTCGGACTCGAGCGTAGTGGTTGCTTATCTTACAACGAATCTGCATAATTCCGGCGGCCACAAGGTTGAATACTGCAGGGTGGTCGTCGACGCTCGCTCCGACGGCCCGGGCAACCGAACCCCTTAACGCCGCGGCACTCCTAGAACGGGCGAGCAGAGGGAGCCTGGCTCCCGTGCCGCGAGGCATGAGGAAAGTCCCCCCACCCGTTCGGGCAGGCGGCCGGATGCAAATCCGGGACGGGAGACCGTCGGCACTGGAACAGAGACGACACGTCCCTCTCGAACCGATGAGGCGCGCGACCCGACCCGCGAGGGGAGGAAGCTAACCCGCCGAGGGAAGCGCGGCTTCGCCGCGTTACACGCGAACGGCGCAAGCCGTGAGCGAGCGTGACCGACGAACGTCGGTCACGTTACAGGTGCGCGGCGTCAGCCGCGAGCCAGACGGGAGGGGACCGATGGAACGGCTAATCCCCGCCGGTGCAAGTCCACGCGCGCAAGGTAGCCCGACACGCCCGCAAGGGGCCGCGTGGACGCTCAGCCGAATGCCAGGCCGAACAGAAGGGGGCTTACTCCCCTCCAGCTCGTACCTTTTTGCGGGGTCGCTGCGCGACCCCGCAAAAATCTACACCGGGAGAGCGAGCTCTTCCGAGCCCTGCCGTACCGCGTTCGGCAGGACGCTAAAAAGACCGCCACAGCAACCGCTACCGGCGTGGAGACATCACGATACAGAAGTCTAAGACCGCGGTAAGTCCGCCCTACGAACGGTTCACGGGCTGAAAACGCGAAAAGTAGCGCGAAGCGTTACGCGTTCTCTGCGCCGGCAATCGCCGTCAGCGGGGACGCGCCGCCGACGATGGCGCCCGCGGTCAACACCGCTGCCGCGAGTGTGACGAAGTCGTCGCCCGGACTGAGCCCGGCGAGGCTCGCGCCCGCGTCGACGATGAAGATGGTCACGAAGAAGCTGATTACCGCGAGCGCGAGCAGCAACGCGACCGCGATGACGCTGCCGACGAGTTCGCCGACGGAGTTGAGTATCGACATTGTGTCTCTCTAAACATTGACACGCCGGTGAGGGATAAACGCCGTGGCCTGCTCGCCCGTTCGAATTTCCCGAGAACCGGACCGCGTCCTCACGGCTCACTCTGTTCGCCGTTCGGCTCCTCGTGGTTCTCACTCACTCCGTTCGTTCCGGACCACGCTATCCGTCGAACCCGTCTTCCCACCGGAACGTCCCGTTGCGCTGGACGACCTCGCCGTCGACTTCCATGAACGAGTCCTCGCTGACGTCCGTAATCATGTCCACGTGGACGGCCGACTCGTTGGCCTCGTCCTCGTAGCCCTCGGGGTAGTTGGAGTCGTAGGCGCGGCCGACCGCGAGGTGGACGGTGTCGCCCATCTTCTCGTCGAAGAGGATGGAGTCGGTGAACTGGTCGATGCCGCGGTTCATCCCGATGCCGAGCTCGCCGAGGCGGCGCGCGCCCTCATCGGTGTCCAGAATCTCGCCGACGACGCTCTCGTTCTGGGCGGCGCTGTAGTCGACGACCTCGCCGTCCTCGAACGTGAGGTGGACGTCCTGCACGCGCTCGCCGCGAATCGTCATCGGGACGTCGAAGAACACCTCGCCCTCGGTGGCGTGGGGCGCGGTGAACACCTCGCCCGACGGGAGATTGTGCGAGTCGTACGCGACCGACGCCGCGGAGTTCACGGCAGTCCGGTTCTCGATTGACATCGTGAGGTCGGTGTCCTCCTTGACGAGCCGGACCTCGCTGCCCGCGTCGAGAATCTCCTTCATGTTCGCCATCTGGTCGGCCAGTTCCTCCCAGTCGCGGAGGATGGCGTCGTACGCGAACTCCCGGTACTCCTCGAAGGACATGTTCGCCTGCTGGGCGAGCGACCGCGTCGGGTGGACCGTCGACACCCAGTCCGTGTCCATCCGGGCCTCGCGGATGCCCTGCCGGGCTTTCGACTGTGCGCGGCGCGTCTCGGCGGGGATGTCCGAGCCTTCACTGGTATTGCGGCCGCCACCGATGGAGAGTACCACGTCGGCGTTCTCGTAGAGCGCGAGTTCGTACTCGGGGTTCTCGTCGAAGTCGTCCTCGTGAGCGAGCGCGTACGCCCGGCCGAGTTCGCTCGACGCGTACGTCGTGACGAGATTCGCGCCGCGCTCGCCGACCTTCTCCGCGACGGCGACTGCGAGCTCGTGGGCGTCCGGGCCGACGCTCAATACGACGTCGTCGCCCTCCTCGACGCGCGCGCTCCAGTCCACCAGCACTTCCGCGTGTTCCTCGATGCGGGGGTCCATACCCCTCTCTCGCGGACGGCGGCGAAAAAGCAGTCGGGTTCCGGACGGCGCCGGGGGTTACACCTGTGTCTCGACGAGTTCGGCGACGTCGGCCATCTCCTCGCCGAGCAACACGAGCGCGTCGTCGAGGCTCACCAGCCGGACGACGTCGCCCGCCTCGTCCACGAGCGGGAGCCGGCGGACGTCCTCCTCGCGCATCGTCTCCACGACCTCGAAGATTTCCGCGCCCTGCTCGGCCGTGACGGGGTCGGGCGTCATCACCTCGTCCACGGTCGTCTGCTCGGGGTCGATGCCGTCGCGGAGCGCGAGCGCGAGGTCGCGGTCGGTGACGATGCCCGCGAGGTCGGTCGTGTCGCCGGTGACGACGACGCTGCCGACGTCTTCGGCGTGCATCGTCTCCGCGACCTGGTCGAGGAACGCGTCCTCGGGCAGGCGCACGACGTCCTCGATTCGTGGTGCTGTCAGGTCGACCATGCTCGCGGAGTCGCCCGCGCGCCAGTAGAAGGTAGTGGCCGTCCTACTCGTAGACGAGGACGGTGCCGAAGGAGGTCTCGACGACCGCGACCTCCTCGCCGGACTGGGCGCGGTACTCCTCCTCGACAGTCAGCCAGTCGGCGTCGAGTTCGTACGTCTCTCCGTCGGCCTCGACGGTGACGGTGTCCCCGGAGTGCATCTGGGCCTGAATCTCGGCGGGGTCGGCGTCTTCGACCGCCTGCATGACCGCGCCGGCCTCGCTGCGGAACTCGGGGCCGACCTTCGAGTCGTCGGCGTCGGCCTCGACGGGGACGAGTTCGATGTCCGGGCGCCCCTCCACGAGCTTGATGGGGGCGTTGACGGTCTCGCTGAGGTCGTACGTGTCGAGGCTCGCGTCGTTGCCGGCGTCGAAGTAGAGCTCGACGCGGTCCAGCGACTCGTTCAGCGGGATGTGGTTCTCGGACTTCCACGCGCGGACTTCGCTCGCGGTCTCGGCGATGTACTCGCCGGCGACCTCGGCGTCCTCGTCGAGCATGTCGACGTCGGGCCACGTCGCGTTGTGGACGCTGCCCTCGGTTCCGGGGAGGTGGGTCCAGATTTCCTCGGTGACGTGCGGGCTGAACGGCGACAGCATCCGGACGACCGCGGTGACCGCGGTGTAGAGGGTCTTCTCGGCGGCGGCGCGCTCGCCGGGGCGGCCGTTGTACAGCCGGCCCTTGACGAGTTCGACGTAGTCGTCGGCGAGGTCCTCCCACGCGAACTCGCGGAGGCGACGGAGCGCCGCGTCGAACCGATACGCCTCCATCTCGGCTTCGACCTCGTCGGCGACGCGCGTGAGTTCCGAGAGAATCCAGCGGTCGGCGTCGCGGTACGCGGGGTCGGCGACGTCGGGCGTGTCCTCGTCGAAGTGCCCGCCCGCGAACTTCACGATGTTCCAGAGCTTCGTCAGGAAGCGGGAGGCGGACTTGACCTCCTTCCACTGGAACTGGACGTCGCTGCCGGGCTGGCCGCCGAGCGCGAGCGCCTGCCGGACGGCGTCCGCGGAGTACTCCTCGATGGCCTCGTCGGGCGCGACCACGTTCCCGCGGGACTTGGACATCTTGTTGCCGTCGTCGCCGAACACCATGCCGTTGACGAGGATGTCCTCCCAGGGCGCCTCGTCGGTGAGCGCGCCCGTCCGCAGCAGCGTGTAGAACGCCCACGTGCGGATGATGTCGTGGCCCTGCGGCCGCAGGCCGACCGGCTCGAACTCCTCGAGGTCGATGTCCTCGGGCCACCCGGAGATGTGCAGCGGCGTAATCGACGAGTCCATCCACGTGTCCATGACGTCGGTCTCGCCGCGCCAGTCGTGGCTGCCGCACTCGGGGCAGGCGCCGACGGCGGGGTCTTCCTCCGTGGGGTCCACGGGCGTCTCCGCGTCTTCCGCGATGTGCCAGTGCCCGCAGTCAGCGCACTCCCACGCGGGGATGGGCGTCGCGAACACGCGCTGGCGGGAGATGACCCAGTCCCACTCCATGCCCTCCGCCCAGTCGACGAGGCGGTCGTGCATGTGCTCGGGAATCCACTCGACGTCCTCGGCCTTCTCCAGAATCAGGTCCTGGTCGACCTCGACGAACCACTGCTCCTTGGAGAGAATCTCGATGGGCGTGTCGCAGCGCCAGCACGCGCCGACGCTCTGCTCGGTGGGCTCGCTGTCGTTGAGGTAGCCCTCGTCGTCGAGCGCGTCCGCGATTTCGGTCTTGGCCTCGTCGATGGTCAGGCCCGCGAACTCGGCGGCCTCCTCGGAGAGGTGGCCGTCCTCGGTGAACACCGACCGGAGGTCGAGGTCGTACTCGGCCCACCAGTCGACGTCCTGCTTGTCCCCGAACGTACAGATCATGACGGCGCCGGACCCGAACTCGGGGTCGACCTCGTCGTCGGCGAGCAGTTCGACCTCCTGGCCGAACAGCGGGACCTCGAACGTGTCGCCGACGCGGCCCTCGAAGCGCTCGTCCTCGGGGTCGACGGCCATCCCGACGCAGGCGGCCAGCAGCTCCGGGCGCGTGGTCGCGATTTCGATGTCGTCGTTGCCGACGCCCTCGAACGTGACGTAGTAGAGGGTGCCCTCGCGGTCGACGTTCTCGACCTCGGCGTCCGCGATGGCGGTCTCGCAGCGCGGGCACCAGTTGACGGGGTGTTCGTCGCGGTAGACCATGTCGTCGTCGGCCATCTCGACGAACGACGACTGGGTCTGCCCCCAGTACTCGGGGTCCATCGTGCGGAACTCCGCCGACCAGTCCTGGGAGAACCCCATCTCGGTCATCGTCTGCTTCATCTCGGTGATGCGGGCCTCGGTGTGCTCGACGCACATCTCCCGGAACTCCTCGCGGGAGACGTCCGTGCGGTGGATGTCGTGGTTCTCCTCGACTTTGACCTCGGTCGGGAGGCCGTGGCAGTCCCAGCCCTGCGGGAAGAGGACGGCGTCGCCCTGCAGGCGGTGGAAGCGCGCGGTGAAGTCGATGTACGACCAGCCGAGCGCGTGCCCGAGGTGGAGGTTCCCCGTGGGGTACGGCGGCGGCGTGTCGATGATGTACTCGGTGTCGGCGTCGCTGGGGTCGAACTCGTAGACGTCGGAGTCCTGCCAGTCGCTTTGCCACTCGGATTCGATGCGGTCGGGGTCGTAGCTGTCCGGAATGTTCGTCATAGCTGGGTGGGTCGTCGGCCGCGGCCGCGTGTCTGCGTGTGCGAGTCGTGACGAGAAGAGGGCTTACACACGTACTACCGCGAGCTCGACGCGCATACGTCAGCGGAGCGGTGGCGCGGCAATAAAGGTTCCCGTCCCGGGCTGTGTCGCGGCTCTGCCGCGCCCGCCCGTCTAGTTTAGGTTGGCCGAAAAACCGACGGGCTTTTATTCTTTAGGCGAACCTAAACGGGTATGCGACGACGCACGTTCATCAAGTCGGGCGGCGCGGCCACCGTCGCCGGCCTGCTCGCCGGCTGTACGAGCGGCTCGGAGACCGAGGACCCCACTTCCGAGCCGACGACCACCGAATCGAGCGCGACGACCGAGGAGCCGACGACCAGCGAAGACAGCTCCTACAGCGTCTCCATCGAGCCGATGGGCGAGGTGTCCTTCGACTCGGTGCCCGAGACGTGGGTCGCGAACAACGGCAGTTGGGCGGACATGGGCGTCGCACTCGGCCGCGAGCCGCCGGAAGCCGTCTGGCTCGCGCGCCGCTACCACACCCAGTACTACGACGAAATCGACGACATCTCCGTGGACGCCGGCGACATGACCTCGCTGTACCAGGGCGGCGTCGACAAGGAGCTGTTCTACTCGCTGGACGCCGACGTCCACGTCATCGACCCGAACTTCCTGCTGAACCGCTTCAGCGGCTGGAGCGAGGGCGACGTCGAGGAAATCAGCGACAGCGTCGCGCCGTTCTTCGGCAACAGCATCTTCTCGCGGGGCTACGGCTGGCACGAGGACTACCAGTACTACTCGCTGTACGAGGCCTTCGAGAAGCTCGCGCAGGTGTTCCAGCGCACGGAGCGCTACGAGGCCTTCGAGAGCCTCCACGAGGACTTCCAGTCCCGCGTCAGCGACGTCGTCCCCGCCGAGGGCGAGCGCCCCAGCGTCGCCATCATGTGGGCGGCCGGCGACGAGCCCACGTCCTTCTCGCCGTACCTCATCAGCGAGGGGACGAGCTTCAAGCAGTGGCGCGACCTCCAGGTCAACGACGCGCTCGCGGAGACCGACGTCCGTGACTTCCACGCCTCCCGCGCCGAGGTCGACTTCGAGACGCTGCTGGAAATCGACCCGGACGTCCTGCTGCTGCGCGGGCAGGAGGCCAAGACCGCCGAGCAGTTCCAGAACACCGTCGTCTCGTTCCTCGAAGACGACACCACCGCCAGCGACCTCACCGCCGTCCAGAACGGCGACGTCTACCGCGGCGGCCCGCTCTACCAGGGGCCGATTACGAACCTCGTGCTCACCGAGCGTGCCGCCCGGCAGGTGTACGGCGTCGAGGAGGAGCTGTTCGACCGCGACCGCGTCGCGAACATCGTCAACGGCGACTTCTGAGCGCGGTCCGACTGTTCTCTTGCGAGCCGGCGAACGGAAGACGGGACGCTACAGGTCGCCGACGTCCTGCTGGCGCCGCATCAGGTAGAGGAAGTACGGGCCGCCGAGGACGCCCGTGACGATGCCGACCGGCACTTGGCCGACGGGGAGCGCGAGCCGCGCGATGACGTCGGCGGCGACCATCAGCGCGGGGCCGGCGAACAGGCACCCGACCATCAACTGCTTGTAGTCGCTGCCGACGATGTTCCGGACGACGTGCGGGATGAGCAGGCCGACGAACCCGACGATGCCCGCGATGGCGATGCTGGCGGCGGCCGCGAGCACGGCGACGCCCGCCAGCAGGAACCGCGTGCGTTCGACGGCCATGCCGAGCGAGCGCGCGGTCTGCTCGCCGAGCGCGAGCACGTTCAGCTGGCGCGCGCTCACGAGCGAGAGCGCGACCGAGCCGAGCGCCCACGGGAGCGCGGGCCGGATGTGGCGCCACTCGACGCCGGTCAGCGACCCCGTCGTCCACGCGATGGCGCTCTGGACGACGCCGAGGTCCTCGGCGAAGTAGAACATCCCCTGCTGGAGGGACTGGAACACCGTCGAGACGATGACGCCCGCGAGCACCAGCCGCACCGGGCTCGTGCCGTTCTGCCACGCGATGACGTACACGAGCACGAACGCGCCGGCGCCGCCGAGCGCGGCGATGATGGGGAGGTAAGCGTTCAGCCCGGAGAACACGACGAGCGTAAGGAGGATGGCAAGTCCCGCGCCCGAGGAGACGCCGAGGATGTACGGACTGGCGAGCTCGTTGCGGGTGACCGCTTGGAAGATGGCGCCCGACACCGCGAGGCTCGCGCCGACGACGACGGCGGCGGCCACGCGCGGCAGCCGGATGGTCCAGACGACGACCGTGCCGGTCGCCAGTTCCGGGAGTTCGCCCTGGAAGCCCGTAATCGTCCGCATCAGGGACTCGCCGACGACGAACTTCAGCAGCCACCGCGGGTCGTAGATGACGTCGGTGTCGAACAGCGCTCTCAGCGCTTGTTCGAGGCTCATCGAGTACGAGCCGTACCGGACCTGTACGACGGCGCCGGCCGCGACGATGACGACGCTCGCGACGACGACGCCGACCAGCGAGCGGTCGATTCCGTCGCGGAGGCGTTCGGTGTCGCCTACGGACATCGCTTCCTCCGGGCGGGGCGTCGCGCGCGTGGTCGTTCGCCGGGCGGGGCCGGGTGGCGGCGAGTCGTCGTGTCCATCTACTTTAGGGTTACCTAAACGAAGCAAAAGGATTTCGTTCCGCGCTCCCGCGAGCGGCGCCGCCGGCCCGGGACACGCTCAGTCCAGCGACCCCTTCGGAATAATCTGGGGGTCGGGGGTGTAGGAGATGGCGGCGTCCACGCTGAAGACGTCCGAGAGCAGCTCCTCGGTCAGCACCTCCACGGGCGGTCCCCAGTCGTACACCTCGCCGTCTTCGAGCGCGACGAGGTAGTCCGCGCGGCGGGCCGCCTGCGCGATGTCGTGGAGGACGACGCCGACCGTGACGCCGTCCTCCTCGTTGAGCCGCTCGATGGTCTCCATCACGCGCAGCTGGTGGTGGAGGTCCAGATACGTCGTCGGCTCGTCCAGCAACAGCACGTCCGGCTCCTGCGCCAGCACCATCGCAATCCACGCCAGCTGCTTTTGCCCGCCGCTGAGCCCGCCGACCTCGCGCTCGCGGAGGTGCTCGACGCCCGCGAGGTCGATGGCCCGCTCGACGGCCGCCTCGTCCTCGTCGGTCACCGAGTCGAAGAACCCGCGGTGGGGGTAGCGGCCGTGGTAGATGAGGTCTTCGACGGTGATCGAGCCGGGGGAGGTGTTCTCCTGGGAGAGCAGGCCGAGTTCGCGCGCGAGCTCCTTCTGCCCGTACTCCTGTATCTCCTTGCCGTCGAGGACGACCGCGCCCGCCTCGCGGTCGAGGTGGTTCGACAGCGCCTTCAGCAGCGTGGACTTCCCGCTGCCGTTCGGCCCGACGAACGCGGTGATTTCGCCCTCTGGGATGTCGACGCGGTCGCAAGTCACGACCGGCTCGTCGGCGGTCGCGTACGTCACTTCGAGGTCGTCACCGAACAGCGCCGAGGGGGTGTCCTCGTCGGCCTCGCTCGCCCGTTCCGCGCGCTCGGCGGTGGTCTCTTCCAGCGACACTACCGCTCACCCCGAGAGCCAGTCCGGTCGGCGCCGACGCTTCGGTTCACGGCCGCAGTTTAGGCGTGCCTAACGTTAATCGTTTCCCCTTCGCTCGCGGTCCTCCAGCGCCGCGACCCGCTCGCGCAACGCCTCGATTTCGCGCTGTAACTCGGCGTTCGTGGGGGTTTCGCGCTCGACCCCCACACTGACGGCGGCCGCGACCAACGCCGTCAACGCCAGCGCCGCGCCGAGGACGCCCAGCCACGCCGGCACCGACACGTCCAGCGCCAGCAGGAGGGCGGCGTCGTTCACGACCACGACCGCGAGGACCACCGGGAGCGTGCGCATATTCGCGTGTCGCCGTGCGGCCGACTGAAACCTTGTGGTCGCCGGACTGCGGCGACCGTAACCGACTTCGGGGACGGTGGTATCTCGAACCGTAATGGCAGCGACGGAGGACAGCGCCTTCGACGAGTACCGCGACCGCGTCGAGCGGCCGCTCGGCCGGCTGTTCCGGGAGTACGGCGCCAGCGAGTGGCCGTACTTCGCGGCCGGCATGGTGGCGAACGTCGTCGCGCGCGTCGCCAGCCTCCTGCCGCCGGTCGTACTGGGGGCCGCCATCGACAGCGTGTTCACCGGGAACGCGCCCTTCGACCTCCCGCTCGTGCCCGCGGCGTGGTTCCCGACCGAGGAGGTCGCCGTCTTCGAACTGTCCGTGGTGCTCATCGCGGGGTCGTTCCTCGTCACCGCCGTGTTCACGTACGCGTACGGCGTCACCGCGAACCTGTTCGCGCACCGCGTGATGCACGACGTCCGCACGGACTCGTTCGCGAAGATGCAGGGCCTGGACATGACGTTCTTCGACGACAAACAGACCGGCGAGGTGATGTCCGTGCTGAACAACGACGCCTCGAACCTCGAAGTGTTCCTCGACGACGCGCTCCAGAACTCCGCGCGGCTCGTCGTGATGGTCGCGGGCATCACCGCCATCCTCGTCGCCGAGAACTGGCAGCTGGCGGTCGTCACGCTGTCGGCGATTCCGCTGATGGTCGCGCTCACGTCGTGGTTCATGAAGCGCGCCGAGCCCCGCTACGAGCGCCAGCGCGCCGCCGTCGGCAACCTCAACACGAAACTGGAGAACAGCCTCGCGGGGGTCGAACTCGTGAAGACCAACGCCGCCGAGGCCCACGAGACCGACCGCGTCACGGACGCCTCCTACCGGTTCTTCCGGGACACGATGGACGTCCTCCGCCTGAGCTACGTCTACCGGCCGGGCATGGAGCTGCTCGCCGGGCTCTCCTTTGCTGTGACGTTCGCCGTCGGCGGCTACTGGCTGCTGTACGGCCCGCCGCTGTTCCTCTCGGGGTCGCTGTCCCCGGGCGCGTTCGTCACGTTCATCTTCCTCACCCAACGGTTCGTCACGCCGCTGGCGGAGGTGTCGAACATCGTCGACCAGTACGAGAACGCGAGGGCCTCCTCCGCGCGCGTGTTCGGCCTCATGGATGTCCCCTCGGCGGTCACGGAGGCCGAGGAGGCCGTCGAACTCACCGACGTCGAGGGGCGCGTCGAGTACGACGACGTGACGTTCAGCTACGACGCCGAGGAAACCGTCATCGACGACGTCTCCTTCGACGCAGACCCCGGCGATACCGTCGCGCTCGTGGGGCCGACCGGCGCCGGGAAGTCCACGCTCTGCAAGCTCCTGTTGCGGTTGTACGACGTGGACGAGGGCGCGGTTCGCGTGGACGGCCACGACGTCCGCGACCTGACGCTGGCGAGTCTCCGCGAGCACGTCGGCTACGTCAGTCAGGACACGTTCCTCTTCGACGGCACCATCGCGGAGAACATCGCGTACGGCCAGTTCGACGCCGACCGCGAGGCGGTCGTCGAGGCCACGAAAGCCGCCGACGCCCACGAGTTCGTCGTCGACCTCCCGGAGGGCTACGACACGGAGGTCGGGGAGCGCGGCGTGAAGCTCTCTGGTGGCCAGCGGCAACGCATCGACATCGCACGCGCCATCCTCAAAGACCCCGAGATTCTGGTCTTCGACGAGGCGACCAGCGACGTCGACACGGAGACCGAGCGCCGCATCCAGGCGAGCCTCGACGACCTCTCCGCGGACCGCACCGCGCTCGTCATCGCGCACCGGCTCTCCACCGTCCGGGACGCCGACGCGATTCTGGTCGTCGAGGACGGCGAAATCACCGAGCGCGGCACCCACGACGACCTCCTCGACCGCGGCGGCCGGTACGCCGACCTCTGGAACGTCCAGACGACCACGCTGGACGAGTGACCGCTCCCGGCGCTGGAATTTTGTCGGCGGCGTTCCAACGTGTAGGTATGGACGTCGAAGTCAAACACCTCGGTGCGCTCGGCATCCTCGGTGTGCTCGGCGTGCTGACCAACGAACCCGCGCTGTTCGGGCTGTTCGCCCTCTTCGTGCTGTTCGCCAGCGACCGCACCATCACGGTGCCGACGCCCGGCGGCCGCGACGCCAGCGCCGACTGACGCCCCCGCGGCTATCGCAACCACTACCTACCGCGGCCGGGAGTGCCACGTATGGAACTCGGTGTTGTCGGTCTCGGCCGCATGGGGCGCATCGTCGTCGACCGGTGTCTGGACGCGGGCCACGACGTGGTCGCGTTCGACATCGACGCGGACGCCCGCGAGGACGCCGCCGACGCCGGCGCGACGCCCGCGGAATCGATTCCCGACCTCGTGGACGAACTCGGCGACGAGAAGCGTGTCTGGCTGATGGTGCCCGCCGGCGACCCCGTGGACGCCGCGCTCGACGAACTCGCGCCCGAACTCGACGCCGACGACGTGGTCGTGGACGGCGGGAACAGCCACTTCGAGGACTCCACGCGGCGCGCCGGCGAGTACGAGTTCGCGTACCTCGACTGCGGCACCTCCGGCGGCCCCGCCAGCGCGGAACTCGGCTTCTCACTGATGGTCGGCGGCCCCCAGTGGGCGTACGACGAACTCGTTCCGGTCTTCGACGCGGTTGCGACCGGCCCGGACGGCCACGACCGCATGGGGCCCGCGGGCTCGGGCCACTACGTGAAGATGGTCCACAACGGCGTCGAGTACGCGCTCATGCAGGCGTACGGCGAGGGCTTCGAACTCCTCCACGAGGGCCGCTACGACCTCGATTTGGAAGCCGTCGCGAACACGTGGAACAACGGCGCCGTCATCCGATCGTGGCTACTGGAACTCTGCGAGGAAGCGTTCCGCGAGGAGGGCAACGACCTCGGCGACGTCGCCGACCACGTCGCCGGCGGCTCTACGGGCACGTGGACGGTCCAGGAGAGCCTCGAACAGGAGGTCCCGCTCCCCATCATCTATCAGGCGCTCGCCGAGCGCTTCGACTCCCGCGCCAGCGGCGACGGCGAGGGGCGGTTCGCGCGGCGGCTCGCGAACCGGCTGCGGTACGGGTTCGGCAGACACGAGGTCGCTCGGAAGGAGTAGCGCGGTTCTCAGTCGCTCGCTCCTTCCGAACCGCGGGAAACGCGAGCGGGGAGCGAAGCGACCCGCGAGCCGAGCGTAGCGAGCAACTGGGGGAGGTCAGTAGGTGTGGTCGTACTCGATTTCGTCGGCGACCTGTTCGGCGACGCCGGGCGAGCACTCGCGTTCGAGGAGGTGGAGAGCGAGATCGATGCCGGCGGTGACGCCGGCGGCGGTGAGGACGGTGCCGTCGTCGACGTAGCGGTCGTCGCGGACGTCGACGCCGTACTCGCGGAGGTCGTCTTTCGCGGACTCGTGGGTGGTCGCCGGCCGCCCCTCTAGGAGGTCGCCCTCCGCGGCGAGGAGCGCGCCCGTGCAGACTGTCGCGACGGTCGCGCCGCCGTCGTGGAGCGTAGCGAGGCGCTCCGGGAGCGTGCCGTCCTGCACTTCGGCCCACGTGCCGTTCTCGCTGCGGTCGTTCCAGCCGCCCCCGGGCACGAGCACGAGGTCGGGCGTGCCGATGAGCACGTCGTCCGGTTCGACGCGGAGGCCGTGGCTCGCGGTCACGCGCTCGCTTGGTACCAGCGTCTTCAGGTTCGCGTCCACGTCCGCGCCGAACGCGGCGGCCGTCCGGAACACCTCGTAGGGCGCGACCGCGTCCAGCTCGTCGAACCCCTCGTACAGCAGTATCGCGACGTCCATACCGGGGGTTCGCGTTACCCCCTCAAAACTCGCCCGGAGCGGGGCGGTGAGCAATCACAATACTGTTAAGCCACCTCTCCGTACCGCCGGACATGGTGAACACACTGGGGCTGCTGCTCGGTCTCGGGATGGCGCTCGCGCTCGTCGGGCTCCACCTCCTGAAGGGCACGTCGAAGCCCGTCCCCGAGGACATCGCCAGCGAGGTCCTCGAACAGCGCGCCTCGACGGTTCCGGAGACCGACTTCCCGGAGCCGTACAACCGCTCTATCGGCGGTGGCGGCGGCGCCGGCGCGGTCGCGGGCGGCGCCGCGGAAGGCGAACTCGAAGAGGAGAGCGAGGAAGACGAGGGCTTCGACCCCGAATCCATCCCGGAGGACGAGGTCGAGTACTACGAAATCGAGTTCGTCAAGGAAGGCGAGACCATCGAGGTCGCGAACAACGAGTCCATCCTCGACGCCGGCGAGGAGGAGGGCTGGGACCTCCCGTACGCCTGCCGGCAGGGCCAGTGCCTGTCGTGTGGCGGCCGCGTCGCCAGCGGCGAGGACGCGAGCGAGTTCATCCGCCACACGAACAACGAGACGCTCAGCGACGACGAGATGGAGAAGGGGTACATGCTGACGTGTACCGCCCACCCGACCACGTCGTTCTCCGTCGAGACCGACGAGACGCCGTAACTGCGGACCAGTTCTCCCCGCGACGACCGTCGTTCGACGGCGACGCGTGCCGTTTGCCGCTTTCTCCGAGCCGGAGTTTTCAAAACGGGCCGCTGCGTGAGACGTTGTAGTGCCCGAAACCCGCTCGACGAGCAGCATCACCGAGGGCGACCTCGTCGGCCCCATGATTCGGCTCGCGTGGCCGATGGTCGTCATCCAGCTCCTCCAGGTGACGTACAACCTCGCGGACACGTTCTGGCTCGGCCGGCTGTCCGGGAACGCCGTCGCCGCCATCAGCCTCGCGTTCCCGCTGGTGTTCTTCCTCATCTCCGTCGGCGGCGGGTTCACGACCGCCGGGTCGATTCTCGTCGCGCAGTTCACGGGCGCCGACAGCGAGGGCTCCGCGGGGAAGGTCGCCGCGCAGACGCTGGGCTTCGTCGTCGCCATCTCGACGGTCCTCGGCGTCGTCGGCCACTTCCTCACGCGGGACATGCTCGCGTTGCTCCCCGCGCAGGCCGAGACCGCCCGGGTCGTCGTGCCGCTGGCCGGCGACTACATGGAGGTGTTCTTCCTCGGGATGCCCGCGCTGTTCGGCTTCTTCGTGTTCTCCGCGCTGATGCGCGGCTACGGCAACACCCGCACGCCGATGCTCGTGATGTTCGTCAGCGTCGCCATCAACGTCGCCCTCGACCCGTTCCTCATCTTCGGCTGGTGGGTGTTCCCCGAGATGGGCATCGCGGGCGCCGCCGTCGCCACCATCTTCGCGCGCCTCGTCGCCGCCGTCATCGGCGTCTACGTCCTCTTCTTCACGAACGCCGGCCCCGACATCTCGCTGTCCCAGTTCGCGCCCGACTTCTCGATGATTTCCCGCATCGTCCGCGTCGGCACGCCTAGCGCCGCCGAGCAGTCCACGAGCGCGCTCGCGATGATTACGCTCACCGCGATGGTGGCGTCGTTCGCGCCCGCCGTCGTCGGCGCGTTCGGACTCGGCAACCGCCTCATCTCGCTGGTGTTCCTGCCCGCGATGGGACTGGGCCGCGCCACCAACACGATGGTCGGGCAGAACCTCGGCGCGAAACAGCCCGAGCGCGCCGAGCGCGCCGTCTGGCTCGCCGCGAAGGTCGCCGCCGGCGTCCTCCTCGCGGTCGCCGTCCTCGCCGCCATCTTCCCGCGGCCCATCGTCGCGGTGTTCCTCAGCCCCGGCGCGGAGAACGCCGCCGCCATCGTCGAGTACGGCTCGACGTACGTCCGCATCCGCGCCGTCGAGTTCGTCTTCGTCGGCGTCGTCCAAGTCTTGCTCGGCGCGTTCCGCGGCGCCGGCAACACGAAGACCGCGATGGTGATTTCGATGGTGACGCTGTGGATTGGCCGCGTCCTCACCGTCTACCTGTTCGCGTTCACGCTCGACTGGGGTGCTATGGGTATCTGGGTCGGAATGGCGTTCGGGAACATCACCGGTGCCATCGTCGCCGCCGCGTGGTTCACGCGCGGCACGTGGAAGCGCACGCTCGTCGACGCCGACGACGGCGACCCCGCATGACCGCCTTGGACTCACAACCGTTATACCGTTGCCCCCGCTACCACACGCCGAGGGCGCGTAGCTCAGCGGACAGAGCACTTGGTTCCGGACCAAGATGTCAGGGGTTCAAATCCCTTCGCGCCCGCTTCTCGGTGGTTCGATAGCGATCATCGGAACTGGCAAACGATTTACTTGTCCGTGCGTCGTATCGCGTGAATGTGAGTTGGCGCCGCTCGGCCCGCCGTCTCGTCGCGCTCGTCGTGTATTTCGTGACGTTCACGCTCGGCGCCGGGCTATTCGCAATCGACCCGGTTCGCGTCCTGCTCGCCGTGCCGGTGCTGGCTGGCGTCGTGGTGCTCGGTCACGCGGTGAAAACGAGTCACCTCGACGCGGTCGGCGTCGCGATACTGTGGCTGTGGGGCGCCGTGTTGGCGCTCAGCGTCGGTGGGGCCGTCGTCGAGACCGCGTTTCTGCTCCTGCACCGAGATGTACCGCCGTTAGTCGAACTGCGGGTGGCGCGCGTCGTCGGCACGGTCGCGCTCGTCGCCGTCCCCCTCTCGGTCTACCTCCGGCGCGTCCGGCGGAATCGACGAGCGACGGGTTCGAGCGGACGAGCCGCCTGATACCGCCCCTCGAAATCCTCGGCTGTCCTATTCTGAAAGTCGTCACAAGACACTTCTCGGGGGCGTCCGAACCCGCACAGCGATGGCTTCTGGTCCCTCGCCCTCCAGCCCTCCACCCTCGGAGTCGTCTCCGCGTCGTTCGTCGCGGCGCGCGTTCCTCGCGGGCCTCGGCGCGGTCTCGGCGACCGCGCTCGCGGGCTGTAGCGCGCTCGACGGCGACGCCGGTCCGGCCCCGTTCCCCGACGGCGACTGGCGGACGTACGGCAACGGCGCGACGAACGCGAACTACGCCGCGGGCGGCGTCCCGGAGCCCGAAGCCCACACGAACCTCGCGTCCGGGCAGTGGCCGCAGTTGCCGCCGGTCGTCCACGACGGCGTCGTCTACTTCGCCGCGGACCGAGCGGTCGTCGCCGTGACGCCGGACGGCAACGAGCAGTGGACGTGCCGCCTCGACGTGGAAGCCTGCGGCGCGCCCGCGCTGGATCCCGAGCGCGGCCGGCTCTATGTCCCGACTCGGGTCGTCCCGACGCAGGACGGCCCGGACCCGGCGCCCGCGTCGGTCACCGTCCTCTCACTCGCGGACGGCGACATCGTCGCGACCCACCGCGTCGGCGACGGCCGCACGTACGGCGTCACGGTCGCCGACGGCGACGTGTACGCCCGGAGCGCGACGTCGTGCGTGCGGCTCGCGCCCGACGGCACTGAGCGCTGGCGGCGCTCGCTGACGCCGCTGGTCTACGACGAGTACAACCTCGGCGACTCGTCGGCGACCCAGATTCCACCAGCAGTCACCGACGACGGCGTGTACGTCCCCGACCGGGACGCGCTCGTGAAGTTCGACCGCGAGACTGGCGACGAACAGTGGCGCGTCCCCGTGGACACGCCGTACGCCGCCGCGGTCGTGGACGACGGCGGCGTCGTCCAGACGGGCTGGCAGGAGACGGTCGCTGTCACGCGCTCGGGCGACGTTCGCTGGCGGCGGGACCTCCAGAGTCGGGCGGCCGCCGCGGCCGACGGCGGCGACCTCTACGTCGTCTCCGGCGACCTCCACGAGGTCGACGCCGAGACCGGGGAGACGAACTGGCAGGCACACCTCCCTAGCGAGGGGACGGCCGCGCCGGTCGTGACCGACGAGTCGGTCCTCGCCGTCGCCGGTAGCGTCTACGCGTTCCGCCGGGACGCCGGCGGCTTCCTCGGTCCCGACCGGCGGCGCTGGCGCGTCGCCGCGGTCAACGCGACGACGCACGCGTCCCCGGTGCTGGCGGCCGGGCGGGCGTTCGTCGTCACGCTGTCGCGTCTCGTGGCGCTCTCGCCCGAGACGAGCGACTGAGAGACGTGACTCGGGAATGGCGCGCGGCGTCGCGGGCCGCCGCGAGAATCAGTGCTCGGTCTCCGCGTCGCGGTCGTCGTCGGGTGCCGCGCCCATCGCGGCGAGTTCGTCTTCGTCGAGTTCGATGGCGTCGCTGCCGGAGCCGTCGGCCATCCCCGTCGTCATGAGGATGCGGATGGCCGTGCGGACGCTGAGGTCGGCGTCGTAGACGCGGCTCTCCGGGACCATTAGGAGCGCGCCCTGCGTGGGATTGGGGCTGCCCGGCACGAAGACGTTGTGCGCGGGCTCGCCGGCCACGTCGCCGACGCCGCTGGGGCTCTCGCCGGTCTTCAGGCCGAGCCGGTAGAGGCCGTCGCGCTCGTACTCGACGTACACCGCGGACTCGAAGTCAGAACTCCGCGAGGAGACGGAGTTCGCCATCTGCTTGACGCTGCTGTAGATGGTGCGGAAGACCGGGACGAAGTTCACCAGCCGCCCGGTCCGGCCGAACACGCGCCGGCCCGTGGGGCGCTTGGCGAACGCGCCGAGGACGGTGACCGCGACCAGCAGCACCGCGAGCGCGACCAGTTGCGCCAGCAGGTAGTTGTCGGCGGTGTACGAGGCGAGTCGCGTCCCTTCGACGATTGGCTGCAGCTGGCCCGCCAGGAGGTTCGTGACGAACCGGAGGATGACAATCGTCGCGACCAGCGGCGCCACCAGCACTACTCCCGCGAGAAAACTGCTCTTCAGTGACTCCTTGAGCCGCATATCGCGAACGGGCGCGCTGCGGAGAAAAGTGTGGCGGTGGGCCGTGTTTCCGACCCCCGAGAGAACACATGTCAAAGTTTATGTCGGTGGAGTAAGATGATTACGCGAACACGAATGCGAGGGGAGGGTCTGCCGGCGGCTCGACGCACGTTCTCGTCACCGGCGCGGACGCCGTGGCGACGGACGCCGACGTCCCGCCGGCGTCGAACGTGCTTGGTATCACTTACGAGACCGCCGCGGAGACGTGGCTCGGGGAGGTCCAGTCCGGTCCGGAGCGCACCGCCGTCGTGAGTGTCGGGGAGCACTCGCGGGCGGCCGCTGCCGCGCCGGCCGAACCGACCGCCGCCGCGTCCGAGGACCTCGCGGTCGCGACGGCCGCCGTCGAGACCGTCCCGGAGGTCGCGGACGTCGCCAGCGTCGGCGTGCTCGTCAACGACTACGTGTCGGCGTGGGACGACGAGACCACCGTCTACGTCGACGACTTCTCGGCGCTGCTGGACCCGACGTCCACGGAGACGGCGTTCCGGTTCGCGCACGCGCTGACGTCGTGTGCGGCCGCCAACGACGCGCGCGTCGTCGCCGGCCTCGACACCGCCGACCGACCGTCGTACGTCGCCGCGACGTTCGCGGAGCTGTTCGACGACGTCCGCGAGGTCTAGACCCAGTCCTCGCGGCGGAAGTACGCCATCAGTATCAGCGCCATCGCGGCCATCCCGACCATCACCGCCGGGTAGCCGTACGGCCACGCCAGCTCCGGCATGTGCTCGAAGTTCATGCCGTAGACGCCCGCGACGAACGTCAGCGGGAGGATGACGGTGGCGACGACGGTGAGCTTCTTCATCGCGTCGTTGGTGGACATCGACAGCGCGTTCAGGTAGATGTCCCGGGCGCCGCTCGTCAGGTCGCGGTACGTCTCCACGAGGTCGACGAGCTGGACGAGGTGGTCGTAGACGTCCCGGTAGTACTTCTCGGCGTCCTCGCCGATCTGCTCGGGGTCGCCGCGCGCCAGCACGCCGACGGCTTCCCGCGTCGGCCACAGCAGCCGCCGCACGGACAGCAGGTCGCGGCGCAGGTCGTTGATGCGCTCGAGGACGTCGTCGCCGGCGGCGTCCACGACCTCGTCCTCGACGACCTCGATGTCGTCCTCGATGTCGTCCAGGATGGCGAAGTAGTCGTCGACGACGCGGTCGAGACACCGGTACGCGGTGAAGTCCGCGCCCCGGGAGGCGAGCCGCGGCTCCTCGCGGTGGACGCGCTCCCAGACGTCGTCCAGCGAGGCGACGCGCTCCGGTTCGACGGTGACCAGCCAGTCGTCCCCGAGGAACAGCCCGACCTGCTGTGCGTGGAGTTCCTCCGCGAACGCGACGTCGCCGCGCCGCAGCGTCGCCGCCTTCACGAGCACGAACGTGTGTTCGTCGAACTCCTCGACCTTCGGCCGGACGTCCCCGCGCACGTCCTCGACTTCCAGCGCGTGGATGTCGTAGGCGTCGGCGACGTCGTCGAGTTCGGCGTCGCTGGGGTCGGTCACGCGCACCCACGTCGTCCCTTCGGCGTCCCGCGCGGCTTCGAGGTCGGTCCACTCCGCGAGCCCGTCGGCCGCGTAGACGACGCAGTCGACGGTCACGCCGCCACCTCCCGTCCCGCGGTGATGCTCAACAGCGTGATGCCGACGATGAGTGCGGTGATGCTGAACGCCCGCCCGGGGTAGGCGACGGTGGTGCCGACGACGTAGCCCGCGACGCCGGCGGCGGTCGCGGCGACGCCGGCCGCTCGCAGCCAGTGCATGCTCTGGTGCTCGCGCCCGGCCACCAAAAGTGCCCGCCCGACTACTCGACGCGCTCGCCCTGGTAGCTCCCCTCGTAGGTGTCGGCGTGTTCGGCGTCGGCGAGCACGAGCTGGGCGACGCGCGCACCGCGTTCGAGTTCGACCTCGTGGTGGACCTGCAGCAGTCCCTCGCCCTTCCCGGTGTAGCCGGCGTCCCAGACGGCGGTGTTGAGCATGCAGGAGTTCCGCATCAGCGACGACCGCGGGTAGAGGAAGCCGACGTGGTCCTCGGGGATGGAGATGGTCTCGGCGTACTGGAGGATGTAGCCGCCCGGCGAGAGCGTGAACGTCTCTGCCTCGGTCGCGACCGGCTGGCGGTCGCCGATGGTCTTGCCGTCGGTTCCGATGCGGCCGGGCTGGCGCTGTTCGAGGACGGCTTCGACGGTGAGGTCGACGCCGTTCGGCTGGACCTGTGCTTTCGTGACCGGTTCGACGTGCTCGGCGACGAACGCGCCGCTCTCGTACATGCAGGGGCGGTCGCCCTCGCGGCCCTATGCTCTGTCGGTTCCACCGCCGAGTAGAATACGACCCCAAGACAGTATTATTTGTAGGTAAGAACTAGAAAAATTTTAAGTCTAAACGGTAGCTCGGTTGGGTGGTATGGCTGACAATACCAACCTGACGCGACGCGGCTTCCTGGGGGCAGCGGCAGCCGGAACAGTAGCGCTGGTCGGCGCGGCGTCGGCCGCGCCCGGCAAGGGGAACGGCAACGGAAACGGCCCGGAGCGCCGCGAGTACATCGTCGGCGTCTCCGCGACCGAGGACGACCCGAAGGGGTACGTGAAACAGCACCTGAAGGGCCGCGAGCAGGCCCTCGACAGCAACGAGACGCTGAACACGACCGTCGTCGGGCTGCCGGAGAACGCCGCCGAGCCCGCTCACGAGAACTTCCGCGAGCGCCTCGAAGCCGCGGACGCGGTGAAGTACGTCGAGCAGAACGTCGAACTGCAGGCGCAGGTCGCGCCCAACGACCCGCGGTACGGCGACCAGTACGCCGACCAGCAGGTGAACGCGCCCGACGCGTGGGACGTCACGTTCGGGGACGCGTCCGTGACCGTCGGCGTCGTCGATCAGGGCGTCAAGTACGACCACCCGGACCTCGACGGGAACATGGACGGCTCCGTCTCGAACTACGGCCGGGACTTCGTGGACGACGACGGCGACCCGTACCCGGACAGCATGGCCGACGAGTACCACGGCACGCACGTCGGCGGCATCGCGGCCGCCGAGACCGACAACGGCGAGGGCGTCACCGGCATCGGCAACTCCAGCTGCTCTCCGGGCGCGCGCTCTCCGAGCAGGGCTCGGGCTCGACGTCGGACATCGCTGACGCCGTGACGTGGGCGGTCGACCAGGGCGCGGACGTCGTGAACCTCTCGCTGGGCGGCGGCGGGTACACGAACACGATGAAGAACGCCGTCTCCTACGCCGCGGACAACGGCGCGCTCGTCGTCGCTGCGGCGGGCAACGACGGGCAGGGCTCCGTCTCCTACCCGGCGGCGTACAGCGAGTGTCTCGCGGTGAGCGCGCTCGACCCCGACGAGACGCTGGCGTCGTACTCGAACTACGGCTCGAACATCGAACTCGCGGCCCCGGGGACGAACGTCCTCTCGACGTGGACCGACGACGGCTACGACTCCATCTCGGGGACGTCGATGGCGACGCCCGTGGTCGCGGGGGTCGCGGGTCTGACGCTCGCGCAGTACGACCTTACGAACGCCGAACTTCGCGACCACCTGAAGGCGACCGCCGTTGATGTCGGCCTCTCCGGCGACGAGCAGGGCGCGGGGCGCGTCGACGTCGGCAACGCCGTCACCACCGAACCCGGTTCCGGCGGGGGCGGTGGTGGCGGTGGTGGCGGCGACGGCGGTTCGACGTCGACGACCGTCTCCGGGTCGCTGAACTACTGGGGAAGCACGTGTCACACGTACGCCTTCGAGTACGACAGCCCGAGCCGCGTCGTCCTCGAACTCTCCGGGCCGTCCGACGCGGACTTCGACCTCTACGCGACCACGGGCGTGGACGCGTGCCCGACCACCTCGGACTACGACCGCCGCTCGTGGACGACCAACTCCCAGGAGACCATCTCCATCGACGACCCGGACGCGTCCACGGACCTCCACGCGCTCGTGGACTCCTACTCGGGGAGCGGTGACTACACGCTCACGGTCACCGAGTACGAGTGACGAGCGACCCGCGAATCGTGTGGGTCGTTCACACTGTGCAAATAAGGACTTAGCCCGCGTATAAGGCGAATACGCCGTTCCTGAAACACGCGGGATTTATAATCTTCGAAGGTGCATCTTCGGACGCTATGGGACAGACGCTCACGGAAAAAATCCTCGACGACCACCTCGTCGAGGGCGACCTCGTTCCCGGTGAGGAAATCGGGATCGAGATCGACCAGACGCTCTCCCAGGACACCACTGGGACGATGGTCTGGCTGCAGTTCGAGGCCCTCGAGATGGACGAAGTCCAGACCGAGCTCGCGGCCCAGTACTGCGACCACCAGACTTATCAGTTCGACTTCAAGAACACCGACGACCACCGCTTCCTGCGCTCGGCCGCGGGGACGTACGGCGCGTACTTCTCCCGGCCCGGGAACGGCATCTGTCACAACGTCCACAAGGAGAACTTCGCCGCGCCCGGCAAGACGCTCCTCGGTTCTGACAGCCACACGCCGACCCCCGGCGGGCTCGGTCAGCTCGCCATCGGCGCCGGTGGCATCGACATCGCCGTGGCGATGGGCGGCGGCGCCTACCACGTCGAGATGCCGGAAGTCGTCAACGTCCGCCTCGAAGGCGAGCTCCCCGAGTGGGCCACCGCCAAGGACGTCATCCTCGAGCTCCTCCGTCGCCTCTCCGTGAAGGGCGGCGTCGGCAAGGTGCTCGAGTACACGGGTCCGGGCGTGGAGACGCTCTCGGTGCCCGAGCGCACCACCATCACGAACATGGGCACCGAACTGGGCGCCACCTCCTCCATCTTCCCGACCGACGAGAAGACCGAGGAGTGGCTCGCGCAGTTCGACCGCGAGGACGAGTTCGTCGACCTCGGCCCCGACGAGGACGCCGAGTACGCCGACGAAATCGTCGTCGACCTCTCGGACCTCGAACCGCTCGTCTCGAAGCCGTCCATGCCCGACGAGGTCGTCCCCGTCCGCGAGGTCGAGGGCGAACAGGTCGAGCAGGTCATCGTCGGCTCCTGTACGAACGGCGCCTACGAGGACATCCTCCCGTCGGCGAAGATGCTGGAAGGCCGTCAGGTCAACGCCGGCACCGAGATGATTGTCGCGCCCGGCTCCAAGCAGGCCTCCGAGATGCTCGCCCGCGAGGGCTGGACCGCCGAGATGATGGCGGCCGGCGTCAACTTCTCCGAGGCGACCTGCGGCGCCTGTATCGGCATCGGCCACGTTCCGGCCAGTGATTCCGTCTCGCTGCGGACGTTCAACCGGAACTTCGAGGGCCGCTCGGGCATCGAGGACGACTCGGTGTACCTCTGCTCGCCGGAAGTCGCCACCGCGGCGGCCATCGCCGGCGAGATCGTGGACCCGCGCGACCTCGCCGACGAGCTCGGCGACCTCGAAGCGCCCGGCTTCGAGCTCGCGGACAAGTACTCCGCGGGCTACGGCGCGGACGACCCCGACATCATCACGCCCGACGAGGCCATCGACGACGAGCTCATCAAGGGCCCGAACATCTCCAGTGTGCCCGTCAAGGACCCCATCGACGAGGACGTCTCCGGCGAGACGCTCCTGAAGATGGGCGACAACATCACGACGGACCACATCATCCCGGCGACCTCCGACATCCTGAAGTTCCGCTCGAACATCGAGCGGCTCTCGGAGTTCACGCTCTCGCGCATCGACGACACGTTCGCCGAGCGCGCGAAGAACGCCGGTAGCAGCGTGCTCGTCGCGGGCGAGAACTACGGTCAGGGTTCCTCTCGCGAGCACGCGGCGATGTGCCCGATGTTCCTCGGCGTGGAAGCGGTGCTCGCACAGAGCTTCGCGCGCATCCACAAGGCCAACCTGTTCAACTTCGGCCTGATTCCGCTCACCATCGACGAGGAGACCTACGAGCGCATCGAGCAGGGCGACGACGTCGAAATCGTCGACGACGCCCGCGCGGGCGTCGAGTCCGGCCAGGAGGAGTTCACCATCCGCGTGAACGACGACTGGGAGGCGACCGCCTACCTCGACGCGTCCGAGCGCGAGCGCCGCACGCTCGCGGCCGGCGGGAAGCTCTCGCTGACGAAGCAGCGCCACGGCGACAGCGGCGCGACGAGCTCCGCCGACGACTAAGCGCCTCGATTCTCTCTCTCCTTTCTTTCGCGACCCGACAGCGGCGCGTGGACTTCGCCTGCCACAGCGCCTTTATCCGCGGTGTGCCTAGGGTGGCACGTGACGACCGTCGCCCCGCGAGGCTCCGACACGGCCATCCGGCAGGCGACCCGCGCGGACCTGCTGGACGTGTTCGGCATCGAGAAGGAGGTGTTCGACCAGCCGTGGCCGTACTCGGCGTTCGAGCGACAGGTCGGGACGCCGGCGTTCCTCGTCAGCGAGACCGGCGGCCCCGTCGCCGCGAACGGCGAAATCACGGGGTACGTGGTCGCGGACACGATTCCGAACCACCGCCAGCCGCTTGGCCACGTCAAGGACATCGCGGTCCGCCCGGACAGCCGCGGCGAGGGCATCGGCGCGGCGCTGCTGCGGCGGTCGCTGTCCGCGCTCGGCGGGCAGGGCGTCCGCAGCGTGAAACTCGAAGTCCGGCAGAGCAACGACGCCGCGATGAACCTCTACGAGAAACACGGCTTCGAGTACCTGCGGACGCTCCCCCAGTACTACTCGGACGGCGAGGACGCCTACGTACTCGTCGCGAACCTCGAAGACCGTGACGCGTTTTAGGCGGTAGCCCCATCTCTCCGGCATGGGCTACGAGTGTCCGGTCTGCGGCGTCGAGGAAGCCGACGGCGAACACCTCGCGAACCACCTCGCGTTCACGGCGCTGGTGCGGGGCGGCGACCACGAGGCGTGGCTCGACGAGACCGTGCCGGACTGGGAGGACCGCGACCCC
The DNA here is from genome assembly GCF_001488575.1 of Halobacterium hubeiense. Classification (NCBI taxonomy): domain Archaea; kingdom Methanobacteriati; phylum Methanobacteriota; class Halobacteria; order Halobacteriales; family Halobacteriaceae; genus Halobacterium; species Halobacterium hubeiense. The sequence continues at coordinate 100,980 of NZ_LN831302.1, forward strand.
GAGTCGCTGGCGCCCGACGTGACCGAGCACGCCGAGGAGACGGACACGGAGACGGTGACCGAGCACCACGGCCACGAGATGCCCGCCGTCGAACAGCACGGCGACGCCGACCTCTCCGGGGAGGCGGCCGCGATTCTCGACGACGCACAGGAGCTCACCGAGCAGCTCCACGAGTCGTCGCTGGCGAGCCCCGACCCCGAGGACGGCGACGACGACTCCGAAACCCAGTAGGGCGTCCAGACTGTTCGTCCGCGCATGACAGAGACGCGTGGCGTGCTCGCGCCCGCGACAGAAGCCGCGGTCCGCGAGCGCTTCGAGGGCGTGGGGCCGGCCGCACAGACAGTCACCCGCGAGGTCGCTCGCGCGATGGAACTCTCCAAGGAGGAGTACGACGAGCGCGTCACCAGCGACGTCGTGGGCGCCACCCGCGAAGCCATGTTCGCCTCACTCCTGCAGGTCGAAGTCGGCGACTACGAGGAGTTCGAAACCGCGAAAGCCGACCACCCCGACGCCGAGGTCCACGAGAACGGAAGTAGCGACGTAGACCGCGCCGCGTGGCACTACGTGCCGTTCTCGGACGCGCTGGTGGCAACGACGTTCCAGAACGAGCCCGACGCCGCCGTCGCGACGCTGCGCCGCATCGCGTTCAGCGAGTTCTACGAGCCGGTCCTCTGACTACCGCGACACCTGGTAGTCCGAGCAACACTCCGCGAAGTCCGCGTCCGGCGCCGAACACCGTCCCGTGCAGGGGTGGTCGATGTGGCGCTTGAGCGCGCGAGCGGCGTCGTCGGAGAGCACGCCGCCGATGGCGTCCGAGTCGACGCCGTCGAGGTCGAGGTCGTCGCTCGTGAAGTTCTCCACGAGACACCGCTTCCACATGAGTTCGCGCGTGACGGTCTCGCCGTCGCCGGTGAGCGTCGCGCCCTCGTAGCGCTCGTAGTCGACGAGCCCGCGCTCCGCGAAGTCGTTCACGCGTTCGGTGACGGTCGCGGGGTCGACGTCGAGCCGGTCGGCGACCTCGCCGGTCTTCGCCGGGCGGTCCTCGCGGGCGGACACCAGCAGGATGGCGCTGAGGTAGCGGCCCGCCGTCTCCGAGAGGTCTCCCCCACTCATCTCGCGTGTTCGTCCGCCCCTCGGAGGGAAAAGGCTGTTCCCGGCCGCGCCGAGTCCCCCGGAGGCTTTGTGGGTGAGCGCGTACGGTCGCCCATGCGCGACCACGACTGGCCGGTCGTCGACGCCGTGACTGAGTACGAGACCAGCTGGTACGACGGCGGCTACGACCGCGTCGAGCAGCCCGACGGCTCGCTGAAAGACTACTACTGGGCACAACTGCCGCCCGCGGTCGTCGTCGTCGCCGTCGACGACGGGGACGTGTTGTTCGTCGACCAGTACCGGCCGACGATTCGCGAGCAGTGCATGGAGTTGGTGGCGGGCATCGTGGAAGAATCGAGTGAAGAAACGGAGGATGTCGCACCGACCCCGAACCGCGAGTCGTACGTCTCCGCTGGCCGCCGCGAACTCCGCGAGGAGACCGGCTACGACGCCGACGACGTCCACTTCCTCGAATCGTTCTGGACGGCGACCGGCGTGCTCCGCCACCAGCGCGGCATCGTCTTCGCGGAGGGGCTGACGGAGGTGGGGCGCGACCTCGACGACAACGAGTTTCTCTCCGTCGAGCGCGTGCCCGTCGAGGAGGCGCTGTCGGTGGCCCGCGAGCCGCCCGCCAACGACGCCACCATCGAGGGCCTGCTGCTCGCGCGGGCCGACGGCTACCTCTAAGTTCCACGACCGCAAGCCGTAACTCCGCACAGACCCACCGGAGGGACATGGACGGCGAGATTTCCGCCGACGAACTCGAAGCGCTCCTCGACGACGGGGAGGACGTCCGCGTCGTCGACATCCGCCAGCGGGCGGCCTTCGAGCGCGGCCACATCCCGGACAGCGAGAACATCCCCTTCTCCGAACTCCCGCAGTCCGTCGACCAGCTAGAGGGCGCCGACCGCGTCGTCACCGTCTGCCCACACGGGCAGGCCAGCCAGCAGGCCGCCCGGCTCATCAAGTCCTACGAGGGCCTCGCCGAGGACGCGCGCGTCGAGAGCCTCGCCAGCGGCATCACCGGCTGGGACGGCGACGTCGTCGCCGACGACCGCGACGAGGGGCCGGACACCGAGTCCGCGACCGAATCCCCGTTCTGAACGCTGGCGCTCCTCCTGCGGTAGCTGTACTGCGGAGCCGTGCGGCTCGGCGACGCGAACACTGAGAGAGAAGCGGTGGTCGTCGACGCGCGGGTTAGGCGACGTTGAAGCCCTTGTCGCGGAGGAAGTCCTCCACGCGCCCCGAGTGGTTGCCTTGGAGTTCGATTTCGCCGTCCTCGACGGTGCCGCCGCACGCGAACTTCGACTTGAGGTCCGACGACAGGCTGTCGAGGTCGACGTCGTTGGGATCGAATCCTTCGATGACGGTAACTTCCTTTCCGTAGCGTCGCTCGTCGATGCGGATCTCGATTTGCTGGGACTCTTTGGCGACGTCCTCGCAGACGCAGAGTTCCTCGGGCAACCCGCACGTCGAGCACACCTCAGACATTACACGTGTGCGTACGAAATCCGCCTATTAAACACTATCGCCGAGGACCGGGCAGGCGGCTGTTTTCGGCGGCCAGCGACCGCGCGAGCCGCCTCGCTTCGGCGGCGTCCACGTCCCGGCCTCGCTGCCCGCCGCGACACCCGCCTGTTCGGCGCTCGTTCGTTCGTCGCTGGGCGTCGGGTTGAAGCACACCGACCCGCGGTCAGCGACGCCGTGAGGTCGCTGGCGTCCGGGACCGACATCGCGGTCGTCGCGCCACCCCGCGAATCGGTGACCGTGTGGGTGTCGTGTGCGTCTGTTATGGTGTGCGAGCACCGGGCGTCGTCAGTTTTGACATCCTCCCACCCCTGAAAGGGTGGGCTTCCGCTCGCCACGTGTCACTTGTCTGTTTCTCGGTCACACACGACAATGCCGGTTCACGACCAGCGCTTACAGGCCGCGCACACGAACTCGCCGTCGTCCAGCCAGCGCCGCTGTGCGGCCTCGCCGCAGGCCGCACAGACCGACGCGTCGCTCCACGAACTCGTCACCGGCGTCGCGGCCGGCTCGTCGGCGTCATCGTCCGATTCCCGTTCGTCGTCCGCTCGGGCGAACGCATCGAGCGTGGCGTCGTCGGACACGCCCCCGAATTCGGGGGCGACCGACATAACCGTCCCGGAGCATCTAAGGTACCAGCTCACACACGACCGCATATGGTCTGGTTCATCGACAACGCCGTCTCGCTCGTCGAGAACATCGTCACCGCCGCCAGCACGGACCCGCTCTCCGCTGCGCTCGTCCTCCTCGGCGGCGCCATCGTCACGCTCTCCGCCGGCGGCTTCGGCGCGCTCGCGCTCGGCGCGCTCGCCGAGTCGCTGGTCCCGGACACCGCGACCCAGCGCCAGCCCTAGACGCCCGCCGAATCGAACGCGTCCGCGAGCAGCGACACCGCCTTCTCCCGGTCGGGACCGAGCGGCGACGCCGCTACCACGCTGTCGACGTGCTCGCCGACCGCCGCCAACTGCTCGGCGACGTCCCCGGGGTCGCCCGCGATGCAGAACGCCTCCAGCATCCCGTCGGTCACCTGCTCGAACGCCGCCGAGAACTCGCCGGCCTCGATGGCGTCGCCGATGTCGCTGGCGCGCTCGGCGTCGATGCCGTGGCGCTCCAGTACGGGCGGCGCCGCGCCCGCCGCGATGAACGCGACCGGCGGCCGCGCGGCCTCCAGCGCGGCGTCAGCGTCCTCGGCGATGGACACCGACGCGAACGCCGCCACGTCCACGTCGCCGTCCACCACGCGGTCCGCTTCTCCCTCCGCGACGCGGTCGGCCGACCACGCGAGGTCCTTCTCGTGGCTCGCGTTCACCAGCACGCCGTCGGCGTGCTTGCCGGCCATCCGGAGCATGTGCGGGCCCTGCGCGCCCACGTACACCGGAATCTCGCCGACCTCGTAGTTCAGGCCCGCGTCCCGCGCGACGAACGTCCCGTCGTGATCCACGCGCTCGCCCGCCCACAGGTCCTGCGAGACTTTCATCGCCTCCAGCACCCGCCGCAGCGGCTTCTCCCGCTCGACGCCGAGATTGCGGAGCGTCGAGGCGTCGCCAGCACCCAGCCCCAGCATCGCGCGCCCGCCGCTCACCTCGTCGAGGGTCGCGACCTGCGACGCGAGCTTCACGGGGTGGGTGTCGTAGGGGTTCGCCACCCCCGGACCGAGTTGCACGGTCTCGGTCGCGGCCGCCATTTGGTCGAGCGCGATTGCCGGGTCGCGGTTGTTGTAATGACACGACGCGAACACCGCGTCGAAGCCCACTGACTCCGCCCGCGACGCGAGGTCTGCGACCTCCGAGACCGGAATCTCGGGCGTCAGCTCAATTCCGCGCATACTCCCACCCCCGGAGCGCCTGCCGCACGAAGTCACCGTCTATCTCGCGGTACAGCGCCTCGCTGCCCTCGTGGTCGCCGAACTCGAACTCCCGGACGACGACGACGGGCGTGCCGCCGTCGCCCTCCCCGGAGACGAGGTTCGCGGTCGCCGCGAGCTCGTCCACCACGCTCTCGACGGTCACTTCGAGCTCGTGGCCGTCGCGATCGGTCTCTCCGCGCCAGTCCCGGGACGCGGGCATTCCCGCCCAGCCGAGCGCGACGCCGCGCTGGCCGTGCCGGAACGGCCGCCCCGACGTGTCGGTCACGACGACCGCGACGTCCGCATCCAAGCCCTCGCGGATGCGCTCGGCGCTCTCCGACGGTCGCTCCGGGAGCAACAGTAGTTCGGCGCCGCCCGTGTTCGACCGGTCGATGCCGGCGTTCACGCCGACGTGGCCGAACGGCGTCTCCGTCAACAGGAACGGCGCCTCCATCAGCAAGTCCACGGACTCCTCGAGGACCGCCTGCGCGAACCGCGGGTCCTTCTGCTCGCCCGTGGCGTCCGCCAACCGGACGGCGATTTCCCGGGCGCGCGGCCCCGCCGGGTAGTCCGCCAGTGACGCCGTCCGCCCCTCAGCCTTCGAGACGATCGTGCTCGCGACGCAGACCACGTCGCCGTCCTCTAGGTCGGCGCGCTCGGCGACGAGGTCGGCGAGGCTGTCGTCCGAACGCACCTCCGGGAACTCCGGCACCGCGAACGCGTGCATACCCGGGCTTCGACGCCACCGACAAAAGCCCCGGCGGTACCGGACACGCTGGACTACGTTCAAGCCGCTGGCGCTCCCAGTTCCCCATGTGCCAACGCACGTCGTCACCGCCTTCCTGCGGAACGGGCCGGACGTACTGCTGTTGCGACGCAGCGACGACGTCGGCTCCTACCCCGGACAGTGGGGCGCGGTCGCCGGCCACGCCGAGGGCGACCCGGACGCGCAGGCCCGCGTCGAAATCGCCGAGGAGACGGGGCTCCACGACGCGGTCTCGCTCGTCCGCCGCGGCGACCCCTTCGAGGTGACCGACCCCGAGCACGGCACGTGGGTCGTCCACCCCTACCTCTTCGACTGCGACACTCGGAACGTCGACCCGAACTGGGAGACCGCCGACTACGAGTGGGTGCCGGCGACCGAAATCCGGGAGCTCGACACCGTCCCCGAACTCTGGACGTCCTACGACGCCGTGCGGCCGACCGTCGAGACGGTCGCCGGCGACGACGAGCACGGCTCGGCGTACCTCTCGCTGCGCGCGCTCGACGTGCTCCGCGACGAGGCCGCGCTCGCCGCCGACGACGGCGGCTGGCCAGCGGTCGCTGAGACTGCCCGCCGACTCCGCGACGCGAAGCCGAGGATGGCGGTCGTCCGGAATCGCGTGAACCGCGCGGTGACGACCGCCGACCGCGCGGCCGACAGCGTCGAAGCCGCGGCCCGTGAGGTCGCTCGCGAGGCCGTCGATGCGGACGACCGCGCCGCGAGCAACGTAGCGAGCGAACTCGACGACATCGACGCGGTGTTCACGCTCTCGCGCTCCGGGACCGTCGAACGCGCGCTCTACCACGCGCGCTCTACCACGCGCGCTCCGAGCAGGTGTTCGTCGCCGAATCACGGCCCGGCGGCGAGGGGATTGCTGTCGCGGAGTCGTTCGTCGGCGACTTCGACGTGACGCTCACCAGCGACGCGAACGTTCCCGCGACGGTCGCCGACGCCGACGCGGTGCTCGTCGGCGCGGACGCCGTCTTCCCGGACGGCCGCGTCGTCAACAAGGTCGGGACGCGCGCCGCCGCGCTCGCCGCCCGCGACGCCGGTATTCCGGTGTTGGTCGTCTGCGCCGCTGACAAGGTAGCCCTGGAACCGCACCCGGTCGGCGACAGCGAAGCCGGGTCGCTGTACGACGGCGACGCGCAGCTCGACGTCTGCGACCCCGTCTTCGAGGTCGTTCCCGCGCGCCTCGTCGACGGCGTCGTCACCGAGGAGGGGCGACTCGATTCCGCAGACGTCGAGCGGGTCGCCGACGAACACCGTCGCTGGGCGGACTGGGAGTGAAAGGCTCTTCTCCCGGGAGCCCCTACCACGCTCCCGGGCGACGGTGACGAGGAGTTACCCCCTCCGAGCCCCTTGTGACGAGGAATTTTCTCCCGAGTCGCCCGCCTCAGAACTAGGCAGCGACGGCTGTAGCTCGCAGGCGGCGTTCGAGTTCGCGAGCCGGTCCGCCGCCGTTCCGCGTCCGCCGGCCCGCGGCGACTGTCAGGTCACGCGCTCGGTTGGCTCCGTTCTCTCACTTGAACCTACGCAGCCGACGAACAAGCATCCGCGAGCCTCGCGGCTCGGAGAGCCCGAGGCGAGCGGTTCACTCGCGGCGAAGCCGCGAGGCCGACGAACCCCCGAAGGGGTGAGGACGGCTTTTGGCCGAGCTTTTGTCGAGGGCGCGCTCCGCGCGCCCGCAGCGCAAAAGGTCGCCTAGAAGAACTTCTTGAGGTCGTCGCGTTTCTCGGCGTCGAGGTGCGTCCGGACGGCGTCGTCGAAGGCGCTGGTGCGGCCGTGTTTGGCGGCGATGGGGGCGATGGTGTCCTGCCACTGCTTCCACGGGGGGTGGAGGCCGAGGCGGTCGGCGACGTCGTTCAGTCGTTCGTCGCGGTCGTCTACTTTGTCCATCTTGTTGACGGCGACGACCGGCTGGATGTCAAGGTCCTGGAGGAGGTAGAACAGCTCGACGACGTGGGGAATCTCGTCGTCGCTGGTGTGGCGGTCGATGATGTCGACGGCGGCCTTGCCGTCGAGGACGAGCACGCCGACCATGATGTCGTCGGCGTTGTCCTCCAGGTAGCGGACGACGTCGGTCTTGATGCGTTCGCGGACGTCGTCCTCGACGCCGGACATGAACCCGAAGCCGGGGAGGTCGGTGACGACGAAGTCGTCGCTGGCCCAGTCGTAGTGGTTGGGTTTCCGGGTGACGCCGGGCTTCTGGCCGGTCGCCACGCTGTGGCCGGTAATCTCCCGCATGAGCGTGGACTTGCCGACGTTCGACCGGCCGACGAGGACGACCTCGTCGCTGCGGTCGGGGCGGGTGTCGAACATACCGTTCGTAGCCGGTCGGCGGGGTTAAGTCCCGCGTCCGGTAGCGCACGCTCAAACGCGGGTTTCACTCTGAGCGAGGTTGAAGGCGTCGCCCGTCGTAGCGTGGTGTGTGATGCGACAGCAAACACTCGTGCTCGCGGTCCTCGGCACCGCCCTGGTGGTGACTGCTGGCGTCGCCGGCGCGCTCACTCTCGGGAGCGGGTCGGCGACGGCCGGTCAGGCGGCGCCCGACGAACAGTCGATTACGGTCTCCGCGGACGGCACCGTGGAGGCGTCGCCCGACCAGGCGGTCGTCCGGGTCGCGGTGACGGCCACCGGTAACGACTCCTCGGCGGTCCGCGACGAGATTGCCGAGCGCGCCGAGACGATGCAGTCGGCGCTCGAGTCGTCCGGCGTCCCGTCTGAGAACGTCCGCACCGCGCACTTCGACATCCGTCAGGAGCGCGAGCGGACCGGTGACGGAATCGAGCGCGGCCAGTACGTCGGCACGCACGCGTTCGAAATCACCGTCGAGGACACCGATTCGGCCGGCGAAGTCATCGACACGGCCGTGAACAACGGCGCCGACCGCGTGGACGGCGTCTCGTTCACGCTCTCCGACGAGAAGCGCGATTCCCTCTACCAGGACGCGCTGACGAACGCGATGGGCAACGCGGAGACGCGCGCCGACACGCTCGCCGACGCCGGCGGGCTCTCGGTGACCGACACCCACACTATCGTCTCGACGAACACCGACTACCGCGCGTACCGCGTCGAGTCGGCCGCGCTCTCGGCTGGCGCCGCTGCCGCCTCCGGGACGTCCGTGGAGTCGGGACCGGTCACCGTCACCGCGGACGTCCGCGTGACGTACAACGCGACCGTCGCCTGAGCGTCGTCCCCTGAACGCTTTTCTTGTGCCCGCGTGAACGCCCGGTCGTGCGACTCGTTCAGGCGACCGTTCCGACGGGCAAACGCGAGGCCGTCCTCGACGCGCTCGACGAGGAGGGCATCGACTACGTGGTCAGCGACGAGACCAGCGGTCGCGACTACAACGCCGTCGTCCACTTCCCGATACCCACCGAGGGCGTCGAGGACGCGCTGGAGGCGCTCCGCTCGGCGGGGCTCTCCGAGGACGCCTACACGGTCGTGTTGAGCGCGGAGACGGTCGTCTCCCGGCACTTCGACGACCTCGAAGACCGCTACAGCGAGGAGGAGGAGAACGGCGACAAAATCGCCCGCGAGGAGCTGGTCGCCCGCGCGAAGGAGCTCGCGCCGTCCCGACCGACGTACGTCGTGATGACGCTCGTCAGCACCATCATCGCGACCGCGGGCCTGCTGTTGGACTCGCCGGCGACGGTCGTCGGCTCGATGGTCATCGCGCCGCTTCTCGGTCCGGCGATGTCCGCGAGCGTCGGCACCGTCGTCGACGACGAGGACCTGTTCCGCAGGGGCGTCTATCTCCAGTTCGTCGGTGTCGTGCTCGCCGTGGTGGGCGCGGCGGCGTTCGCGTTCTTCGTGAAGTACACGAACGTCGTCCCGCCCGGGCTGGACGTGCTGACGCTGTCGGAGGTCAGCGAGCGCCTGCGCCCGGACTTCCTCTCGCTCGTGGTCGCGCTCGGCGCCGGCGTCGCGGGCGTGTTCAGCCTGATGACCGGCGTCTCGTCGGCGCTGGTCGGCGTCGCCATCGCCGTCGCGTTGATTCCGCCGGCCGCCAGCGTCGGCATCGGCATCGCGTGGGGCGTCCCGGCGCTCGCCGTCGGGTCCGGCGTGCTCGTCATGGTGAACGTCCTCTCCATCAACCTCGCCGCGCTCGTCGTGCTGTGGTACTCGGGCTACCGCCCCCAGCGCTTCTTCGAGGTCGGGCAGGCGCGCTCGGCGCTCCTGAAGCGCGGCGCCGCGCTCGCCGTCGCCATCGTCGTGCTGTCGGCGTTCCTCGGCGGCGTCACGTACACGTCTTACCAGTCCGCCACCGAGGAACAGGCTATTAACGACGCCGTCGGCGACGTGCTCTCGCAGTCCGAGTACGGCGACGCCGCGCTGCTGGACACGAACTACGAGTACGAACAGGGGCTGATTCAGCGCGAGCCACAGCGCGTCGTCGTCACCGTCGGCGCCCCGCCCGGCGCTGACTACCCCGGGCTCTACGACGCGCTCGACGAGCGCGTCAGCGCGACCACGGACCACGACGTCGAGCTGGAAGTCAGGTACGTCTACCGCCAGCAGTCGGGCTGACTACTCCTCGTGGGGGAGCGTCGGCTCGTAGCCGACCGCTTCCACCGCCGCGTCCAGCGTCTCCTGGACGCCCTCGCCGTTCTCGACGCTCATGTAGCAGTCCGCCGCCACGTCCTCGGAGAGGTCCGCCTTGTTGCAGACGGTGACCAGCGGCACGTCCCCGAACTGGTCGGCGACCTCCGCGCGGAGCGCGCGCTGGTCCTCGAGCATGTACCCGCAGGTCTCGCTGGCGTCGAGGAAGAACAGGATGACGTCGCCGGCGTGCGCGAGCGCCGACACCGCCTGATTCTCGATTTCGTTGCGCTCGTCGGCCGGCCGGTCGAGCAGGCCGGGCGTGTCCACGATCTGCCAGCGCACGCGCTCGACGTCGAAGTGGCCGACCTCGATGCCCTTCGTCGTGAACGGGTACTCGGCGGTCTCGATTTTCGCCGACGACACCGCGTTCACGAACGACGACTTCCCGACGTTCGGGTAGCCTGCGACCACGATGGTCGGGGCGTCCGGGTCGATTTCGGGGAGGCCCTTCAGCGCGTCGCGGGCGCGCCCCACGGCATCGAGGTCGTCGTCGATTTGCTCCATCACGGAGCCCATGCGCGCGAACCCCTGCTTGCGGACCTTCCGCATCGCGTCGGTGTCCCCGCGCGGGAGCTTCCCGATGTACTCGCGGCCGAGGTCGTGGGTCTTGTTCGCCGCCCACGAAATCTCGGAGAGGTGCTGGCGGAGCGCGTCTATCCCCCTCTCGTCGTCGAACTCCCGGCGGAGCACGGCGTCCGCGAGCTCGTAGTAGAACGGGTCCACGCTGTCGAAGTCCGGCCACGCCGTCACGACGTTGTGGAGGTTGTCACCGAGGATGTTCGACGACGTCTGCAGCATCGACTCCTGGGCCTCGTAGCCGCCCTTCGCGCGGCCCGCCCGAGCCGCCCGCGAGAACGCCTTGTCGAGGAGCTCCTCCGACGTCGGCGTCGTCGGCAGGTTCTCGAAAATCATACACCGAAGTAGGTCCGCGGGACGTAAAAGCGCACGTATCGCCGCCGACGGCCGCCCGCGAGGCTTTTCGGCGTCGCCCACCTCTCTCCCGGCATGGTCAACTGGCGCGCGGTCCTCACCGGGTTCGCCGTGGAGTTCGTACTGGGTGTGTTCGCGTTCGCGCTCCCGGGCGTCGGGCACGCGGCCGCCGGTCTTGTCGGCGGCTTCGTCGCCGGCTGGATGGCCGACGACGGCGTCTGGGGCGGCGTCGTCCACGGCTTCCTCGCGGGCGCGCTCGGCGGCCTCCTCGTCGCCGTCGTCGTGCTCGTGCTCGGCGTGCTGTTCTCCGCGACGGGCCTCCTGCCCGTCGGCCTGCTCGGGCTCGGTATCGGTGCGATAGCGCTGGTTTTCTTCGGCCTGCTCGCCATCGACAGCGCCATCGCGGGCGCAATCGGCGGCTGGCTCGCCGCGTCGTAACTACCGCCGCGCTTCCAGTTCGTCCAGCAGGTCCTCGGCGTCCACGTCGTTCTGCGCGAGCACGACGAGCATGTGGTAGACGATGTCCGCGCCCTCGTGGGCGAGTTCCTCCTCGTCGCCGTCCTTCGCGGCGAGGATGAACTCCGTGGCCTCCTCGCCGAGCTTCTCTAGGGCGGCGTTCTCGCCCTTCTCGTGGGTGAACAGGTCGGCCGTGTAGGAGTCCTCGGGGAGAGTCTCTTTGCGGTCCTCGATGACGGCGAACAGCTCGCGGATGGTGTCGCTCACGCCGCCATCACCTCCCGGATGTCGTCGAGGTCGTCGAACTCCGCGGGGTCGCGGCGGCCGTCCTCGAAGACGGCGTCGTCCACCTCGATGGGGGCGTCCGTGCGCGCGGCAAGCGCCAGCGAGTCGCTCGGGCGCGCGTCCACGATGGCGTCGCCGCGCGGTGTGTCCACGTGGAGGTCCGCGTAGTACGTGCCGCCGTCCACGTCCGAGACGGCGACGTGGTCGATGCGGCCGCCCAGCTCCTCCACGAGGTCGAGCGTGAGGTCGTGGGTCAGCGGCCGCCCGATGTCCGTGGCGTCCAGCCCGCGCGCGATGCTCGTGGCCTCCTCGAAGCCGACGAAGATGGGGAGCACGTCGTCCTCGCCGTCGACGCCGACGAGCACGACCGGCAGCGGGCCGTCCGGCGTCCCCGCCACGCGGACGCCGTCGATGTGAGCGTTCATGGCCATGGTTTCGTGAGGACGGTCAAAAGCTTGCCTCCTCGTTCAGGAAGAAGGCTAAGTCGTGGATGCGGGAGTCACTCGTCAGTTCGGGGTGGAACGACGTGCCGACCACGGGGCCGTCCCGAATCGCGACCGGGTTCCCCTCCCAGTCCGCGAGCACGTCCACGTCCGCGCCGACGTCGGCGACCAGCGGCGCGCGGATGAACACCGCGGGGAACGGCTCGTCCAGTCCCTCGACGTCCAACGGCGCCTCGAAGGAGTCCTTCTGCCGGCCGAACGCGTTCCGGTCCACCGTCGCGTCCACGAGGTCCAGCGTCTGCACGCGGTCGTCGTTGGCGTCCGTCGAGGAGACGATGAGGCCCGCGCACGTCGCCAGCATTGGCTTCCCGCTCTCGACGTGTGCTTTCACTTCCTCGTCGATGCCCTCGCGGGCGAGCAGCCGCGAAATCGCGGTCGACTCCCCGCCCGGCAACAACAGGATGTCACAGTCCGGGACGAGCCCCGAGCGCCGAATCTCGGTGACCTCGGCGTCCAGCCCGTGCTCGTCGGCGGCCCGACGGATGGCGTCCGCGTGCTCGGAGACGTCCCCCTGCACGGCGACGACGCCGGCGCTGACAGTCATGGACTGGCCTACGGACCGCCGCGGAAAAAGCCTCTCGGGGTCGGGCTACGCGAAGAACTGGAGGAGGAGGACGGCGATGCCGAAGAACGCGCCCGTCGCCACCACGGAGCGCGGGTCGATACGGATGGCGTTCGGGTCCTCGGAGTCGAAGTACCGGACCAGCCCTGCGCTGGACATCAGTCCGCCGGAGTTCTGTCCACTGCTCATACGACCGAGTCGGGACCGAACCCGCGTAAACCTTTCGTGTCCACCCGGGCGTGCCCGCTGTAGCCCCGCGAGCCGCGCCGTACCGGGGCGCTCGGCGTGGGCGTCCCCCCGGTTCGCGGCCCGAACGAAGCGGCGAGGGTCGTCCCGTGAGAAACCCTTATGCGGGGCGCGGGGCAAGGGAAAACAGACCGATGACTGTCACCATCAAGGACTTCTACGCCGACTGGTGTGGCCCCTGCAAGACGCAGGACCCCATCCTCGAGGACCTCGAGGAGGACTACGGCGACCGCGTCACCTTCGAGAAGATCGACGTCGACGAGAACGAGGACGTCGCCAACGAGTACCAGGTGCGCTCGATTCCGACCGTCGTCATCGAGGACGACGACGGCGTCGTCGAACGCTTCGTCGGCGTCACGCAGCGCGACCAGCTCGAGGACGCGCTCGAAGAAGCCGGCGCGTAAGCGCTCGTTCTCGCGGCCCGGCCGACACCTCCCTCCCCGTTGTTTTCGCCCCGCCAGCGCAGCGACCGTCAGGCTGTTGTAACCCACCGCCGACAGTCCCCCCATGTTCGCGTCTCTGCCGCTCGCCGCACTCGGGGACCTCCCCCCGGTGACGACCGAGATGGCAGTCGTCTTCGTGCTCGTCGCAATCACGCTGGTGTTGTTCGTGACGGAGGCACTGCCGCTGGACGTCACCGCGATTCTCGTGATGGTGACGCTGATGGTCCTGCAGGACTGGACGAACATCTCCGTCACGGAGGGGCTGTCGGGGTTCTCGAACCCGGCGACCATCACGGTGCTGGCGATGCTCATCCTGAGCAACGGCATCTCGCGGTCGGGCGTCGTCCAGATCATCGGTCGGTACATGTCCGCGTTCGCGGGCACGAACAAGCACCGCCAGCTCGCCTCCACGATTCTCGCCACGGGGCCAGCGTCGGGGTTCATCAACAACACGCCCGTCGTCGCCATCCTCGTCCCCGTCATCAGCGACCTCGCGCACAAGGGCGGGACCTCTCCCTCGAAACTACTGATGCCGCTGTCGTTCGCGTCGATGCTCGGCGGAATGTTGACGCTCATCGGGACGTCGACGAACATCCTCGCGAGCCAGACCGCCGAGCGCATCGGCACCGAGCGCGGCGTGGAGGCCCTGCACGCGTTCTCGATGTTCGAGTTCACGCACCTCGGCGCCATCGTGCTCGTGGTCGGCGCCGCCTACCTGATGACCATCGGCTACTGGCTGCTCCCCGAGCGCGTCCCCCCGGAGGAGGACTACCTCGCGGAGTACGACATGCAGGACTACCTCAGCGAGGTCGTCGTGCAGGCGTCCTCGCCGCTCGTCGGGAAGACCGTCTCGGAGGCCATCGACGAGCAGCGCTTCGACGCGGACGTCCTCCAGCTCGTGCGCGGCGGCGAGCGGTTCATCGAGCCCATCGGGCAGAAAGTCATCAAGCCCGGGGACGTGCTCACGATTCGGACGGACCGCGAGACGCTGGGCGCTATCGCGAACGTCGACGACCTCGCGCTGACGGGCGCGCCCGAGACCGACCCCGAACTGGAGCCCAGCACCGAGGAGGCAGAGCAGACGCTCGTCGAACTGGTCATCCAGTCGGGGTCGTCGCTGGTCGGCGAGACGCTGCAGTCGTCGTCGTTCCGCGGGCGCTACGACGCGAACGTGCTGGCGTACCGCTCCCGGGGGGAGACCGTCCGCCAGCGCATGGACGAGCTGAAGCTCCGCGTCGGCGACACGCTGCTGATTCAGGCACCCGAGGACAGCATCGACCGGCTCTCCCAGAGCCCGGACTTCATCCTCGCGCACGAGCCCGACGAGCCCGACTACCGCACCGAGAAGATTCCGTACGCCGTCGCCACCATCGTCGGCGTCATCGGCGCGGCGACGCTGCTCCCCATCAACATCGTCGTGTCGGCGCTCGCGGGCGTCGTCGCGATGGTTGCCACCGGCGTGCTGCGGCCCGGCGAGATTTACGAGTCCGTGGACTGGAACGTCATCTTCCTGCTGGCGGGCGTGATTCCGCTCGGCATCGCCTTAGAGCAGACCGGCGGCGCGGAACTACTGGGAGCGCTGGTCGCGTCCACCGGCCAGTTCCTCCCCGCTATCGGCGTGCTGTGGGTGTTCTACATGGCGACCAGCCTCATTACGGGCGTCATCTCGAACAACGCCAGCGTCGTGTTGATGATTCCCGTCGCCGTCGAGGCCTCCCTGGAGGTCGGCGCGAACCCGTTCGCGTTCGTGCTCGCGGTGACGTTCGCGGCCTCGACGGCGTTCATGACGCCCGTCGGCTACCAGACGAACCTCTTCGTCTACGGGCCGGGCGGCTACAAGTTCAGCGACTACGTCCGCGTCGGGATGCCGCTGCAGCTGCTGTTGTCGTTCGTCACGGTCGCCGGCATCGCGTTCTTCTGGACGCTGTGAGCGCCCCCGTCAGAAGCCGAAGACGGGGACGAAGCGGAACGTGAGGTAGGCGCCGACGGTCGCCAGCATCGGGACGACGTTCTGCATGAGGACGACCCGGGCGGTCGTCCCGGGGTCGAAGAGGTCCGACGCGCTCGGAATGTCCTCGGGCTCCTCTTCGCCGATTTCCGGCACTTCCTCGTCGCCCTCCTCGTCGGCGGCGAGCCCACCCACGGAGACGGGAACCTCGCCCTCGCCGCGGACGGCGTCGGGCACCGACACCGGGCGCGTCGCGCGCCCCCAACCGAGGCCGACGATGGACATGGTCGCGATGACGACGAAGCTCGCGGGGATGCCGATGGCCGACAGGAAGATGACCAGCGACGCGCTCACCACCGCGACGACGATGGCCGCGGTCAGCGGGAGTTCCGTGATGTCGCTGCCCATCGTCTCCAGCGTGCGGCGCGCGATGGTGAACGCGCCGATGCCGACCGCCACACAGCCGATGATGATAGCCGGGTTCATCTCTAAGACGCCGCTGCCCACGAGCGGTGCGATGGCGTTGGCGACGTTGCTCGTCCCCGAACTGAACGCCATCAGACACCCGATGGCGATGACCGTCGTGACGCCCCACAGCTCGCGGCGGTTCGTCGTCTCTGTCGGCCGCGGCACCGGGACGACGCCCGAACGGTCGAGTTCCAGCAGGTCGCCGCCGCTGCGCTCCATCGCGATGAGCCGGTGGAGCCGCGCGTAGAAGTACCGGCCGACGACCAGCGACACCCAGAAGCCGATGACGGGCGCGACCAGCCACCAGATGGCGATTTCCCCGAACACCGCCCAGTCGAGGGCGTTCTGGGAGACGCCCAGCCCCGCGATGGCGCCGACGGCCGTCATCGACGTGGAGGCGGGCACGCCGAAGAAGTTCCCGACGAACAGCGCCAGCCCCACGAAGAACAGCACGCCGATGCTGGCCTCCAGCGTGAAGATGCCGGGGTTCGTGACGAGCTCGCGCCCGAGCGTGTCCACGACCCGGCGGCCGAGCGTCCACGCGCCGACCGCGAAGAACGCGGTCATCAGCAGCGCCGCCACGGGCTTCGAGATGGCGTCCGCGCCGACCGCCGGCCCGAACGCCGGTCCGGTCGTCGACCCGCCGACGTTGAAGCCGACGAACATCGCCACCAGAATCCCCACGAGGAGCAGGACGCTAATCACGCCGCCACCCCGCTGTCGGTCCGCGTGACGAGCGCGCTCATTTGGGCTCGTCCTCGTCGGGCTCGACGTCGTCTTGCGACCGCTTCTCCTCCTCGCTGTCCTCGTCTTCGCCGTCCTCGTCACCGTACCGCTCTTCGACGGCTTCGACTTTCTCCTCGACGGACTCGTCGGTCTCGGTGTCGCCGGTCGTCTGCTCCACCGTCTTCTCGACGGTCTCCTCGACGGTCTTCTCCACCGTCTCCTCGACAGTCTCCTCGACGGTTTCGCCGACTTTCTCCTCGACCGTCTCCCCCACTGTCTCCTCGACGGTTTTCTCGACGGTCTGCTCGACGGTTTCGCCGACTTTCTCTTCGACCGTCTCGCCCACTGTCTCCTCGACAGTCTTCTCGACGGTCTGCTCGACGGTTTCGCCGACTTTCTCCTCGACCGTCTCACCGACGGTTTCTTCGACGGTCTGCTCGACGGTTTCGCCGACTTTCTCCTCGACCGTCTCACCGACGGTTTCTTCGACGGTCTGCTCGACGGTTTCGCCGACTTTCTCCTCGACCGTCTCACCGACGGTTTCTTCGACGGTCTGCTCGACGGTTTCGCCGACTTTCTCTTCGACCGTCTCGCCGACCGTCTCCTCGACGCTGGCCTCCACGGTCTTGTCGACGGTTTCGCCGACGGACTTCTCGACGGTCTCTTCGACGGTTTCCTCGACAGTTTCGCCAACCTTCTCCTCGACCGTCTCGTCGACGGTCTCGCTGACGGTCTCCTCGACGGTGTCGGTGACCGCTTCGGTCATCCAGTCGGGGTCGAAGCGCGCCATCTTCCACGCGATGTGGACGACGTACGACGCCAGCACGCCCAGCCCGAACGCCAGTCCGGTCCGGGTGCCGACGACCGAGAACAGCGCCACCGAGACGAAGATAAGCACGCCGTACACGAGGTCGGTGAGGCTGTCAACGCGGTTCGGGTTCATGCACTCACCTCCGTCTGCGCGAACGCGCCGCCCGCTGTGCAGGTCGTTTGCAAGCCACGCGACCGTGTGTAGCCCGGCGCTAACGGGCTACGGTGGACGAGAAATGTGATACTAACACGGAGGGCGCGCACGGAGAAAGGGATTCCGATGGGTGGGGTCTCCCGGCGACAGGTGTCCGCCCCGCCCGAGGCCGTTCGACGCCGAAACTCGGCTGTGGGCCCGCGGCCGCAGTCGCACACCCCAACCGATAAGTAGTCGGTGGTAACACTAGCGAATATGTCGTTCGACTCGTTCGCCGACGCCGACGAAGCACAGGTCACGCGCGCAATTGCCCGCCAGTGGACGGAGGAGTTCATCGACGACACCGAGACCGACGTCATCATCGTCGGCGGCGGCCCCTCCGGGCTGATGGCCGCCAAGGAGCTCGCCGAGCGCGACGTTGACGTCACCGTCGTCGAGAAGAACAACTACCTCGGCGGTGGGTTCTGGCTCGGCGGCTTCCTGATGAACAAGCTCACCGTCCGCGCGCCCGCCGACGACGTCCTCGACGACCTCGGCGTCCCCTACGAGTACGACGACGAGACCGAGGGGCTGGCGGTCGCGGACGGCCCGCACGCCTGCTCGTCGCTCATCAAGGCCGCCTGCGACGCCGGCGCGCGCATCCAGAACATGACCGAGTTCACCGACGTCGTCGTGCGCGACGACCACGAGGTCGCGGGCATCGTGATGAACTGGACGCCCGTCCACGCGCTCCCCCGCGAACTCACCTGCGTCGACCCCATCGCCGTCGAGTCCGACGTGGTCGTGGACGCCACCGGCCACGACGCCGTCGTCGTCTCCAAACTCCAGGAGCGCGGCGTCGTCGAGGCCGAGGGCATCGAGCACGCCGACGAACACAACACGGGCATGGACAAGACCGCGGACGGCGAGTACGGCGCGCCCGGCCACGACTCCCCCGGCCACGACTCGATGTGGGTCGCCGACAGCGAGGACAAGGTCGTCGAACAGACCGGGAAGGTCCACGACGGCCTCGTGACCGCGGGCCTCTCCACGGCGACCGTCCACGGCCTCACGCGCATGGGCCCGACGTTCGGCGCGATGCTGCTCTCCGGGAAGGCCGCCGCCAACGCCGTCATGGACGAACTCGGCACCGACGAACCGCGCGTCGACCTCCCGTCGCGGGCCGCGCCCGCCGCCGACGACTGATGCGCCCCGTCGCGCTCACCGTCGCCGGGTCGGACAGCGGCGGCGGCGCGGGCGTGCAGGCCGACCTGAAGACGTTCGAGGCCTGCGGCGCGTTCGGCACGTCCGCGCTCATCGCCGTCACCGCGCAGAACACCACCGGCGTCACCCACAGCGCCGTCCTCGACCCCGAGACCGTCCGCGCACAGTACGACGCGGTCGTCTCGGATTTCGACGTCGCCGCCGCAAAGACCGGAATGCTCGGTGGCGCCGACGTGGTCGAGGAAGTTGCGGACGCAATCGCCGCAGCCGACTTCCCGGTCGTCGTCGATCCCGTCGTCGTCGCGCAGTCCGGCGACCGCCTGCTCACCGAGCGCGGCGTCGACGCCGTCCGCGACGACCTGCTCCCGGAGGCCGCGCTCGCCACGCCGAACGTCCCCGAAGCCGAACTGCTCGCGGGCGTCGAAATCGAGGACGAGGCCGACCTCCGCGCGGCCGCCGAGGCCGTCCGCGACCTCGGCCCGGACGCGGTCCTGCTGACTGGCGGCCACCTCGACGGCAACCCCGTGGACGTCTACGCCGGCGAGACGACGCGGGCGTTCTCCCGCGAGCGCGTCGACACCGACGACACCCACGGCTCCGGCTGCACGCTCTCCGCTGCCATCGCCGCTCGCCTCGCGGCCGGCGACGACCCCGAGCGAGCGGTCGAGCGCGGCGTCGACGCCACCGCCAGCGCCATCGAGTCGGACCTCTCGCTCGGTGCCGGCAGCGGTCCCGTGGACCACGCCGCAATCGCTGACGGGCGCCGCGCCGTTCCGGACGGCTCGCGCGCGCCCGAGAGCGACGACGCGACCGACGCAATCGAAGCGGTCCGGGACGTGGCCGCCGTGCTCGAACGCGAGTGGCCGCCCGAACTCGTGCCCGAAGTCGGAACGAACGTCGCTGTCGCTCCCGCCGACGCGACCGCTCCCGAGGACGTGGTCGCCGTCGATGGGCGCTTGCACGCGACGAAGCGCGGCGTCCGCGCCGTGGGCGGCGTCGCGCCGGGCGCGTCCAGTCACGTCGCGCGCTTCCTGCTGGGGGTCCGCGAACGCGACCCGCGGGTTTCGGCGGCCGGGAACGTCCGCTGGAGCCGGGAGCGCGAGGCGGCGCTGCGCGAGCGCTGGGACGTCGAGCGCATCGACCGCACCGACGAGCCCGCGGACGCCGACGGCACGATGGACTGGTCCGCGCGCGAGGCGATGGCCGGCCGCGAGCGCGCGCCCGACGCCGTCGTCGACCGCGGCGCAGTCGGGAAGGAAGCGATGATTCGCGTGGTTGCAGCAGACGCCGACGCGCTGCTGGAGAAGCTCAGCGAGGTCGCGTCACTCGAACGTGACGCCGACGTCGTGTAGGCCGTCGTTGTGGAGCGCGAGGTCCACGAGCAGCGGCGTCAGCGATTCGACCTCGGCGGCGTTCGCCAGCGGCCCGGCGTCCAGCGCGCGGATGCCCTCGATGCCCTCCGCGAGCGAGACGACGTTCTCCTTGGCGTCGCCGTCGTCGCCGACGACGAGCGTGTCCAACTCTAACTCCACGTCGAGGTTCGCCAGCCGGTCGGCCGCGAGGTTCTGGAACGCGCCCACTACCGGCACCTCGTCGGGCGCGGTCTCGGCGACGAGTTCGGTGACGCTGCCCGCGCTCGGCGGGTTGTAGTCGAAGCCGCCCTGCCGCTTCTTCATGCCGACCGCGGGCGACACGAGCAGGGTGTCCTCGTCGATGCGGTCCGCGATTTCCGCCACGAGGTCCGCGACGTGGTAGGGGGGGACCGCCAGCACCACGACGTCCGCGCGGTCGGCCGCCATCTCGTTGGCGAACCCCGTAATCTTCCGGTCGATGCCGCGGCTGTCCAGCTCGGTCTCGTACTCCTCGGCCTTCCCGCGAGCGCGCTCGGGGTCCCGCGACCCGACCACGACCTCGTGGTCGGTGTCGTACGCCCACCGCAGCGCCAGCCCTTCGCCGATGTCGCCGGTCCCGCCGAGTAACGCGATTCGCATACCTCACCGTCTCCCGGCGCGTGGTTAAGAATTGTGTGGGCGCCGGCGCGGGCGGCGGCCCGAAAAATAATTTACTACATAAAACATTAAGTTTTGGAACACACTGGGTGGGGGTGCATGCCAACACTCGACAGGCGAACGCTGTTGAAGGCGCTCGGCACCGGCGCGGCCGCGGCGGTTGCGGGCTCAGGGAACGTCGCGGCGGCCGGCGCGCCGTCCGGCGGCGACGACGCGTACTGGACGACCGGCGAGCAGTACGGCGTCGGTACCGTCGCCGACCACGCGGCCGACGACCCCTCCCGCGTCTGGTACACGCTCACCGAGGGTGCGCTCGCGCAGGCTCGCTTCCCGCGCGCGGACCTGACGAACGTGCGGACGCTGGACGTGCTCGTCGCCGACCCCGACAGCGAGTACGCCGCCCGCACGTTTCAGGTGGACCGCACGGGCGACGCCCTCGAACGCACCACGGAGCCGGTCGCGGACGACGCGCTCCTGTTCCGACAGACGGTGACCGACCCCGAGCGCGGCTGGGAGGTGGCCGTCGAGTACGCCGCCGACCCCGACGGCGACGCGGTGCTCGCGGACGTCGACTTCGACGGCGCCGGCCGCGAGTACGACGTCTACGTCGTCTGCGACCTCGCGCTGTCGAACTCCGGGCTCGGCGACGACGCGTCCGTCCGCCAGCTCCGCGAGGCAAACGGCAACGGCAAGGCGAAGGGCGGCGGCAAGGGCAACGGCAAGGCGAAAGGGCACGGCCCCGCATACGCGCTCACCGCACACGACACCGGCGAGAACGACGACCAGGCCGTGATTCGCGACGAGAACGGCGACCCGTACAACGTCGCGCTCGCGCTCGCCGCGCGCAGTGGCTTCGAGTGGGCGAGCGTCGACGTGGTCGGCGGGGACAGCCTCTCCCCGCTGCTCACGGCCGGCGACGCCTCGACGGCCTACGAGAACGCGTCCGGGAACGTTGCGCTCACCGCGCGCATCGGCTCCGGCGCCGCGCTCTCGGAGACGGTCGCGCTCGGGTTCGCCGAGAACGCCGACGAGGCCGCCGCGCTTGACGAAGCCACGGGCAGCCTCAAGCGGTCGTTCGACGCCACGCGAGCGAAGTACGCGAAGTCGTGGCGGTCGTGGCTGCGCGGCGTCGACACACCCGCGTCCGTCGCCGGCGACGACGTCCTCGAACCCCAGTATAACTTCGCCGCGATGGCGCTGAAAGCCGCCGAGTCCAAGCAGTTCCCGGGCGCAGGGCTGGCGGCGCTGTGCGTGCCGTGGGGCACCGAAGTCCAGGCGAACCAGCCCAGCGACTACGGCTACAACTACGTCTGGGGGCGGGACCTCTACCAGTCCGCGACCGCCTTCGAGGCGATGGGCGACGTCGAGTCGATGCGCGCCGCCGTCGAGTACCTCTACGGTGTCCAGCAGCGCGAGGACGGCTTCCTCCCGCAGAACACGTACCTCGACGGCCGCACGCGCTGGGGCGGTGAACAGCTCGACGAGATTGCGTTCCCGAGCCTGCTGGCCCACCAGCTCGTCGAGCGCCACGACCACGCCCTCGCGGACCTCGACTTCGACTACGCCGACGTGAAGGCGTCCGCCGACTACGTCGCCGCCCACGGCCCCGAGACCGGCCAGGAGCGCTGGGAGGAGGAGGGCGGCCTCTCGCCGTCCACGACCGCCGCGGAAATCGCGGGTCTGGTCGGCGCCGCGCACCTCGCGGCCGACGCCGACGCCCGCGAGGACGCGCTGCTCTACCTCGCGCTCGCGGACCACTGGCAGGCCAACACCGAGGCGTGGATGGCGACCGAGACCGGCGCGGACGGCAACGAACCCACGCCGTACTACGTCCGCGTCAACGACGACCGCGACCCCGACGACGGCGCGCCGCGGAGCCTCGCCAACGGCGGGCCGACCCTCGACGAGCGCGCGGTCGTCGACGCCGGCTTCCTCGAACTCGTCCGCCTCGGCGTGAAGCCCGCCGACGACCCGGTCGTCCAGAACTCCGTCTCCGTCGTGGACGACGCCATCCGCGTGGAGACACCCCACGGCCCCGCGTTCTACCGGTACAACGGCGACGGCTACGGCGAGCAGGACGGCTCCGGCCAGTACCGCGCGGGCGCCCCGTGGAGCCTCGACAACGCCGGGAAGGGCCGCCTGTGGCCGATTTTCACCGGCGAGCGCGCGGAGTACGAGCTGCTCGCGGGCGACGAGGACCCCGCGGCGCTGCTCCGTACGATGGCCGGGTTCGCCAACGACGGTCGGATGCTCCCCGAGCAGGTGTGGGACCGCGAGGAGCCGACCGCGTTCGGCTGGGAATTCGGCGAGGGCACCGGCTCGGCGACGCCGCTGTCGTGGAGCATGGCGCAGTTCGTCCGGCTCGCGCACTCGCTAGACGCCGGCGAACCGGTCGAGACCCCGGCGGCCGTCCGCGACCGCTACGCCGACGGCGCGGCGCCCGAGGGGCCGTCGCTGGACGTGTCGTTCCCGCTGCGGGTCGTCGGCGAGCAGCCCGCGACCGTCTCCGGCACCACGGACGCCGAGGAGGTCGTCGTGAGCGCGCTCGGCGACACCCGCAGCGTCCCCGTCGAGGACGGAGCCTTCGAGACGACCGTCGAACTGCCGGACGGCGAGACCCGCATCACCGTGGTCGCCGCGGACGGCGGCGACGTCGCGGAGGCGGGGACGACGGTCGCCCGGAAGACTGTCGCGTACGCCGACGTCGGCGACCCCATCGCGGAGTTCGACGACGCCACCGGCGACGACCACGGCCCCGGCGACTACACGCACCCGACCGCGGACGTCTTCCAGGACGGTGTCTTCGACATCGACACCTTCGGCGTCTACGAGACCGACACGACCGTCCAGTTCCTCGTCTCGCTGGCCGGCCCGCTCACGAACCCGTGGGGCGGCAACGGGTTCAGCCTCCAGACCGTGCAGGTGTACGTCAGCGACCCCGCCGCCGACGACGGCACCGTCGAGGCCCGCGAGGGCGTCAACGCCACCTTCGAGGCGCCCTACCAGCAGCGGGTGTTCGTCGAGGGGTGGAACCCACCGCAAGTCGAGGCCGCCGACGGCACGACGGTCACCAGCGACGTGTCCGTCTCCGCGTACCAGTCGCTGGACGCGATAAAGATCGAGGTGCCGAAGAGCGCGTTCGGCGGGTCGCTCGCCGACAAGCGCATCGCGCCCCTCCTGCTCTCCCAGGAGGGAAGCGTCCCGGGCCGCGTCCGGCAGGTGCAGGCGTCGAACTCCGGCTACTACTTCGGCGGCGCGCGCAACGACAACGCGCCGAACGTCCTCGACCTCGTGACGCCCGAGGGCGTGACGAACGCCGACGCGCTCGCGTACACCGACGCGGAGACGGCGACAATTCCCTACGTCGACCTCTGAGCTACTCGCCGCGCGGCTCGACGGCCTCGGGGAGGTCGTTGACGGAGTCGAGCACGCCGTCCGCGCCCGCGTCCTCGTACTTCCGGCGGCCCTCCGGCCCTGTCAGCCCCCCGGTCAGCACGCCGAACGCGTAGTACGACCGTTCCGGGTCCGCTTCGCTCGCGTTCACCGCCGTCTCGACGTCGTCGAGGGTGTCCCCGACGAACGCCACGCTGTCGGCGCCCGTGCGCTCGGCGAGCGCGACGAGCGCTCGCGGGTGGGGCTTGCCCTCCTCCCAGTCGTCCATCGTGAACCGGCGCTCAGCGGGCACGTCGAGGCCCACGCGCTCTAACGCGATTTCGGCTTCCGCCTCCGGCCGGCCGGTCAGCACGCCGACGGGGAACTCGCTGGTGAGCGCGTCGATTGTCTCGGGCGTCACGATGACCGGCTCGTCGTTGATGTACCCCTCCTCAGCGGGGAGGTCGGCCTCCTCGCCCTCCAGTTCCTCGTAGAGGTCGCTGCCGAGGTACAGTTGCTGGAACACCTCGCGGAGCCGGTCGGGGCGCCAGTCCTCGCGCACGCGCTCGACGCCCTCGGGGTCCAGGTGCGACTCCACGACTTCCTCCGCGCCCGCCAGCCCGCCGCCGTGCGCGGCGACCTGGTCGGTGAACTCGCCGACGTCGCCCTCGTAGCCCTCGCGTCGGGCGAGCACGAACAGCGCCGCCGCGTCCGTCAGCGTCCAGTCGTTGTTGAACCCGCCCGCGTCCTTGAACTGCTGGACGGCGGCCTTCTCGATGGTGTCCCCGTAGACGTACTGGACCGACTCTACGATGGCGCGCCGGTAGGAGTCCGCGACGTCCACGAGCACGCCGTCGACGTCGAGCACGACCGCGTCCACTTCCATGTCTCGACCGACGCGGCCCGCCGAAAAGACAGTTACGTCCCCGGACGCCCCGACTCGCCGCGCTCCCGCGCGACGTACAGCGTCCCCGAGGCGACGGGCCGCCGCTCGACGGGAACTGCGGGCTGGTCGCCGCCCAGCGTCGTGAACAGGCACGCCGCGTCCGCGGCCTCCGCCACGGCGACGAGCGGCCGGTGGAGTTCCGGCGGGCAGTTCAGCGCGTACACGGCGTCGGCGTCGGCGTACACCGACGCGTCGGGGTCGGTCACGTCGTCGCGCACGAACGTCACTCCCTCGGGCACCTCGCGCTCGTGGACGTCTGTCGCCGTCACGTCTCGACCGCGAGCCGCTAGCTCGGCCGCCATGTCCGGCCGCCGGCCCACGCCGACCTCCACCAGCCGCTGGTGGTCGGCGAGCATCGCCACGGCCTCGGGTGGGTTTCCCACGCCGGGATGTTTATATCTCGCGGCGCTTAACGTCGTCCCAATGCGGGTCGACATCGTGCCCGTCGGCGACGTTCCCGCGAACGTCAAACGCGAGGCCTCTGCGAGCCTTCGGAGCATCTACGACTGCGACGTCGTCGTCGCGACAGAACAGCCCGTCCCCGAGAGCGCGTACGACGACGCCCGCGGCCAGTACCGCGCCGCCGAACTCATCGACGTTGCCACCCGCGCCGGCAACGGCGACAAGACCATCGCCATCACGCCCGAGGACCTCTACTACCGTCGCCGCAACTACGTCTTCGGACTCGCATACCTCGACGGCCAGGGGTGTGTCGTCTCCACGTACCGCCTCCAGACCTCCAGCGACGGTGGCTTCTCCGAGCGTCCCGCCAGCGACGTCTTCGCGGACCGCGTGCGCAAGGAGGTCGTCCACGAAGTCGGGCACACGCTCGGCCTCGAACACTGCGACAACAACCGCTGCGCGATGAACTTCTCCCCGACCGTCCGCGAAGTCGACCGCAAGGAACAGCACCTCTGCGGCAGCTGCCAGCGCACGGTCTTCTAAGGGCGCTTTTGCGCTGCGCTCGGCGGCTTCGCCGCCTCGCTCGGCAAAACCGACACCAAAAGCACTCCTCGCGCCCTACGGTCACTCGTCGGCCCGCGCTCACTGCGTTCGCGCGGTGAACCGCTCGCCTCGGGTCTTTCAGACCACTCGGCTCGCGGATGCTCGCTATCGGCTGGTTCGCTCTGCCGTATCTGTGTTCGGTGAATCCCGCGACGAAGAACTGACTGCGACCGTACCGCGATTAGGGGAGCAGCGCGGCGAGCGCGTTCCAGTCGACCAGCGAGCGACCGGGCGAGTCGTTCCCGTTGCCCGCGTCGTCGGGCGGGCCCGCGTTGCCGTCGCCACCGCTGCCGGCGCCACCAGTGTCAGAGTCGCCGCTGTCGGCGTCGCCGTCGCTCGTCTCGGTCGTGTTCGCGTCGGCGTCGTTACCGGGCGCGTCCACGCCAGGGCCGGCGGTGTCGTCGTCCGTCGCGTTGCCGGCGTCACTGTCGTTGCCGGGATTGGTTGGCGCGTTCCCAGGCGCACCGGGCGCGTTCCCCGGGCCGCTGTCGGTCTCGTTGTCCTCGCCGCCGCCGGGCACGTCAGTCGGCGGGCCGCCCATGCCGTTGCCGAACGGCGGCCCCGCGCTGCGGTTCCCGGGCGGGCCGGCGATGTCGCGGGCGATGGCCGCGACCTCGGGGCCCGAGAGGTTGCTCGCGGACGTCCGCAGCCGGTCGAGCGCCGAGACGTTCACGCCGTGGGCTTCGAGCTCGTTGTCGGGCAGGCTACGGGCGGTGTCGGCGGTCTCGTTGCTCATCGCCTGTAGCGTCGAAATCCGGGCCGCGAGCCCCGCCACCTCGCCGCGGTAGCGCCCCGGGGGGATGGTCCCGTTGTCGCGGGCCGCTTCCAGCTCCTGCTTGCGCTCGCGGAGCTCTTCGAGGCGCTGGTCGAGGGTCCGCGTCTGGTTGGCGACCACCGACGCCTTCGAGGCGTTCGAGTTCGCGGCCCTGAGCCGTTCTCTCAGCGACCGCTGCTCGACTTCGCCCTCGACTTCGGCGCCCTGCACGCCGACGACGCCGGCGAGCCTGGCGCCGGGCGCCGTCTCGGTCTCGTTGTCGGTCCCGTTCGCTGCGTCCTCCTCCTGCGTCACCACGGCGTCGGCCGCCGCCGACCCGTCGGCCGCTGACGCGGCGACCGCCATCGGCGCCGCGGCGCCGACGACGAGGAGCGCAGTCACGAGCAGTACGGTCGCTTTCATCTCGACCGGTCGTTGGGCGTCCCGGGGCTTATACCCGCGGGACCGTGGACGCGACTTCCGTACAATTAACGCCGATTAAGTCGGGTTAAGCGGCTCTCCGGGCGGAACAGCTGTCTCGGGCGATGGGTCACGAGAATCTGCTCGAAAAACCGCGAGTGGCGCGTCGGCGCGCTACTCGGTCGTGTAGTAGTACTCGCCGTCGCGCTTCTGCTGTTTGTCGAGTTGGCTGCCGGGCTTGTTGATGCGCGGGCGGCCGAGGTTCTCGTCGCGGCGGAAGGTGACGTCGAGGTTCGCGAGGAACTCGTTCATGCCCGAGCGCATCGGCTGCGGCGTCGAGGCGCGGCCGTGTTCGGCGGGCTCGCCATCGAACACCATCAGCCGGTCGCTCACGAGGTCGATCATGTAGATGTCGTGGTCGATGACCATCACGGTGGTCTCGCGGTTCTCCGCGAACCGCCGGATGGCGCGGGTCGCGAGCACGCGCTGCTCGACGTCGAGGTGCGCGCTCGGCTCGTCCAGCAGGTAGAGGTCGGCGTCCTTCGACAGCGTCGCGGCGATGGCGACGCGCTGGCGCTCCCCGCCCGAGAGGTCCGTCAGATTCTGTTCGAGGATGGGGTCCAGCTGCAGCGGGTCGCCGATTTCGGTGTTCCAGTAGCTTGTCCCGAAGTCGTCGGTAATCGAGGAGAGGAACGCGTCCACGCGGATGTGCTGGTCGGCCTCGACGTACTGGGGCTTGTACGCGATGTCCAGCCCGACATCGAGGTCCGCGCCCGCCTCGCCGGCGACGCTCGTCGCGTCGAGGTCGCCAGCGAGGAGTTGGGCGAACGTGGACTTCCCGATGCCGTTCGGGCCGACCACGCCCAGCACCTCGTTGCGGTTGATGTCGCCGCCGTCGACGGACAGCGTGAACTCGCCGTCGCCGTAGGACTTCGTAAGGTCCGGGTACGAGACCAGCGTCTCCGCCGTCGAGGTCTCCCGGGGCGCGTGCTCCTCGAACGTAATGGCCTCCGGCCGGATGCGCATGTTCTCGTTGTCGAGGTAGCCGCGCAGGTACTCGTTGATGCCGTTGCGCACGCTCTTCGGTGGCGTGACGACACCATATACGGAGGGTTCACCGTACGCGACGTGGATGGAGTCCGCGAGCAGGTCCAGCACCGCGAGGTCGTGTTCGACGACCAGCACGGCCTTGTCCTCCTCCTCGGCGAGTTCGCGGACGATGCGCGCGGCGGTGACGCGCTGGCCGATGTCGAGGTACGGCGTGAGCTCGTCCACGAAGTAGAAGTCCGCGTCGCGGGTCAGCGTCGCCGCCAGCGCCACGCGCTGGAGCTCGCCGCCCGACAGCGAGTCGATGGATTGGTCGATGACCGGGCGAATCGACAGCCGGTCCACGAGGTCGTCGAGGACGCCCCGTTCGTCCGTGCGTTCGAGCAGTTCCCGCGTGGTGCCGTCGAACTGGTCGGGAATCTGGTCGACGTACTGGGGCTTGCGCGCGACGTCGACGTCGCCGGCGCGCACGGCTTCGAGGTAGTCCTGGAGCTCGGTGCCGCGGTACTCATCGACGACCTCGTCCCACGACGGTTCGTCCTCGTGGCGGCCGAGATTCGGCGTGATTTCGCCGGCGAGAATCTTCACCGCCGTCGACTTCCCGATGCCGTTCGGGCCGAGCAGGCCGGTCACCTTCCCGGACTCCGGAACGGGGAGGCCGTACAGCGAGAACGCGTTCTCGCCGTAGCGGTGCGTGGGCTCGTCGTCGAGTTCCTGCGGGAGGTTGATGATTTCGATGGCGTCGAACGGGCACTTCTCGACGCAGATGCCGCAGCTCTCCCCGAGACAGATTTCCTCGGAGATGCGGACCTGGTCGGGGTCGCCGTCCTCGGCCTCCTCGCCGCGCAGCGTGATGCACTCCTTGCCCGTCCGGTTCGGCGGGCAGTAGTTCGAGCACTCGTAGTTACATCGGTCGGGCTGACACCTGTCGAGGTCCACGACCGCGATGCTGTCGTCGGCCATCGTTAGAAGGTGATGCCTTCCGAGAGCAGTACGCCCCACGTGATGAACCAGAGGGCGAACGACATGAAGCCGACGTAGAGGTGGTCTTTCGCTGAGAAGTCGGTGACGTCGACGCCGGTGGCGCGCATCAGCCCGAGTTCGACGGCGACCACGCCGAGCAACACGAGCAGCCCCGTGCGGCTGGTCGCGTCGGCGACGACCGCCTCCGAGGCGAACGCCGCGGCGACGCCGCCTAGAGTGGCGATTGTGGTCACCTTCAGGCTGCGCCGGTGGGCAGCCGTCGGGTCCACTGTTTCTGTCATACCTACATCTCAGGGAGCCGCGCTCAAAAGGTGTTCGCTTGCAGAACGGCGGGTTTCGTCCACGGTCGAACCGTGTGAGGGGGTCCCGCAGTTTTAAGCGCGTGGAGTGTTTCGAAACGTAACGATGGCTGAAGACGACAGTGTGCTGGAGGACCTCCCGCCGAGCGCCAAGCTCGTCTACAAGGTACTCGAGTACGACGGCCCCCTCACCCAGAAGCGAATCGTCGAGGAAACGATGCTGTCGGCGCGCACCGTCCGGTACGCGCTCGAACGGCTCGAAGACCGCGGCGTCGTCGACGAGGACATCTACTTCGCCGATGCCCGCCAGAGCCTCTACCAGTTGACCAGCGAGACGGAAAACGAGGACGCGTCCGCCGACGCCGAAGCCGCCTGATTACTCGTTCGGCACGACCGTAATCGTGCGCTCGCGATCGATGGCGCGCTCTAACTCCTCCGCGATGGCCGAGCCTCGGGAGACCTGGATGTCGCCGCCGCGGCCGACCGTCGCCGTGAACAGGTACTCGCCGTCCGCCTGCACTTCCACGGTCTCGCCCGCGCGGTCGCCCGACAGCGGGAGGATGATGTGCCGGGACGTG
The DNA here is from genome assembly GCF_001488575.1 of Halobacterium hubeiense. NCBI lineage: Archaea > Methanobacteriati > Methanobacteriota > Halobacteria > Halobacteriales > Halobacteriaceae > Halobacterium > Halobacterium hubeiense. Next base: position 130,964 of record NZ_LN831302.1, read on the forward strand.
ACCTCCGGGGTCACGACCTGGCCGGCCGTCGTCGCGCCGCCGCCGCCCGCGGTCTCGGTGGTGCGCTCGTCGAGCGTGCGCACGTCGATGTTGATGCCGAGGCGCTCCTCGATGTCCGAGATGCGGCCGCCGCCCTTCCCGATGACGTGGCTGATCTCGTCCTCGGAGACGTACACCACGGCCTCGTTCGGGCCGCGGATGTCCACCTCCACGGGGCCGCGGGTCGCCGCCTGAATCTCGCGTTCGACCTCCTGCTTCGCGAGCTTGTCCACGCCCGACTCCGGGGCCTCGTCGGTCTCCTCGAGGGGGACCGTGACGACCTGGCGGTTGAACGTGTAAATCTCGTAGGCGGGCGTCCCGGTCGCGAAGTCCTTCACCTGGATGACCGGGCGCGCGAGGTCCTCCTCCATCAGGCCCTCGGGCACCTTCACCTCGGTCGTCACGTCGTAGACGGTCTCGACGTCGCCCTCCTCGATGTAGACGACGGTGTCCACGATTTGCGGAATCATCCCGAGTTCGACGCGGCCGACGAGCCGCTGGAGCGCGTCGATGGGCCGCGTGGCGTGGACGACGCCGACCATCCCGACGCCCGCCAGCCGCATGTCCGCGAACACCTCGAAGTCGTCGGTCTTGCGCACCTCGTCGTAGATGGTGTAGTCCGGCCGCACCATCAGCAGGGAGTCGGCGGTCTTGGACATCTCGCCGCCCAATTCGGTGTACTGGGTGACCTCCTTGCCGACCTGCAGGTCGCGGGGCTTCTCCATCGTCTTCACGACGTTGTCGTGCTCGGAGAGGAACTCCGCGACCGCCTGCGCGAACGTCGACTTCCCGGCGCCCGGCGCGCCCGCGATGAGCACGCCGCGGTCCCGCTTCAGCAGTCGCTCGCGGAGCTCGTCGGCGTGCTCGTAGTCGTCCATCGTCGTCTTCACGATGGGGCGGACGGCCGTGATTTCGACGGCCTCCGAGAACGGCGGCCGCGAGACGGCGATGCGCATGTCCCGCACCTGCGCGATGGTCATCCCCTCCTCGGAGAGCTCGACGAACGCGTCGTCGTCGCGCTTCGCGGTCGTGATTACTTCGTTGGCGTACTCCTCGATGGTCTCGCGGTCGAGTTCCTCCTCGCCCGCGGGCTGGTACTCGATGTCGCCAACCTCGCCGCGCTTGACCATCGGCACCATCCCCTCCTTCAGGTGGACGCTCATTGTGAGTTCGTCGAAGTACTGCTCTAAGCCGAGCTCGCCGAGTTCGCGTTCGAGCGGTTCGAGGTACTCCACGTCGATGCCCTTCCCCTTCGCGACTTCCGCCTGCACGATGTCGCTGGTGAGCAGGCGTGCGTCGTGCTCCATCGCCACGTCGCGGATGATGGCGTCGATGGCGCCCGCCGCGGCGCGCTGGATGTCCTCCTCGCCGGCGCGCTCGCCGACGTACTTGATGCTAATCTTCCCGTCGTCCGCGAGTTCGACGAGTCGCTGGAGCTCTTCGAGGGCGTCCCAGCCGGTCTGTCGGCCGCTGTTCGCCTGCGCTTCGACCTCGCCGACGACCGCCTCCGGAATGTAGACAGTGTCGCCGTCGTATTCGCCGTCCTCGACCCGCTTGGAGATGCGGCCGTCGACGACGACGCTCGTGTCGGGCACGATGTTCATGTTGGCTCCAGATACGCGTCGCCGGGTTGATAAGGCGTGTGACCGGGGGCGGCGTCACAGCGCGGTGGCGTCCTCGGCGGTTCCATTGCCACCGCGCTGCCGACCAACTAAGGGCGCGGCGGCCGACGTGCCGACGTGTCCGAACTCCGCGACCTCACCGAGCGCCTCGTCTCGATTCCGAGCCACGACGACGAGACTGCCGCTGGCGACGCCATCGCATCGTGGCTCCGCGAGCACACCGCCGCCGACGTGACCCGCGACGACGCCGGGAACGTCATCGCGTGGCGAAACCGGGATGCCGACGGCGACAGCCTCGCGCTCGTCGGCCACCACGACGTCGTGCCGCCGGACGAGACACAGGTAGAAGACGGCGACTACGTCGTCTACGAGGACGAGAGCCGGATCTACGGCCGCGGCACGGCGGACATGAAGGGTGCGGTCGCGGCGATGCTGCTGGCGTTCCGGGACGCTGACCCCGACGGCCCGCTGGCGTTCGCGTCGTTCGCCGGCGAGGAGCTGGGCGGCGTGGGCGTCCAGCAGGCCATCGACGAGGGGTTCGCGCCCGACTACGCGGTCGTCGGCGAGGGCTCGACCGGATACTCCGCGGATGGCACCTTGGACGTCGCGGTCGCGCACAAGGGCCGTCGCGCGAGCACTGTCACGGCCGCCGGCGAGGCCGCACACGCCAGCGAGGTCGAATCCGGGGAGAATGCGGTCTACCGTGCGTGCGACGCGGTGGACGTGCTCCGCGACCTCGACGCGCCCGAGGCGGACGTGCTCGGCCAGCACCTCGCGGGGAGCGTCGCCGTCACGGAAATCGAGGGCGGCTCCGCGTGGAACGTGATTCCCGAGTCCTGCGAGGTCACGGTGGACGAGCGCACCGTCCCGGGCGAGCGTGCGGACGTCGGCGCGGTCGAAGCCGTCGAGGGCGTCTCGTGGACGGTCGAGCAGGACCTCCCGCCGATGGCCTGCGACGACGCCGCGTTCGCCGACGGCGTGCTCGACGCCGTGCGGGAGGTCCAAGACGGCGCCGGCGAGCACGTCGCCAAGCCCCACGCGACGGACGCTGGCTGGCTCGCGGCCGCGGGGACGACCTGTCTGGTCTGTGGACCGGCCGAACAGGGGGAGGCGCACACCGCTGACGAGAGCGTGTCGCTGGACGTGCTCGAACGCTGCAAGGGCGTTTATCGGCGTGCTGCGGACGCAGTTCCGGGAGGGCAATCCTGATAGGCCGCGGTGCGCACGCCTAGGGTATGTCGTCGCAGGCCACCGAGGAGACCCCCGACGCGTACGAGGCGCTCCTCGACCACTACGAGCAGATATCGAACGTCAACGCCGCCGGCAGCATCCTCCAGTGGGACCAGGAAGTGATGATGCCGGAGGGCGGTACGCCCGCTCGCTCCCAGCAGAAGTCTGCGCTCTCCTCGCTGTCCCACGACCTCCTCACCGAAGAGAAGGTCGGGGAGTGGCTGGACGAACTCGACGACGCCGACCTCACCGACGAGCAGGAAGCGGTCGTCCGCGAGATTCGACGCGAGTACGAGCGCGCCGACCGCGTGCCCAGCGACCTCGTCGCCGAGATTTCGGAGACGACGTCCGAGGCGCTCCCGAAGTGGAAGGAGGCCAAGGCTGAGGACGACTTCTCCATCTTCGCGCCGGTCCTGGAGAACCTCATCGAACTGAAGAAGGAGTACGCCGAGCACATCGACCCCGACAAGCCCGCCTACGAGGTGCTGTTCGCCGACTACGAGCCGTACCTCGACCTCGACACCGCCGAGCGCGTGCTCGAACGGCTCCGCGAGGAGCTCGTGCCGCTCATCGAGGACGTCCGCGCCAGCGACGTGGAACTCGCGGACCCCTTCGAGGGCGACTTCGATGTGGACACGCAGGAGGACCTCGCGCGGGACGTGCTGGACACGCTCGGCTACGACTTCGAGCACGGCCGCGTCGACACCGCGCCCCACCCGTTCTCCACGGGGAATCAGTTCGACGCGCGCGTCACCACGCGCTTCAGCGAGGACGACCCCGTGGGCGCCCTGATGAGTACGATTCACGAGTTCGGGCACGCGCGCTACACGCTCGGCCTGCCTCGCGAGCAGTACGGGAACCCGCTCGGCGAGTCGCGGGACCTCACCGTCCATGAGTCCCAGAGCCGCCTCTGGGAGAACCACGTCGGGCGCTCCCGCGTCTTCTGGGAGAAGTTCCTGCCCGCGATGAAAGAGCGCTTCCCCCAACTCGAAGACGTCACCCCCGAGGAGGCCTACGAGGCCGCCAACGAGGTGTACGAGGACAACCTCATCCGGGTCGAAGCGGACGAGCTCACCTACCACATGCACATCATCGTGCGCTTCGAAATCGAGCGCGAGCTCATCGAGGGCGACCTCGACGTCGAGGACGTGCCCCAGCGCTGGAACGACAAGTACGAGGAGTACCTCGGCATCCGCCCGGACACCGACGCGGAGGGCTGCCTGCAGGACATCCACTGGAGCCACGGCTCCTTCGGCTACTTCCCGACGTACTCGCTGGGGAGCGTGCTCGCCGCCCAGATTTACGACGCCCTCGAAGCCGACGTCGGCGACGTCGACGAGAAGGTCCGGAACGGGAACTTCGATGTCATCGCCGACTGGCTCGAAGAGCACGTCCACCAGCACGGCGCGCGCTACACCACGCCCGAACTCGTCGAGGAGGCTACCGGCGAGGCGTACAACGCCGACCACTTCGTCGACTACGTCACCGAGAAGTACACCGACCTCTACGACCTCTGAGGTCGCTCGCCTGATTCCGGCGAGACCGTCGCCGGCCGGGTGGCTTTTTCCGCGCTCCGCACGCAGTGAGCGTATGCGCGCAGCAACCTATCAGGGTCCCGGCGAGATTACCGTCGAGGACGTCCCGAAGCCGGAAGTTGAATCGCCCGAGGACGCGGTCATCCGCGTCACGCACACCGCGGTCTGTGGGTCGGACCTCTGGTTCTACCGGGGGGAGAGCGACCGCGAGGAGGGGTCGCGGGTCGGCCACGAGCCGATGGGCATCGTCGAGGAAGTCGGCGACGACGTGACCTCCGTCGAGCCCGGCGACCGCGTGCTTGCGCCGTTCGCCATCTCTTGCGGGGAGTGCGAGTTCTGTCGGAAGGGCCTGTACACCTCCTGCGTGAAAGACGAGTCGTGGAGCGGCGAGAACGGCGGCGGGCAGGGCGAGTACGTGAAGTGCCCGCACGCGGACGGCACGCTCGTCCGGGTGCCCGACCGCTACGCCGACGACGAGGACACGCTCGAATCGCTGCTGCCGCTGACGGACGTGATGGGGACGGGCCACCACGCGGCGGTCAGCGCTGGCGTCGGCGAGGGCGACACCGCCGTCGTCATCGGGGACGGCGCGGTCGGGCTCTGTGGCGTGCTCGCCGCCCAGCGCCTCGGCGCCGAGCGCGTCATCGCGATGGGCCACCACGAGGAGCGCCTCGAACTCGCCGAGGAGTTCGGCGCGACCGACACCATCGCCGCCCGGGGTGACGAAGCCATCGAGCGCGCGAGAGAACTCACGCACGGCGGCGCGAACCACGTCATGGAGTGCGTGGGCGCGGCGTCCGCGATGGACACCGCCATTGCCATCGCGCGGCCGGGCGGGACGGTCGGCTACGTTGGCGTCCCGTACGGCGTCACCGAGGAGGGGCTGGACGTGTTCACGATGTTCAGCGACAACATTACGCTGAACGGCGGCGTCGCACCCGTGCGAGCGTACGCGGAGGAGCTGATGGACGACGTCCTGCAGGGGACGCTGGACCCGTCGCCCATCTTCACGAAGACCGTCGGGCTCGACGACATCGACGAGGGCTACCGCGCGATGGACGAGCGAGAGGCCATCAAGGTGCTCGTCAAGCCCTGACGTTGTAGCTGGCTGTCACCCCGATAGATTCAAGTAGTGGTATGGCATAGCGTACCACGTATCATGTCGAGCGCATCGACCCCGGACGACGACTCGCTTCTGGACGAGTTCCTCGAAGACCGCGGCCACGAGACACAGACGTGGGAAGAGAGCTATAACAAGAAGCAGTGTCCGGAGTGCGGTGGGCTCCACGACGGCAACGCGCGAACCTGCACGGTGTGTGGCTGGTCGCCCGCGTAGTCGGGCATCGTCTTCCTTCGACGGCCAGCACACCTAAGACGAACCCCGAGAAAGGTTGGCGTGAATTCATGCCGGAGTGCCAGAACTGTGGGTCGTTCGTGACCGACGCGTACGCGAGAGTGTTCACGCCGAACGAACAGGGCGCCCCGCGCGTGTGTCCTAACTGCGAGGACAAGATTCGCGACGGCGCGGAAGTCCGGGAGGCGAGGTCTACGCGGCGGACGTAGGCCTTCCTGTCTGCGTATCGGAGAATTTCAAGCGGTTTATACCGTCTCGGTTCCTCTAGTTGTCTAATGACGGACTCGGAGCCGGAAGTCACGCGGCTGTTCGGTGGTCCGGGGAGCGGGAAGACGACCGCGCTCCTCGACCACGTCGAGGAAATTCTCGAAGACGACGACGTGGACGTACGCGACATCCTCGTCGTCTCGTACACGCGTGCCGCAGCGGCCGAGGTCCGCGAACGGCTCGCCGAGCGGCTCGACGTCAACCCGCGCTCGCTGCGCGGGAACGTCGCCACGATGCACGCGAAAGCCTACGAGCTGCTCGGGCTGTCCCGCGGCGACGTCGTCGGCGAGGACGACAAAGAGGAGTTCTGCGAGGAGTACGGCATCCCCTTCGAGGACGAGTACTCCTCGGGGTCGCGGCGCACCGCGCGCTCGACCACGCTCGGGAACAAGGTCATCGCGACCTCCCAGTGGCTCCAGCGAACCAGCCGCGACGTCGCCGACTGGTACGACGTCCCGTTCCGCTGGAACGACGAGGAAGTCCGACTCCCACCGGAAATCGACGAGAACGCGCAGGTCGGCAACAAGTACACGCCGACGTGGCCGTCCAGCGACGAGCGCTACGACATCCCGGAGGCGATTCGGGCGTGGCGTGCGTACAAGGGCGAGAACGAGCTCGTCGGGTTCGCGGACATGCTCGAACGCGTCCAGCAGCGCTCGCTGCTCCCCGATGTCGACTACCTCGTCATCGACGAGTTCCAGGACATCACCAGCCTCCAGTACGACGTCTACGAGGAGTGGCGCCCGCACATGGAGCGCGTGCTCATCGCGGGTGACGACGACCAGGTCGTCTACGCGTGGCAGGGCGCCGACCCCGAACTCCTCCTGAACACGAAGGTGACCGACGACGTCGTCCTCCCGAACTCCTACCGACTGCCCTCTGAAGTGCTGAAGGTCGTCCAGCAGGAGATCAGCCACATCGACACCCGCCAGGAGAAGGACCTCGAACCCCGCAAGGAGGGCGGGAGCGTCGAGGCCGTCGAGAGCCCGTCGATGCTGGACCTCGTGCGGAACGTCCGCCGCACCATCGAGGACTCCGAGGACGAGACCGTGATGGTGCTGTTCCGCGCGCGCTACCAGCTGTTCGACTTCGTCGACGAGTTCATCGGCGAAGGTATCCCGTTCAAGGCGCTGACCGACCAGCGGCTGTGGACGGACCGCCTCCAGCAGTACATCTCCGCCGTCGAGGCCCTGGAGAACGACGACCCCATCGACGGCCTGCAGGCCCGCCGCCTGATGGACATGCTCCAGGACTCGGCGTTCGGCACCCGCGAGCGCAACGACCTCCGGGAGGCCATCGACGAGGCCCAGGGCGAGGACACCGACCTCACCGAGCTGACGTTCACCGCGGAGTTCATCCGCAACTACGTGCCGTTCGTGCCCGGCCCGTCGGCCGCCGCGGACATGCTCCGGAAGGTCACGCGCTACCAGCGCCGCAGCATCGACGCGTACTTCCAGGGCGACTACCGCGGGATGGACCCCGACCGCGTGCGCGTCGGCACCATCCACTCCGCGAAGGGCCGCGAGGCCGACCACGTCTTCGTCTCGACGGACCTCACCGAGAAGGTCGTCGAGCAGATGGCGGCGACCGCCGACCCCGAGGACATCCCGGAGGGCGTTGAGTTCACCTCCAAGACGAGTCCCGTCCCGATTCTGACGGACAACGAGCGCCGCGTGTTCTACGTCGGCATGAGCCGGGCGCGCGAGCGCCTCGTCCTCCTCCAGAACCTCATCAACGGCGCCCCGACGCTGCCCATCGACGTGCTGCTGTACGGCGAGCAGACCGGGCAGACCCTCGACGAGGCGCTGGAAGCCGACACCCCCGTCCACCTCCCGTGAATGCGGCCCGCGGTGCTGGACAGCGCGCTCGCCGACGCGGGCGCTGACGCCTTCGTTTTCGTCGGTCCGGCCGGCGACCCGCTCGTTCGCGCGCTGAGCGGCGCGACTCTCCCGTGCCGCGCGGCCGTCGTCTACGCGGGCCGTGTCGCCGTCGTCCCCGAGCGCCCGCTCCCCGACTACGTCTCCGTCCACGACGATGCGCGCGTCCTCGACCCCGCAGCGACGCCCGCCGAACGCCTCCCCGACCTCGTCGGGGAGTCGGTGCTGGCGCCGCGAACGCTTCCCCACGACGCCGCGCTCTACCTCGACAACGCTGGCGTGGACGTCGCCTCGACGGACGCTCACCTGCGCGCACGGGAGCGGAAGACCGACGGCGAACTGGAGGCGCTCCGGGACGCGCAGGCGGCCGCCGAGGACGGGATGGCGGCTGCCGCCGCACTCCTCGCGAACGCCGACGGCGACCCGCTCGCGGACGACGCGGGCGACGTGACCGCCGAGCGCGTGCGTCGCACCGCGAACGCGGCGATGGCGAACGTGGGCGCGGACCCCGAAACCGTCGTCGCCGCGGAGGGAGCGATTGCCGCCAGCGACCCCGTGCCGATTCGCGTCACCCCGCGCGTGGACGGCTATCACGGCTGGCTCGCGCGCACGTTCGTCGCGGACAGCGACGGCGGCTGGGAGCGCCGCGCGACGCTCGCCAGCGAGTACGCCGTCGACGCCGGCATCGACATCGTGGACGTCGGCGAGACGACTGTCGACGCTGCTGCCGACGAAGTCACCGCGGAACTCGGCTCGTACGGCTTCCCGCCGACTGCCGGTACTGGAACTGTTCACGGCGCCGGCCTCGAACGCCGCGAACGCCCTGCCGGCGACGATATTATCGAGCCGGGCGCGACGCTGGCGGTGCGGGCGGAACTGGACGCCGAGAAGACGGTGTGGGTCGCGGATCTCGCGGTCGCTACCGAGGAGGGCGTCGAGCGAATCGGCGCGTTTCCGCGGTCGGTCGTTCCGAAGCCCGACTACTGATTGTCGTCGTCCGGTTCTTCGACGACGGCGTCCGTGGCTTTCTGCGCGGCGAGAATCGGGACGTCCGTCGGCATCGTCACGTACTGCTCGAAGGCGATGATGCCGGCGGCGAACCCGAGGAACACCCAGCCCGTGGGGTCGCCCGCGAGCAGCGTTTCGACGCCGAACAGCGCGGCTGGCGCGGCGAACGCCACCGCGACGGCCAGCGAGACGGCGTCGAGCAGTCGCATACCCGTCCGTGGGCGCTCGGGACAGATAAGCCCGTCCGAAACCACAGCGTTTTCGTTACGGATAACGAATCTGATAGCGTGTTCACCGGCATCATCGAGGAGACCGGCACCGTCGAGGACGTCGTCGACGAGCCCGACGGCCGTCGCATCCACATTGCGACCGACGACCTGAGCGGCTTCGGCCACGGCGACAGTATCAGCGTCGGCGGCGTCTGCCTCACCGTCGAGGAATACGGGGACGACTGGTTCACCGCCTTCACCGCCACGGAGACCCTCGACGCAACCACCTTAGACTCGGTCCGCGAGGGCGACGCGGTCAACCTCGAACGTGCGCTCCCCGCGGAGGGCCGCCTCGACGGCCACATCGTGCAGGGCCACGTCGACACCACCACGGAAGTCATCGCCGTCGAGGAAGTCGGCGAGGACTGGACGTACACGTTCGCGCTCCCCGAGGGTCACGAGCAGTACGTCGCGCAGAAGGGCTCGATTACGCTCGACGGCATCAGCCTCACCGTCGCTGACGTGGACGACAGCGAGGGGACGTTCTCGGTCGCGGTGGTGCCGACGACCTACGACCTCACGACGCTCTCCGAGCGTTCGCCCGGCGACCGCGTGAACGTCGAGGTCGACGTCGTCGCGAAGTATGTCGAACGCCTCGACGCCTACTGACGGTCCTCGTCGTCGAGGCCGATGAGGAACTCCGCGTCCTCGTGCTTGTACTGCTGTTGGCTCTGCTCGAACATGCTGGCGCCCGTGCGTTCGTAGGCCGCGCGGTACCTCACGAGCTTCCGGTAGAGCACGTAGAACAGCGTGCCGTCGTAGACGACGACGAACCCGAGGAAGACGAGGCCGGGCGCGACGCCGAGCGTGTTCGTCACCACGCCGAGGTTCGTCACGACCGTGTTGTACGTCGCGTGGATGACCGCCGCGATGACCAGCCCCTTCACGATGATGGGGCCGGCGTCGTCTGGGTTGAACTTCGCCAGCCCCAGGTAGTAGCCCGCGAACGCCGAGTAGATGACGTGGCCGGGACCGGCGAGCGTGCGTACGGCAGCGGTCTGGAGGCCGACGTCGATGGCGGCGGCGCTGCCTGCGGCGCTGGCGGCCATCACCACCTCGCGGCCGATGTAGATGGCGTTCTCGATGGTGGCGAACCCGAGGCCGGCGACCGCGCCGTACACCGCGCCGTCGACGACCGCGTCAAAGCGGTCGCTGCGGAACGCGTACAACCGAATCGCGAGCCACTTCACGGTCTCCTCGACGGGACCGACAATCAGGAAGTAGTAGAGCGCGGGCGCCAGCACGGCGATCCACAGCGGCGCGTCCGCGGTCACCGACCCGAGGAACAGCCCCGAGAAGACGGTGTTGAGGATGGCGGCGAACCCCGCGAACAGGAACCCGAACGCGAACGTCACCACGAGCAGTTCCAGCGGCTCCTGCTTGGTCACGTCCGCCTTCCAGACGAACGCCGCCATTCCGAGCGCGGGCACCACCGACAGCAACACGTAGAGGCCGACGACCGGCCGGTCGACGAACACCAGCCCGAGCGCCGCCGCGAACTGCGCGAGGACGATGAGCACCGCGAGCACGACGACGCCCGCCCGCGCGCTCGTCACGATGCTCCCGTAGAGCCACGTCGAGACGCGGTCCAGCGCCGTGCGCGGCTCCCACGTCGCCACGTCGTAGAGGTCCTCGTCGCCCTCGCTCGCGCGCTGGACTGGGTCCCGTTCGGCCGACATGGTCGTCTCGTTTCTCGGCCTCCCTCTTGAGTGTGTTCGCGGTGCCGCGGCCCGCGCCTTCCATTGTACCCGGTTCCTTAAGGAGCAACCTTATCCGTTCGTCAGGAATCCTCGTGGGTATGCCACACAGTCCCAGCCGCGGCCTGCTGTACTCCGCGCCGCCGACGCCCGAATCGAACCGACGAGACGACGCCGACGCCGAGGAACCCGAGGCGAGCGCCGAACCGACGCCCGCCGCCGCCGACGACTGACGCAACATTCTCTTCCGCGCGTTCGACGGTCGGCAGCGACAGCGCTACCCGAGGCGACAACGCTGAAAACCCCGCGCGTCGAAAGAGGAGTATGCTCTTCGACCAGCGGACCCGGGCGGCGCTCCGGGACGCCGGCCTTTCGCAGGACGACATCGCCGACATCGAGGACGACGTGGCCGAACAGGCCCGCGCGGACGCCCGCCGCGTCGAGGCCTTCTTCGACGGCCGCGACGTCGTCTACTCGGACATGGACCTCACGCACTCGCGTTCGGACTACCCCGAGCACGACTTCAACTACGTGGACCTGTTCACGCACAGCGAGGATGTCAGGGGATTCGTGCGTTTCGAGACGTGGGGCGCGTACGTCGAGGGCGCGCGCGTGCTGGAAGAGGCCGAGGGCGAGCCGGCGGTGGTGGAGTTGGCGCTCGGGCCGACCGTTGACGCCCGCGTGCGCTTCGCCGGCGACCGGAGCCAGCTGGAATGACTCGGGTTCGCGTCCGCGGCATCTACAGCACCGCGCTCACCCGCAGACTGCTGGACGCCGGCTTCGACGTGGTGGACGCCTCACCGCCGATTCGCGAGCGCTTCGACGCCGACTTCCACACCGAGCCGTACGACGTCGATGTCTGGATGACGCCCGACCGGCAGGGCGTCGGCGTCTCGGGGCGGCCCGACGCCGCCGACGACGTGCTGGACGTGGTCGGGGACACCGGTATCGACACGTTCGTCTGGCCGGACCGCGCGGCCCGCGGCGCGGTCTTCAACGCCGTCGTCGAGCGCACCGTCCGCGGCGGCGCGGTGGTCGCGCTCGCGGGCGACCACGAGGGCTACCTGCCGTTCGACGCCGCCGACGAGCACGTCGAGGAGGGCGACCACCTCCGCGTGCAGGTCCGCGAGCCGAACCCGTGGTGGGCCGACGACCGCCCCGTCGTCGGCACGGATCTGCGCGCCATCGGCGGGCTGACGAGCCTCGAACGCGGCGTGGACGCGCTCGTCGCCGGGACGCCGGACGGCTCACGGAATCACGAACTCGCGCGCACGACGGAACTGCTCACGCCCGACGTCCCCGACCGGTGGGGCGTCCAGTGGCACTACGCCGCCGACGGCGCGAGCATGGACGCGCTCGGCGACGCCCTCGACGACGCCGTCTCGCTGGCGAACCGGCTGGAGGAAGCGATTTCGAACGCGCCCGCCCCGAGTGACACCGCACCGTACCGTGTCGCCGCGCCCGAGCGCACCGTCTGGGCCTGGTTCGGCCGCGACTCGCGGTTCGCGCTCGACGACGCACGCGGTGCGGTCACGTCGACGATGGACGGTCACCACCGCATCAAGGCGGGCAGCGAGGCCGCCAGCGGCGCGGTCGACTTCGCGGAGGCGCTGGGTGCGAGCACGGACGGCTTCCCGTTCGGCGCCGTCACCGACCAGTTCGGGCCGACCGAGGGCGACCTCGTCGCCATCGAGCACGGCAAGCCCGACGGCCGCCTCATCACGCTCGGGCGCGGCGAGGTCACGGACCGCGACCGCGACGCCGGCCGCGTCACCGTCCGCCGCGAGATGAGTCCCGGCGGCGCCTACGACGAGCTTGGCGTCGAACGCGAGGAGGGCGACGTCGCCACCACGCGGTTCACTGAGGGGAACTGGTGGTATCCAACCGTCTACAAGGGGACGGACGGCCACGTCAAGGGGACGTACCTGAACGTCTCCACGCCCGTGGAGGTGTTCCCGGACGCGGTGCGCTACGTCGACCTCCACGTCGACGTCGTGAAACACGCCGACGGCACGGTCGAAGTCGTCGACGAGGACGAACTCCGTGAGTGCGTGGACGCGGGACTGGTCAGCGAAGAACTCTCGGAGAAAGCGCTCTCGGTCGCCGAACGCGTGCGGGCCGCGGTCAGCGACGACGACTAGAAGTGCGAGTCGGAGTTCGGGCTACCCTCGCCGCGGCCGCCGCGGCCGCCCTCGTTGCGGTCGACGCCCATGTAGCTCTCGGGCTGGTCGCCGCCCCAGCCGCCGCCATCGCCGTCCGTGAACCGGACGACCACGTCCTCGACCTCGTCGAACTCCGCGGCGAGGTCCATCTTGATGCGCTGGGCGGTCCGCGGGCTGATGCCGCAGCCCGAACACGCGCCCCCGAGTTCGACGACGACCTCGCCGTCGGCGGGGTCGGCCTTCCGGACGGCGCTGGTGCCCCCGTGACTCCGGATGATGGGCATCTGGGCGGTGAGCCACGTCTCGACGCGCTCGTGGAAGCTCCCCGCTCCCGCTGTCTCGCTCATGTCCTCTCTTTGGGCGGCCGCGGTTGATGTAGTTTCGGTTGCAACGCTAGGCATCGTTCGTGTTGGACGCCACCGTTTCGACTGGAACCCGGACGCCTGCTGTTCGACGCGCGCGTCTCAGTCGTTGTTCCGCCACGCCGCCAGCGCGGCTGCCGACGCGCCCGCGAGCGCAGCGAGCGCGCCGAACCCGGGTGCGCCGCCGCCTGACTCGTCGCTCGCCTCGGCCGCCGTCGGCGTCTCAGTGGTCGTGGTTTCGGCGGCCGTGGTCTCCGTCGCCGTGCTCGTCGCAACTGCCGTCGTCTGGAGTTCGGGCGGGTCGGGCTGCTCGCCAGCGCGGTTCGGGAACGTGTAGACGCCCGCGTCGTACGTCTGGCCGCCCATGTCCCCCGCGACGAACGCCTCCTCGGTGGCGTACCGCGCCGTCCAGAACCGTGCCTCGTCGGGGTTCCGCCACCACGCCAACTCCTCAGGGCTGGCGGGGTCGCTGACGTCATGAATCTTCACGCCGCCCTGGTACCACGACGTGTAGAGGCGGTCGCCGCGGAACTCGAAGTTGTGGCTGGTCGTCCACGTCCCGTTCCGCGTGCCGTTCGGCGTCGGCGGCGGCGCGATGAACGATAGCTTCTCGGGGTTCTGCGGGTCGCTGACATCCCAGAGGTCGATGCCGCCCTGTCCCGGGTCGCCGTCGTCCGTGTCGACATCCCACGACTCCGCGCCCGACGCGAGCACGGACGCGTCCTCGTTCACCGCGACGTAGTGGGAGTTGCCGGGAACGGAGAGGCTCTCCGCGCCCGCCTCGCCGGTCGGGATGTCCCGTAGCTCCTCGACGCTGTAGTGCCCGAAGTGGTTGACGTACTCGGGGTTTGCGGGGTCGCTGATGTCCACCAGCCACGTCCCCGCGTCCCAGTGCGCGACGTACAGCGTGTCCTCGTGGACGTAGACGTCGTGGCACGAGCGCAGTCCCGCATAGACGTCCCGCCAGCGCTCATCGTGGTCGACGCTCGACCACCGCCCGACCTCCTCGGCGGTGTCCCCCGAGACGTCGACCATCACGATGGGGTTTTTCGCGCCGTCGTTCGCCGTGAGGTACGCCACGCCGTCCTGCAAGTAGGCGTTGTGAACCGCGAAGTCGGTCTCGTGGAACCCGGTCTGCTCGGGGTCGGCGGGGTCACTGACGTCGAAGACGACCACGCCCTGCACGGTCTCGCCCTGCGTCGGGTTCGCCGGCCCGACCGCGATGAGCGTCTCCCCGTCCAGTTTCACGTCGTAAACCATCCGCATCGGCCCGTCCTCGCGGTCGGCCAGCAGTGGCGCCACGCTGGCGAGTTGCTGGGGGTTCGAGGGGTCGGAGATGTCGACGGTTGCGATACCGTCGGTCGTCGCCACGTACGCCGTCTCGCCGGCGTCGCCGACCACGACCTCCTTGGTGCCGTCGAGGTCGAGGACGCCCAGCGGCTCGAACGCCGACTGCTGGGCGCTGGCGGTCGTCGCGGCGAACGGGAGGGCGGCGGCAGCGGCACTCGCGCGGAGTACGTCTCGTCGTCGCATACCGCTCCCTCCGCCGGTTGCGTGGAAAAGTCCTGCGGGGATTCGCTCTACCTGAGTTCTCGTCGCGCTCGGGCTCGCGTCCCCCGCCGGCACCGCCCCTGCCGGTCTACGCCGCTCTGGGGCGAGTCGCTGGCAACCGAATTTATCCCGGCGCAGGGCGAGACGACGAGTATGGATTACCGCGAGCTGTTGCTGCTGCGGGCCGCCCGGGAGACGGGCGTGCTGGACGCGCTCGTCTCGAACGCGTACACGGTCGACGACGTGGCGCGCGAGGCGGGCGTCACCGAGCGCGCCGCGCGCGTGACCGTCGACGCCCTGTTGGACATGGGGTTACTGGAGGCGGTCGAGGCGGGCGTGGAGCCGACGAATCGAATGCTGGGGTTCGTCACGAAGACCGACGTGCGCTCGATCGGCCGGCTCCCCCACGAATTGGACACCGTGGAGGCGCTGGTCGCCCTCCCGGAGACGATGCAGACCGGCGAATTACCGGAGCGAACGGGAGACTGGACGCGGAACCGGCTCGGCGCGCGCGCCGCCGAAGACGACGCCAGCGTCCGCGCGGCCGTCACGGCGGCCGTCCGCGAGCATCCTGATGCCGAGGACGTGCTCGTGGTCGCAGATGGGGCGGGCCAGCACGCCGTCGAGTTCGCGCGCCGCGGGTTCGACGCGACGCTGTTGGACACGCAGGCGGTCATCGAGGCGGTCGACCCGCTGTTGGAGCGCGAGCGCGTGGACCTCGTCGCCGGCGACCCCCTGGCGGGCGTGGACGGCGAGTTCGACGTCGTCTTCCACGCGGGCGTTGCCCGCGAGTACGGCCCGGACGACAACCGCCGGCTGCTGTCCGCCGCCAGCGACGCCACGGCGGCCGACGGGCTCGCGATTCACGTCGACGCGTTCCGCGACGGGACGCCCGACGCCGCGGTCGCCGCCGAACTGCTCGCGACGACCGAGCAGGGCGCGTGCTACGAGGAGGGCGCGGTCGGCGAGTGGTTCGCGGACGCCGGGTTCGCGGACGTCCGCGCGGGCGACGTGCCCGGCACCGACTACCAGTTCGTCGCCGGCCGCAGGCGCGCAACTGAATAGGCTGGGCGGCGAATCCGGGGTATGGAGTTCGCGGCGTTCCGGGCGGAGATGGTCGACAGCCTCGAACACGACACGAAGGCTGCCGTCCAAGCGAGAGCGACCGCGCGAGCGATGCGCGAGGTGCCCCGCCACGAGTTCGTCGAGGAGGGGCGGCGCGCGTACACCGACCAGTCGCTGGAACACCGCGGCACGCGCGTGCTCGCGCCGTCGACCGTGGGTCGGCTGGTGGACGCGCTCGCGGCCGCCGAGGACGACGACGTGCTCGTCGTCGGTGCGGGCGTCGGCTACACGGCGGCGGTGCTCGCGGAAATCGTCGGCGCCGAGCGCGTCCACGCCGTCGACATCGACCGGCAGGTCGTCTACGACGCGCGCTCGAACCTCGCGGACGCCGGCTACGGCGACGTGCTCGTGGACTGCCGGGACGGCGCGCGCGGCCTCCCCGAGTACGCGCCGTTCGACCGCGTGCTCGTGGAGGCGGCGGCCGTCGACCCACCGACGGCATTACTCGACCAGCTCGCGGACGGCGGGCGGCTCGTCTACCCGGAGGGAACGACCGACCAGCGCCTCGTCGCAATCGAGGACCGGGAGACGGCCTCCGTCCACGGCCCGGTGGCGTTCGCGCCGCTGCTCGTGGACGGCGAGCAGGCCAGCGCCCTCGAACAGAACCGGACGGTGCGCGAGGACCGCGAGCGCGCGGCCAAGGAAGCCCAGTCCCGGAAGGGCTGGGAGCAGGACTGGATCGACTGGGAGTAGCAGTCGCGCCGGCACGAGTTCTTCGCTCAGGTGGGACTGACTTCGGTGGCCGACTCGTGGTGTCGCGACGCGCGTTTCCGTGTGGGATTCGGGGTTGTGTTACTGTTCTCGGATGTAGTGTTCGCCGGCGGCGATGACGCCGATGACGACGAGGAAGACCGGCCAGACGCCGAAGTAGAGTGACGTCAGCGACCCACCGCTGAAGCGGTGGGCTTGTCGGTGGACTCCCGTTCAAACTCCAAGCTGGAGTGGACGTTGGACACGTCGCTCACGTTCAACGTCCCCGACTTCAGGGCAAGCTGACCGTTGCCCAACCCATCGGGACGTTTGCCCGGTGGTAAAGCTAACAGACGGAGGCCGACGTTTTTCGCCGCGTTGTAGTCGCCGTCCACCTCGTACCCACACTCGTTGCACGCGAACCAGCCCGTCTCGCTGTCGCGGTTCGTGCTGGACTGGTGGCCGCACTTCGAGCACGTCTGCGAGGAAAACGCCGGGTTGACCGACTCGACGCGAATCCCGTACTCTGCGGCCTTGTACGCGATTTGTTCTTGCAGTTCGCGGAACGCCCAGTTGTGCATCTGCCGTTTCAGCTGGTCGTCGCGGGCATCCATTCGCTCGCGGATGTGGGTTAGGTCTTCGACGGCGATGTACGAACAGCCGTGTCGCAGGGCTTCCTCCACGATTCCACGCGAAATGTTGTGCAGGCGGTTCAGGACGAAGCGGTTTTCCCGTCCCGACAGTCGCCGTAACGCCTGCCGAGCGGAACGGGTGCCTTTGTCCTGAAGGCTCCGTCTCACGCGGAAATAGTGATTCTGGCCCCACAGCAGTTCACCGCCGTCGAAGAACCGTCCCGTACTCGTCACAGCGACGTTCTTCAGGTTCAAATCCACGCCAAGCACGCGGTCGCCGTCACGCTGGTCTACCTGCTTTTGGATGACGACGTGGAGGTAGAACGCATCCTCGCCGGGACGGTAATGAAGTGTCCCCATCCGTTTCTCGTAGTCGTCGTCTTCAAGGTACGACCGCTGGTACTCACCAAGCACGAAGTCGGCTTCGACGCGCCCGTTGACCGTCGAGAGCGTGGCGTACTCGTCCTTGATAGTCAGGGTGCGTTTATCGTAGACGGCAGACGGTTCATCGAACGAGGGGAGCGGTCTGCTGTTGCCGTTCTCCCACTCCGCGACGGTGGATTTCATCGCTTCGACGGCTTTCGAGTAGGCGCGTACCACGAGGTTTGCGGGCAGGTCGGTTCTGTCCCGCAAGTCGTGGTACACTTCGTCGTGGATGGTGGACTTGTTGAGAATCAGGTCGCCGTCGTCGTCTCTGCCGTGGTCGATGGTGTAGTTGGCGGCAGTGTTGAACTGCTGGATGGTCTGATGGAGGTCGTCGCGCCGCTCCTTGGGTACGTCGAGTTTGACGGGAACGGTGCGTTTGACCTCCATCGCATATTCACATACGGATGTTTTATTTATACATTCTGTGCCGGCGTTGGGGAGTCGGTCCTGTCGTCGTCGGTGGGTTGTCGCACGGAGTGTACGCGCTTCCTCCCACTCCTAAAGGGGTGGGCTTCCGCGCTGTACCTCGAGTGAGTCGCGCCCCGCCGGCGCGGTCCTCGCAGTCCTTATGAGTGAGCCGCTGGATGGAGGAGATAATGGGCGTGCGTGATCTCCTTGCCGGCGCCAAGATCGACCTCAGGCGGCTGCTGAGCGCTTGGCGTACCATCGTGTTCTCTCGGCAGACCGATGAGTACTCGGTTCAAGACCGGTGGCATCCTGGATCGCCCGGAGCGAAACTTGCGTTCTGGGCATGGAGCATTCTGGGGGTCGTCCTCATCGGTGTCGTTTATCCGTTCGCTGCGCTCGGCTTCTGGACGCGCTACGTCGGCCGGCAAATCGACCGCATCGTAGCTGGCCTCGGCGTCCTCGTCATTATCGCTGCGATGGCCGTCCTCTGGGGTGGCCTCACGGCGCTCGCCTGGGACCGCCTCCCAACAACTGGCTTCCGCGCCGTGCTCGCTGCAAGCGTCGTGGCGACAGCGTCGGTTGGCCTCAGCTGGGTGTTCGCCCGCTACGGGTCGCGCCGCCTCACGCTCGTCTTCGCGTACCCGTTCGCCGTCGCAGCTATCTTCGTCCCGCCGGTCACCGCCGCGCTGTTCTCGCCAACCATCGGCGCCGGCCTGCTCTCAGAGAGCGAGCTGTTCGCCGAATGGCTCCTCAACAACGTCGTCATCGGCGGCCTCAGCACGACCATCCGTCAACAGTTCGAACTGGCAGGGCTCGCCTTCATCGGCATGTGGTTCGGTTTTGCCGTCCCCGTCGGCTGGGCGCTCGCGCTCCTCGTCTCGCTCGCGAATCTGATCCGGCCGCGTACTCGCAGGAACCCCCAGCAGTAGCGGCCCCCACGCGAACGTGCGCCGTCGCAGTTTGGCTTCCGTTGGTCTTCCGATCACACCACGGGTGCGGCCGGGCAGCCGAACACGGCACACACACGAGTGCGGCTTCTGTACCGCCAACACACTGTTTGGCGCGCGTCCACCGACGCTAGTCCGGGTTTTCGGGCGGCACCGCTTCCTCGCTGGGTTCGTCACTCTGGTCGGCTTGGTAGTCGACGGCCTGTTGCTGGAGGGCGTCGATCCGTGGGACGTCGGTCACATTCGAGAAGAGGACGACCGCTTCGAGGGTCTCGGAGTCGGTCCGGGGGTCGTCACCGGCGAGGATTTCGACGGTGTCGGTCTCCTGTTCGAGCCACTGGCGTGCGCTTTCGAAGCCACGCCGCGAGAGCTCCTGTGGCGGGCCTGAGAGCACGACTAGCGCGCGTTCCGCGCTCGCAATGTCACAGGGGAGGGTGAGCCGGGAGTTGGCGGCCCGCCGGACGAGCGATTTGACTTTCGCGGCGTCAGTTGTTTGTGGCTCCGTCTCGTCGCGAACGCCGAGCCACGAGAGCAACCGAGCGAGGACGCCGGACGGCGTCGACTCGAGTTCGGTTGCGGCGTGCCCGATCGACGAGAGGCCACCAGGTGCGAGCGTGCGAATCATGTCGCTGGAGTCAACCGCGTTCTCCGCGACCGTCGAGGCGTCGAGTTCGCCCGCCGCGAACAGCGTCACGACGCGCGTTGCGAGCGCCTGTGTTGCCTCGTCGTGGCCAGCATCGTCCAAGCGGGGCTGCCAGGTTTCGCGGTCGAACGTGAGCATGCTGTCTGCTGCGGGCACGATCGAGCGGAGCGCGCGGCCCGCGTTGACGGCCGCTTGGCCGCCCTCGGATTCGGCGGGCAGGACGCCCAGTGCATACACCGGCTCGTCGTACGTCGCCTGCAGCTCCTCGATGAGCACCGACCCGGCGCCGCTGCCAGTGGCACTGCCGAGCCCGGTGACGACGAGGATGCCGTCGCAGTCGTGGATGGGCAGCGAGTCGAACGCACGCCGGATCTCGGGCAGGTCGTTCCGCGTGACGTCGACGGCGAGGTCCGGATCGTCGACGCCCTGCTCGTCCACTGCCTGGTGGGTGTCGCCGATCAGGAACCGCTGTGCCTCGGACACCATCTCTAGGTCGTCGGGGACAGTTTGGGAGATCTCGCAGACGAGCGCGTTGCCGTGGCTGAACGTCCGCTCCGTCTCCGCTTCCACTGCGAGGATGCGATCGACGATCCGACTCCCGGTCTCGCCGACCCCAACGAGTGCGAGTTCCATTAGACAACCGGGTCGAGGTCGTCGTTCTCGTCGGTGATCAGGTCGTTAATCTCCTCCTCGCGGACGGCTTCCTGCTCGGCGATCTTCTCTTGGGCGTCGACGGCCTGGTTCTGGATTTCCTCGATCCGCGGGGTTTCCGTGACGTTCGAGAGCAGCACCGCCGCAGCGAGCTGTGGGGACTGCTTACGCGGGTCGTCACCCACGAGCACTTCCACCGTGTCAGCCTCCTGTTCGAGCCACTGGCGGGCGCTCTCGATGCCTTTCCGCGAGAACTCGCTGGGCGGCCCCGAGACCACGACGAGAACGCGGTCGGCGCTGGAGATCTCCGCGGGCACCGTGAGCCGGGAGTTGACCGCGCGACGCACGAGCCCCTGAATCTTCGTTGCGTTGCTCCCGTCGTCCTGTTGGGTGGTCTGGTCGCCGCTCCACCGGTCGAGAAGCCCCTCGCCTGCCTCGTTATCCACTTGGGTTGCGGCGTACCCGATGGTTGAGACCCCGCCCGTGTCGAGGGTGCGAATGATGTCGCTGGAGTCCATGGCGTTCTCCGCGACTTCCGAGTCGTCCGTTTCGCCGGCCGCCAGCAGCGTCACCAGCCGGGCCGCCAGCTCGCGGTTCATCTGCTCGTAGCCTTCCTCGATGGTCTGCTCGCGAGCCCGCCAGGCGTCGTTGTCGAAGCCGATGAAGTTGTCGACCTTCGTGACGAACGACTGCAGCGACCGCGCGGCGTTCAGCGCCGGTCGGCCGCCTTCGAACTCGCCGGGCAGCACGCCGAGGCCGTACACGGGCTCGTCGTACATCTCCTGGAGCGCGTCGATGACGACCGGGCCGCCACCGCTGCCGGTGCCGCCGCCGAGGCCGGCGACGACGAGCATCGCGTCGACCTCGTGAATTTCGATGTCGTCGAACGCGCGACGAATCTCCTCGATATCGGCCGAGGCGACTTCGGCGCCGACTTCGACGTCACCGCCAACGCCGTGGCCTTTCGCCTTCTGGTTCGTGTCACCGATGAGGATCCGCCGCTCTTCGGGGATGTAGTCGGGCTTGGCAAGGTCCGTTCGCGCGGTGTTGATGGCGTGGACGTGTTGGCAGAGGTTTCGATCCGTTCGGGATTCGAACTCGAGCATTCGATCGACGATTTTGCTGCCGGCGTTCCCAACGCCGATCGTTGCGAGTTTCATTGTGGTGGGTCTATCCCGTCATGGATATTTAAAACCCGCGAGTATTGAAACATCAATGACGGGTTTCCTGTGGGTGGTTCTTCACAGGCGGCCCAAGGCGGATGCCCTGACCCTTGAGGTCGGGTAGGAAGCCGACAGCAGAATACACAAACCACCGGTCTCAAACACGTGCGTTCTCGCGGGACTCGCCGTTCCGAGTCCCACTGCTAGGCACTGGTGTAGGAAAGCTTGGAAGAACCGATGACGCCGCCCTCAACAGCGTCTATGTCCCTCTTCCAAGGTCGGTCGGGCTCAACGGCTCCAACCAACAAGAACACATTCTGTATCGGTCCAATTAAACCTATCGGGCGGTCCGATACGCCCCAGTTTGCACATGTTTGTATTTGAAAGCCTTCACTTCTCTCTTGGCGGTCGGGTAATGGCCCATGTTACCCCATCCGAACTTCCGCCCCATCGCTCAAACTCGAACGCTGTCGTCCGCGCTTCGAGATCTGTCATTGCAACCCCAACGCGTTTTACCGATGCGTCGAGAGCGGTTGCAATGTGGCGGCTTTTGACAAATAGCCGTCCATCTGTGGCCTCGGCGTCCAAGTACTGGAGGATTCTGTCCTGTAACGCGGGTTGGCTTGCTTCAGACACATCTATGCTGGCCACATTATCGTTATCAACTTTTCGCGAACCAGTTACTGTCTCGTCTGCGAGACAGCGGGTTCCGTTTGTCCTCCGGTTCGGGGTGGTCACGCCAAGTGGCCGGTTCTCCGCTTACACGGCGAGTGCGACGCCGAATTCACGGCCACACCCCTCTTCGAGCGAGCGCGTCAGGTTTCCGAGGTTGTATACAGTGCGAGGCTGCAGACGACGAACAGGGCTTCAGCGAGCTTTGCTCCCAGCGCGTTCCAATTGAGCGACCCCTGCATGTAGAACGCCGAGAGGAATCCCTCAAACCCGCCGTAGAAGAAAAACGAGAGGATGGTGACGAACGCGTAGGCGGCCGCCACGAGGTAGAGCTCGCGCCGCCAGTACCGTGTCAGGTATAGTCCGACGCCGCCCAAGAAGCCGAGACCGTTGAGCGCGAACAGGATGCCCAGCGTCTGACTGAAGCCGTAGAACTGTGGCGCCAACAGCAGGTGGATAATGCCGGTGATGACCGCGAGGTCGTTGGCGAGATAGCCAATGAGGCTGTCTGGGAGGCTGATGAGGTCGCTACTGCGCCCCGTCGTATTGGTACCGAGATCTGACATATTCCCCACTACTGAACACACCGCAATAGCTTTGGGGGGTAACCCGTGAGCAAGGGCGAGTACGGTTGCCTCAGACCGCCGACGACAGCTATCTTTCCCGAGGAGCGAATCCCGCCGTTTACGACTCTTCGACGGCCAAGAGTCGGTCTTCAATATAGTCATCGAGCTCTGTACGGACGGTTCGATGCCTATCCACTGTAATCCGGTCAAATATTTCCCCACTAACCAGTGCGAGGATGAAATCTGCAACGGAATCAGGGTCAACCTCTCTGAAATCACCGGACTCGATGCCAGCCACGATGATCTCTCGCACCGACTCCCGGAAACCCATTTGTGACCGATTAAAACATTCTCGGTAGTCCTCATTGTGGATTGCTCGTGTTCGTAATTCGACCAGCACCTTCTCGTAGTCGCGTTTTTGGTGTTCATCACCGGTCGGGAGAATGTTGTCAAGCAGTGCTCGAAGTCGTGTTTCCGGATCTACATCGTCAGCGATGGGTAGTCTGCCCTTCTGAACGCGTTCAAGCAGGTACTTAAGAAGCTCAAGGAGTATCTCGTCTTTCCCGTCATAGTGGTAGAAAATCAGGCCTTCCGACTTGGCGAACCGCTGGCTCACCTGATTAATTGTGAGGTCACTGTACCCGTGTTCAGCCAGCGCATCAAATGTCGCCTCCATGATGGCTGCCCGAGTGTCGTCAGGGTCCTCCGGGAAGAGCGGGTTATTCGCCATACTTTGTATTGTCCTTGCTCATAGTTAGCCGTTGCTTCCCAATCAAAGGGGTTGTCTTGGTCCAACCTCACCCACGGAGGAATCCCCCCTTCAGGGTGGGAGGAAGCCAAGTCGTTGAAATTGGGGCAGCGCGCCTGGGTTCGCTGTGTTTCTTCCTGGCGGTCGGTTCGGTGTTCTGTATCTCTGCTCCGTTGATTCCGGTAGGGTAATATACCCGGGGCAAAAACTGAGTGAGCACTCAGTCAAATATGGCTGCTCGGACGGAAACCGGCCACCCAGGGAACCAGGTCGTCGATGACCTCCAGCCATTTCGCGCAGCACAGAACCGAGCAACCGTAGCAGAACGTAACTCATGACTCAGAAAACGCCAGAACACACGCACAACTCGAAGGTATTGCACCTCCTCATACTATCCGTCCTGATAACCGGGTCAGTGGTCGGCGGTGTCGCCGTTACAGCGACGGCTCAAGCCGGCTCTTCTGGCCAAGTAATTGGCGCCCCAGATATCTCGTTTGCGACCGGTTCGGGCACGTTTTCGGCCGGGACCACCGGTGAACTAACGGTCTCGATCGTTAACCGTGGCCAGATTCTGAGAGCCGGTCCGTCCCAGTATGAAGACCGGGTCACCACCGCGGAAGCATTAACCTTTGAACCGCAAGATGATGACGTTCCGATCAAGATCCAAACCGAACGAGTGACGGTCGGTAATTTCCCGGTTGGAGGGGCGGAACAACCGATTTCGGTCACTGTGCCGGACGATACTGAACCCGGGACATACGACATTCCGATTACGGCCGAATATACGTACACCCGATTCATCGATTATACCGCCAACGGGGTCGATGAGATAACGGAATCCACGAAAGAGAAAACCGACTCGATAACCATCCATGTCAATGAAAATGCGCAGTTCGAGATCGTCGACTCAAATGCGTCAGCACAAATCGGCGATGAGAACGATATCTCAGTTGCGCTCCGCAACACGGGCTCCGAGATTGCTAGTGGGGCGAGTGTAACGGCTGAGTCCAGAAGCAGCTCGGTAACGTTCGAATCTGCCGATACGTCTTCATCCACCTTCGTTGGCGATTGGGAACCGGGTGAGGTTCGAACCGCTACCTACAACGTTCGACTCGAGTCTGATGCCGTCCTCCGTGGCTATCCGCTTGATTTGACGGTGAACTACGAGGACAGTGACGGGTTCGACCAGACGTCCAACCCACTGACTTCCGTGGTCCAGTCGACTCCGGAACAGTCCTTCGCCGTTACCGATGTCTCGTCGTCGCTCCGTGTTGGCGAAAGTGGGGCGATTACGGGGACGATTGAGAACACCGGCCCCACTCCGGTGGAGAGTGTGGCGGTCCGTCCGAATGAGAACCTCTCGTCGGTCGTCCCGGGTGAGAAATCTGTCGTTGTTGGGTCGCTTGCCCCCAGTGAGTCCACGTCGTTCCGACTTCCGATGGAAGTCACCAGCGAGGGTGAACCAGGCGAGAAATTGATCGGGCTTGACGTGCAGTACCGGGACAGCGACGGCGATCAGCGAACGTACAGCAAACACGACATTTCAGCGTCTGTTGGACCGGAGCGGGACGCGTTCAAACTAGCGGCCACGGATCAAACGATTTCTGTGGGGAGTTCGCGGACGCTCGCAGTTGAAGTGACAAACAATCTCGACGAGACCGTGACTGACGTCGATGCACGGCTGTTCGCAGATGACCCACTCGCCACCGGTGACACGGATACCAGCTACATCGAATCACTAGAACCCGGTGAGTCCACGACGCTTGACTTCGACGTGTCGGCTACAGCCGCCGCGACAGCCGGGAACACGTATCCGATTTCCTTTGACTTCCGGTACACGGACCGCCGTGGCGACACCCACCTCTCAGATACGTTCCGGTATCCGCTTAACGCAGCTCAATCGACGAACGGCGGCGGGCCACCGCTCGTCCTTATTGGCGGGGCAGCAGTAATTGTCCTCGGGGGTGCAGCAGTCGTCTATCGGAGGTATAACTGATGGCAGTCGCGGAGGCGGTTGAAGCGGCGATAAAACGCCTTAACAACGGTATCGTAGACCGACCCCGCGCCATAATTATTGCATTCCTGCTTCTGACAGGCGTGTTTGCGGGAGGCCTCGGCTCTGTCTCGATGGGGGAAGGAGGCCTTGATGCGTTTACCGAGGGACTCCCAGAGCAGAACGCGCTCGACGATGTCAACGAGAACTTCCAACAGCCATTTGCGCCGAACACGGAGACGACACAGCTCATCCGAACGGATGATAATGTTCTCACGAAAGAGTCGCTGATTCGCGAAGCACGCGTTCTTGAACAGATCGAATCACGAGACGATCTCTGGATGGACGCAGCGAGTGGGCCGGTCCCACTCATCGCGCAGCAGCTGAATCCGTCGGCGTCGACACCGACGGCGTATCGGGAGACGCTCGAACGGGCAAGCCCGACTGAAATCCGGCAGACCGTTCGCGATCTCAAAGGGAACGCTCAGTTCACTGGCTCGCTCGCCGATAACTTTAATCCAACCAGTGTTTCGGCTTCGGCGTCGATTACGACGGTCTCGCATACGCTCTCGAAGAGTTTGGGAAGCGACGAATTGACCACCGTTCAGACGGAGATCCAGTCGATCGCTGAGAACGCACCCAGTGATCTTCGCGCGTTCGGATCGGGGACGACACAGGCTGAGATCACCCAGTCGATGACCGACTCGCTCACTATCGTGATGCCGATCGTGATCCTGTTGTTGCTGTTCTTCCTGGTCGTCGCCTACCGTGACCCCATTGACGTCGCGCTCGGACTGATCTCGCTGGTGATGACGATCATCTGGACGTTTGGCTTCCTCGGGTATGCCGGCATTCCGTTCAGCCAGCAGATGATCTCCGTGCCGGTGTTACTGCTTGCTGTCGGCGTCGACTTCGGCATCCACATCATTAACCGCTACCGCGAAGAGACGGAACGCGGATTTGAGGGAATTGAGGCGATGCGGGCAGCAAATGGCCAACTGATGGTCGCGTTCATCATCGTCACCGTGACCGCCGTGTTCGGGTTCGGCGCGAACGTCATTTCCGACCTCTCCCCGATCCGGAACTTAGGGATTGCCTCCGCGCTGGGAATCATCTTCACGTACCTGATCTTCGGGCTGTTTTTACCGGCCGCGAAGCTGGCTACCGACGACGTCCGGACCCGGCTTGGCGTCCCGGAGTTCAACTCGAAACCGATCGCCTCGGAAGACTCGGCTCTCGGGCGCGTACTCGCATTCCCAGCACAGGTAAGCCAATACGCCCCAACAGCGATTGTCGTTGCGCTACTTCTGTCCGGTGCTGTCATGGGTGCGTACGGGTCTGGCGTCGGCACCTCCTTCGAGAACGAGGACTTTCTGCCACCTGAGGAACTCCCGGATTACCTCGAGGTCTTACCGGCTCAGTTCAGCCCCGGGGAGTATACGATTACGGAGACGATGAATCTGCTCGACAATAAGTTTGGTCAGCGTGATTCGATTAAAATCTATCTCGAGGGGAACTTCGAAGAAGATCACGCACTCGAAGCCATGGCTGCCTCCGACGAGAGCCCACCAGAGCCACTTGCCGTTGGTGCAGGCGGCCAAGCAGAAGCCCAGAGTATCGTGACGGTGATTCAGTCCCATGCCGACCAGAATCCGGAGTTCGCGTCCTTAGTCGCTCGCAACGACCAAAACGACAACGGGATTCCGGACCAGAATCTGGAACGCATCTACGACGTGTTGTTTGCCTCGTCAGCAAGTGGGCAAGCCGAGCAATATCTGACGGAAGACCACCGAACCGCACAGATCGAGTATACGGTTGATTCGGACGCAACCCCGTCAGAAGCTTCGTCTGCAGCAAGCGAACTCGCCGAGCGATTCCCAACTGAAGCAACCGGAACGGGGAATACCGTCGTGATGTCCGCAGTGATGGACCGAATCTTCCAGTCGGCGATTCAAGGGCTGGCGATCGCGGTCGTGTTGACGGCGTCGTTCCTGGTGGTTGTGTACGGGGTGCTCGAACGGAAGCCGCTGTTAGGCGTCGTGAACGTGTTCCCGATCCTGATCTCGATTGCGTTCCTCTTGGGAACGATGCGATATCTGGGAATGACGTTGAATGCGTTGACAGCGACGATTCTCTCGATCTCAGTCGGCGTTGGGATTGCCTACTCGGTGCACACGACCCACCGGTTCATCGACGAGTACGATCAGGCAACGGGCGCGCATGAAGCGATGGTCGTGACACTCTCGGGGACTGGCGGTGCGTTGTTCGGCAGCATGCTCACCACAACGCTCGGGACCGGGGCGCTCGCATTAGCGATTACCCCACTGCTCGGCAACTTCGGGACCTTGATCGCACTCAGCGTCTCCTACTCGTTCCTGATGTCGATCATCGCACTGCCCCCCGCAGTGTTGCTCTGGGAACGAGTCCGCCAGTGGGAGCTTCAGCCGCTCGCACGGCTCCGGCCAACGACCGACTAGAACACGCCCACCGAGTCAGCTACCCACTCTGAGACAGCCCATCGTCTCTCGAAAAGAACTTTATACGCCGTGTCGACGTACGCTGCGACATGAGCAAATGGCCGGATTACGTCATTACTGCCGTTCGATACGATGGGGACACGATTGAACGAGTGCGGGTCTATGAGGGCGATGGAGAGCAGCTGACTGATCGGCAGACGAGATCTCGCACGGCAGTCATGCTTAGCTTATTCGTGCAACGAGATTACTGTACGGCGTATCAGGATGGCAATGGGGAGTGGAGGAAGGGGGCTGACGTGGAGACCGTAGACGTTGACGGGACAACATACATTCGGACTGATGGCAACGACATCGCGAGCGACGACCTGGGCGAATTACCGGACTTTTAGCTGAATACAGGCGCTAAGCCCCCCCGTCTTCACGGCGCGAACGAAGTGAGCGAGGAGGTCGGGGATACCGCGCCGTCATCATATAATCACTTTCTCGTCGCGAATGTCGAACGCCGAGGGCTGCCCGAGATTCGAATGCCGCCCATTTTCTTCGAATGGACGGAGCTGGTTGAGCAGCCACGTCGCATCCCCGGCGAGCTTCCCAGCCTCCTCGTCAGTCCGCACAACGAACTCCTCCGGTTCGTTGACCATCCCTTCAAGCATGTCCATCACGTCCCGGATTGTCGTGGGTCGCGATGTCGTCGGTAATCCCACGTTCGTGGTACGCTCGCATGAGCGTCAGTTGTGTGGAGACCGCTGCCACGACGTACAGTGACGATTGGTACGCGCAAAACGAGGGCTGGGAAGACGAGTACCCCGACCTGAGCAGCGAGGCAGAGTAGCTGATGCCGTATCCGCAAGGAGCAGTCGTCGTCGCGACAGACATCTTCGGGAACAACCCGTCGCGCTAACCCGTGGGGAGAGAGCGTCCGTTGGGAACCCGGACGCGATGACTTGCTACAGGACGGGAGCGTCTGTGACAGCGCCACAGTCCACCGCAAGACGAGCGGGGACCCCTCGCAGATGACGCTCGCGGCCTACTCGGACTGAAACCTGCCACCGCGGATTCCTCTCGTAGGGGAAGCCCCGCCGTTCACGGCGGGGAGGTTGTCACCCGATGTCAAACGCGTCTGCTCCACCGTTCATAACTATATACAAGGCCGATATACAGGCCCGAGTCTGGGCGGAATCTGGATCACCTCGCGGCAACGAAACCGTGTTTCTCGTTAATGGCGCACCCACACTGAAAGACGCTTGTCAGCGACACGGCCTCCGATTCCAGTATGAAACACATGGGAATCGGAACAGCGTCGAACGTATTTTTCGTGAAGTAAAACGTCGGACAAACCAGTTCTAAAACTGTTTCAGCCACGCCGAAGCAAATACTGTCGAAAATTGGCTTCAAGCGTTCGCCTTCGCATGGAACCAGCTTATCTGAACACTACTGTGGCGGCAAGGAGAGATTTTAAGCGGGTGAGTAGCGTCGTGCTGGATAATGAGTGACGTCCGGGATGCAACGGACGAGATTCTCGCTGACCGTCCCTCCATCGAAGACGGCCTCCAAGAGCTACTTGACATTGATGCGAACGCGGAGACGTGGACGTTCGACGATGTCCCCGTTGATTCAGGAGCGTTCGGCGAACTCGTGTCGAACGGAATCGTCGAGGCGGATGGTGATGAGTACCGGCTCGCCGACCGTGCCGCCGTCCAGGCAGCGCTCGACGGCGACACCCCTGTCGAGGAGGAAACGACGACCGACACCGGGCCGTCAGTCGATGATCGGCTCCGCGCAGTCGATCCGGGCCTCGCGGCAAGCCTGGTAGCGCTGCTCGGGCTCGTCGTCGTGATGCGGACCGCGTTCTCGTGGCCGGCGGTCTTCCGCGGGAACGACGTCGTGCTGTCGGGGAACGACGCGTACTTCTACCGGTACTGGCTCGAAGAGCTGTTCCGGACCGGGACGTCGGTGACGTCGCTGCCGCCAGCCCTCCAGGACCACGACGTCGCGATGATTGCCGCCACGCACACGATGGCATCCCTGCTTGGAGGCGGGCAGGACGCCGTCAGTCTCGTCCTGGCGTGGTATCCCGTCGTCGCGGCGGTCGTCGTCGGCGGGCTCGTCTACGTGGTCGCGATGGTCGCGTTCGACGACCAGCGCGTGGCACTCGCGAGCGTCGCCTTCTACGCGATTACGCCCATCGTGGCGTACCGGTCCGCGCTCGGGTTCGGCGACCACCACGCCTTCGACTACCTGCTGGTCGCGCTCGCCATTACTGGGTTGCTCGTCCTCGTCGACGAGCGCGCGGACTGGCGGACGGTCACGCGACGACGCTTACTGGGGCTCGCGGTGTTCGCGGTCGCCGTCGGGACACAAGTCCATGCGTGGCGTGGCGGCCCACTATTGATCCTTCCAGTCGCGGCGTACGTCTTCCTGCGCGTCGGCTCGGACGTCCGAGCGGGCGAGTCACCACTCGAGGCAAACGCGTGGACGCTCGCCGCGCTCGCCGTCTCTGCCGTGCTGGCACTCCTCCCGCACGTCGCGTTCGACTGGTCGGGCGCGTACCGCGCGTTCGCCCCGGCCTTGTTGTTTGCGGGGAGCCTCGTCGTCGTCGGCATCGGCGAACTCGCGGTCCGACGGGGAATTAGAGCGCGGACGGTGTTGGGGTTGGAAGTCGTGGGCAGTCTCGTTGCTGGTGTTGTTGCGTGGGTGGCTATGCCGGGTGTCCGGAGCGCGGCCCAGCGCGGGATTGGGTATTTCACGCGGACTGGCCAGACATCGATTACGGAGACGTACTCGTTGTTGAGTCCGGAGTATGGTGTGATCACGACGCCCATCTTCTACCTCGGGTTTGCGTTCTTCCTCGCGGTCGCCGCCCTCGTGTGGGCGGCGTGGCGGGTAAACCGCGAGCATCGCCCGACGTGGCTGGCGCTCACCGTCTACACGGGCGGATTCTTCCTCGCGGCGCTCGTGCAGCTCCGATTCGCCGGCCACCTCGCCATACTCTTTGCAGTCTTTGCCGGGCTCGGGTTCGTGTACTTGGTGGCAGCCGTGGATGCGACCGCCCTCCCGCGGCCGTTCGTCGACGCGGGCGACTCCGAGACCGTTCCACCCCGATTCCGTGAAACTGACGCCGAATCGAGTGGACTGTCGTTCCCGGACCGCGAGTCGACGTTCGCGGTCGTCGCACTGTTCCTGCTCGTCGGGAGTCTCGGCGTGTTCCAGACGGTCGGTGGCACGAACGACCTGACGATCGAGGGCGCGACCTACGACGCAGCGAACGCGATCGATGATCACGCCGCCGCGGCGAACGTCTCGTGGCCCGACAACTACGTGTTCAGTGACTGGGACCGAAATCGCGTCTACAACTACTACGTCAACAATCAGTCCCGGTCGTACGCGTACGCGCAGGACCACTACAACGAGTTCGTGACGTCGAGTAATGCCAGCGCGTGGTACGACCAGTTGACGGCGAACTTGACGGGGTACGTCGTCGTTGAGGACCTCGACGAGAACTTCTCTCAGACGTCGCTACAGTCCCGGCTCTGGCAGAACTGGGGCAGTTACAGTGATGGCGTCGAGGGGCTTGGCCACTATCGCGCCGTGTACGCCAACGACGGCCGGAAGGTCTTCGACCTCGTGCAGGGTGCGATGTTAGTCGGGCAGGGTGAGCCTGGTGAGACGCAAACCGTGAGTACGGCGTTCAATGCGGGCGGCGACTCGCACACGTACGAGCGACAGGTGACGCCGACTGCGAACGGTTGGTACGCCGTCCGAGTGCCGCACAACGGAACGTACGAGGGCACGGCGGGGACTTCTGTATCGGACGAAGCGATAGAGAACGGGTCGTTCGTCGGCCCGAACAGCGAACAGCCTGGAATGTCGTACTGGCCGCTGAACGCGAGCAGTGGTGAGGTCGCGTTCGACGTCACGGGCGGAAACCATGGCTGGATCGATGGCGCGACGTGGACTGATTCTGGACTAGCATTTGATGGAAACGATGTCGTAACCGTTCCGAACACGAGTGACCTGTCCAGCAATCAGGACGTCTCGATCTCCGTTACGTTCCGGACGGACAACAGCACGGACTACGTCAATAACGTCTCGTTCCCACGGCTCGTTGGTACGGCAGCTCCATCGCAATTCGCGAACACGAGTGGCGTCCAAATCGCGCTGGCAAATGGACAGATTCTCGGCGCACTTGGCAACGGAGAGCAGGCAGCCGTCCTAGAGGGGCCACGCGTTGACGACGGCCAAGTACACACAGCGACACTCGTTCGTGACGGAAACACCATACAGTTACAGGTCGATGGTGAGGTGAGGGCAGAGCGGAGCTATTCAGGAGAGATCAAAGCATCAGACACGTTCTCCATCGGGTCTATCTCGACGGGGTCGCGAGGATTCGTCGGCGAAGTATTAGCCGTCGACGCCTCCGGTAACGCGAGCAGCTCGTAACTGGACGAGTCACCCCCACGTATTTTCAATAGCGGCCCGGTACGCTTCTGCTGCGTTCGTAGCAACGTTATCCCAGTCGAACTGCTGAGCAGCTCCTTTCGGATCGCAAGGCGGGGCTGCTCCGTGAAGCGCTTGTTCAAGCGTTGCGGCGAGCGCGTCGGTGGCCGGTTCGACGAGTCGCGTCGCGATTTCGTGGATGCGCTTCTCGGCGCCCCCATCACGAACGGATAGACAGCGTTCGAGACCTCGGACAGCCTGATTTGGAGCGTTGGGTCGCTCAAGACGGGACGAACCTGACGTCGGGGCCGGCGTGTGATGATGGCGAAACGTGGACGAGTCTTGCCGATGGGACGACGTACACACCCTATTGCAGGGCGGCTATCATCACTGTACTTCCGAGGCAGCAAAATCTGATGAACCCACTGCTCAGCAAGTTACTCGTGGAGGGCGTGAAAACGGGTTAGAAAAGACTATTTGTCGTTCCTTAGAATCCCTATCCGACTTCGTTTACCGTATGAACATTTTGCCAAACCGAGCACAAATTAAAAGTGCCCGTCGACAACTCCAAATCAGGATTCAAGAGTACCGTTATGCTCTTGCTGCAATTCTACTTTTTTCAGCAGCGCCGCTGACGCCATTGATATTTAGCCGTGGGTTTCTCGCCAGTGGCGACACAGTCGCGAATCTTGTACCTGTTGTTCATGTTCGGAATAATCCAGTAAATCTTCTGTACGTAGAGAACTGGTACAACGGGTATAGCCCACTTATACACCCATATTCGAAAATTTTCTATCCATTTTGGTGGCCGATGTACCTTTCATGGATTCCTGTGAATGTTATATATCGAGTGGTTCTGTATGGGCATCTTGTCGCCTCTGCGGTGGTTTCGTGGTATTATGCTCACAAACACCTTAATGGAATACTTCCAGTCGCGATTGGTGTCCAAACAGCACTCGTAGCAAACATTTTCTGGATGCACACCTGGAAGGTACTCGCTTGGCCGTGGCTAGTTCTTCTCACGTGGCAGGTTGCTCCTCCGCACGTCAAAAACTGGGATAGACGGACTGGAGCCTTGTGTGGGCTATGCGTCACTGCGATGATTTTGACCGGGGGTGGTATCTACTATGCTTTTTATGGGTTGGCGATACTGACCCCATTCATCATACAATACGGCTCTCGTGAGTACTTGGTCGGTTTAATCGCCGGCGGTAGTGTTTCCCTTTTGAAAGCACCAGCATATCTTAATAGCCTCGGAAATCCGCGCCCTCCTGTTGGATACAGAATTGACGCGTTTAACATATTTTTAGGCTCGTCTGGCTTGGCTAACGAACTATTGCGTGCTGCCTTTGAAATTGATCTTGGGACCGTGTTTGATTCGCCCTATGAAGGATTTGCTGTGGTCGGACTCCCTATTGTATTCTTGGCTGCCGGAGTGTTCGTGCTCTGGTTTGTAAACTACGGACCGTCGAAACACTGGTATACGGCCCTTGTGGGTTCATGTTCCTTCTTAGTGCTTTTCGCAACTGGGGCAGCTCAGGACTTCCTAAGCGTCGGCATCCTTCGAACAGCAGCTCGAGCGAATCACGCAATCGCCATGATTGTGATTATAAGTAGTGTTATAGTCGCTCACTGGGTCCACAGGAGATACGGTCATGTAGGGAAAGTAGTGATTATAACGCTAGTAGTGCTGAGTGTGATCCAATCCGGGCTTGTTGTCGGCAGCTTTCTCCCTCATCAAGGAGTAACATTGGAGGAGGAGTCGGAAGTAGCAGAGGTCATTGATTCAGCCGGGGGCGGACCAGTCTGGATCCAAGATCAGCCACATGATCCAGGAGAACATTCACTTGTTCAATATGCACTGGCGGAGCACGGTATCCATGCTATTAACCCACGCTACCCTGAAGGATTAGTTACATTCAGTGCATTCAACGATGGCCAACCACGATTTCAGTTCTTAGTCAGCAACCAGAAGGTGACCAATCAAAAGATATCGCTACATCCACTATTCATGTCCGGGTCCGGTGGAGAAATAGACCGCGAATCACTTACATTACATAAGAAGGTCACATCCTCAGATACAGATTGGTACATTTACCGTGTCTCACAGAATGATACGAATTAAATAGCGTATCCCCTTACCAACCGGGTGCATCACCATAAATAGTACCTGAATGATAGAATTTTAACAGAGCCAGTTTGCAGTGTTTCAACGACCCTTTGGGCGAAGTAGAATTGAAACAGGGATGAGGTGTCGGCGCAGGGAGGGAGTGCCTCGATTCCAATCAAGCTATACTGCACCCACTATGCTGCCCGACGGAGGTTTGGCGGGCGGTTCGGTTTATTAGGAGACTGAGATGAGTTCACTATGTTCGCCTTCGTAGCCACAGTGATGGCATTTGTACGAGTGGTCAGCGAGTTCATCGTAATCGGTGTTATTGAAATGGGCAGGTTGGTTTCGGCATACCAGTGGGTCATGGGACGTTGCTAATACTTGAGCCTGCTTCAAGCTTCCAACTATTCACTCACTATCTCTGAATTGAATAGAGTGTTATCCACAGCCAATACGTCATATTCCACCCCACTTACGTCGAATTGCCGCTTGATATGCTTCTTCGGCGTCGGTAGCAACGTTACCCCAGTCGAACTGCTGAGCAACCATTTTCGGATCCGAAGGCGGAGCTGCTCCGTGAAGGGCTCGCATGAGTGTTGTCGCAAGCGCATCGGCGTTCGGGGCCACGAGAAAACCACCGTCCTGAATGACTTCATCGGCCGCCGAATCTGGATGCTCCGCACCAATAACAGTACAGCCGGCGGCCATCGCCTCCGCGTACGTGATGCCGAACCCCTCGCGGGTCGAGGGTGACGCGAACACGCGGGCGCCGCGCATGTGCGCGAGCACGTCCTCGTAGTCGTCGAGGAAGCCGAGGAAGGTGACGCGGTCGGCGCTGTCGAGCGCGGCGGCCTGCCGTTCGAGACCGTCGCGCTGGGGGCCGTCGCCGATGATGCCGAGCGTCGCGTCGGTGTCGACGGCGTCGAAGGCGTCGAGGAGTACGTCGACGCGCTTGTCCTCGATGAGCCGGCCCGCGAACAGCACGTCGAAGGCGTCGGGGGCCGGTTCGACGCGTCGAATCTGGTCGTAGTCGATGCCGTTGGGTACCGTCCGAATGCGTTCGCGGGGCTGTCCGCGGGCCGCGAGCCGGTCCGCGGTGACGCCCGAGACCGCAATCGGATACTGGGGGACGCGAGCAGTCGCGTGTTCGACGGCCTTCCCGAACGGCCCCAGCGTGCCGAGGTACTCGTTCCAGTAGTCGCCCCAGACCTCGTGCCACGTCGTCACGAGCGGCGTTCCGGTCCCCGCGAGTGCGAGCTTCGCGGCGAGCACGGGGAAGTACGGGAACACGGAGGCGACGACAACGTCGTGGTTGGCGGCGTTCCGCCGCAGCGGGCGAACGATGTCTTTCGCGAACTCCAGCGCCTCGCCGATGGAGCGCTGGCCGTCCTCGCCGTAGAGGTCGCGTTCGGGGCTGACCGCGCGCAGCGTCATTCCCTCGTGGGTGGTTTCGCGTGGGCCGTCCCAGAAGTGCCGGCCGTAGACAGTCACGTCGTGGTCGCGCTCGACGAGTCGCGTCCCGATTTCGTGGATGCGCTTCTCGGCCCCGCCGGTCACGAACGGGTAGACGACATTCGAGACGAACGCGACGTCCATTATGGAACCATACAGACTGAACGAGTAACTCCCTTGCGGTAGCCCGTTCAAATCGGATAACATAAAGTCATAACTTTGCTCGTGCCATCCGGACACTCAATGAGTGACTGGGAACACATCATACTCCTTTCTGCCGACGCACTCCGAGCTGACCATCTCTCTTGTTATGGATATCATCGAAACACATCGCCGGAGATTGACGAGTTAGCAGCTGACAGTATCCAGTTCTCTAATGCGTATAGTGCGAGCTCTCATACGCGCGAAGCAGTCCCGTCGTTGCTTACCGGCCGCTATCCGGAAAATGCCGTAGACGAGAACTATCACTTAGCTGCGAAGCCCATCTCCTCGATTGCTTCCCAAGCTGGCTTCGAGACAGCTGGCTTCCACTCGAACCCCTTCCTATCACGCTCCTACGGTTTCGGTCGGGGATTCGATGAGTTCGACGATGATCTTCATCTCGGGCAGCACAAGTTGGTTGCGCTGGCGCAACGAGCTATCGACAAGCTTCGAAACCGGCACTATGCTCGCGCCGACGAAATCAACAAACGCGCGCTCAATTGGATTGACTCTCTGAACGAAGGGGAGTCATTCTTCCTCTGGAACCACTATATGGACACACACGGGCCGTACGAGCCCCCGGGCGAATATGGGACTGTATTTCGCGAAGAACGTGTCTCCGATAGTGAGGCGCAGGCACTATACCAGCGTGCGATAGACGATCCGCAATCCATCACCGAAGGCGAACGACAACTGCTCGTTGACTATTACGACGGCGAGATTCGATATAACGACGAGAAAATCGGGTCGTTCCTCGATGCACTCGCGGAGCGAGGGCTCTTGGAGGATTCGCTCGTCATATTCACAGCAGACCACGGGGACGCGTTCGGTGAACGTGGCTACTATGAGCACCCGCGGTTTCTACATGAAGAACTAACACATGTCCCACTACTGGTGCGGTCGCCGGGTGGCACGACAGGAGAAGTCACGACTCCGGTAAGTACGCTCGACATCACTGCAACGATCGAGGCCGAAATCAGTCCGAAGGAGTGGTCTACTGGCAAATCTCTGCTCACTATCTCCGAGGGTGACCGAGCTGTCTTCTCTCAAGCACAAGGAGAGAACGATGAAAGCCACCTCCGTCGGTACGGAGTACAAACCAAACAGAACACCTGTTTCTGTGAATACAACCGTGAAACAGGTGACATTGACTTTGGCGAATGTACTGACCGTTCGCTCCGTGATGAATTACGAACTCATATTGATGAAGATCGCGGCCATGGTGAAGATGAAGACGGAATAGAATCGGAAGATGTCGACCCTGAGATAGAGCGACGACTAGACGCCTTGGGGTACAAGGACTAGTAGCTACTAATGGTGGAACGAATATCAGCCGTCGTCGTTCAAGACCGGCTCAATACATACGGTGGTGGTGAACGTGTTGTTCACCAACTCACAGAAACGATACCAGGAAACGTTGACATTGTTACGGGCGAATACGAACCGGAATCGACGTACGACTTCGATGACTCTTCCGTCACAGAGATACGGTCGAATTCGTTCGGTTCGTTTATCGCGTCACGATTGACCATCGACTGGAACGAGTACGACGTGGCGATCCTAAGCGGGAATCGTCCACAGTTTATACAATGGCTGAATCTCCCAATTCCGGTTATCAGGTACTGTCATTCCCCGACGCGCACATTCTGGTCGTTACGAGATCGTTCTTTCCGAGAATCTAATTTGGCTGAGAAGGTTGTTCGAGCGGGAATTGCACCGGCCTATCGGAGAATCGATACAGTCCTAAACCGAAGACATAGTCACATTGTCGCGAATAGTCACAATATTCGATCCCAGGTAGACCGATTCTATGGCTTAGATGCGACAGTAGCGTATCCACCAGTTGATGTTGAGAGCTTCGAATACGCGGCACACGAGGATTACTGGTTGAGCGTGAACAGGTTAGTCCCGAAGAAACGAGTTGATTTGCAGATTGATGCGTTCGCTGGGACTGACGAGAACCTCGTAATAGTTGGATCAGTAGACGAGCACTTCGACGAGTTTGGGTCCCAAATGAAGTCGCGAATCGACTCGACGCCGAACGTGGAACTCGAAGAATTTGCTACTGAAGACCACCTTCGTTCTCTCTACTCGCGCGCGAAGGGCGTCGTATACACTCCGTATTACGAGGACTTCGGTATCGTTCCTGTCGAAGCGATGGCTAGCGGAAAGCCCGTAGTAGCGGTAGCTGAGGGTGGACCAATTGAGACGGTGCACGACGAACGAACCGGATGGCACGTTTCGCCGGACGTAGTAGAGATACGGGAACGCGTCACGTCGGACTTCGACCCTGACGAATTCCGAGCGCAGTGCCTTGAGCGCGTTCGCCGGTTCGATAGACGAGAATTCAAGGACACTATTAACGAGGTCATCTCCGAATACGCTGTGTGATGGGGTCCCTCGGAGACGACCGGGTTTAGCGTTCAGCTACGCCGTCTCGCTACTGTTGCAGGCTGTAACCTCATACAGCGCCATGTCCGCGTTCTCATACTCAACTTCGAGGTACGGTTGGTCGAAGTGCTGCGGGACGCGGACGTTCTCAGGATTATTCCAGTACTGCCCGAAGTAATCACGCTTGTCGACGAAAACCCAGTCAACGCCCAACTCACGTAACTGTTGACAGTTGGCTGGATCTTCCCACCATGCCCACGCTTTCGCTTGCGTCTGTCTTTCTCTGTCGGGAATCGTGAAGTCCCGCGGGTACGTCCGCAATACTTCACCGTCGTGATAGTAGTTAACCAACTCGTTAGTTAACGGCGGCGCTAGTATTTTCCCATCAACATTTATCTTCTCCATGCCATCGGTGAGTTCGGAGTCAGGATGAACAACGTATCCTGCACCACCGAACGGTGCTACTTGATACGCTAACATTGGAATAGAGAGAACGACGGCGATGGCGAGGAGGACTCCTCGAATATCTAGATCATCAAGAATGCGTGGCAGCTCCAGCCGCTGCTTTGCTGTAGATACCACGACTTCGAACCCTACTCCAAAAACCATCGCGAACGGAATGAATAGGTGCCTGATGGCCCGCTCTGTTCCTTGAGGCTGGACGAAATGCGTAAATAATATCATCGAGAGCTGTGCGAGCACCCATGCGAGAAGGATGCGTAGGGCAATATTCCCTCTCTCACGTGGCTTGGTCAAACCATATATGAATCCGATACTCCCCGTCAGAATTACAAATGGATTCAACATCGACAATTGTGAAACGAGGTTGATGAATGTGGAGTCGGAAAACTGCTCTATTGACCCAGAATTGCCGTTATTTGATTGAGGGGGTGGACTACTCCCTGTAGATGATGGAGGGTCGGAACTAGTAGGCGACGACGTACCCTGGTCGAGGGATAGGAATTCTAAGACCCGATCTGTTATTGAACCTAGGAGACCGACTCCACGCTCGAACAGATACTGACCGTAGTTTTGCCACATTAACCCGATATTGAGAACGATGGCTGGTGCATACAATATGACGCGAATATCAACTAGGAAAAATGCGAAACCGAGGAGTGCGATTACCTCCAGGAAGACTAGGTGATGGAACCCGCCGATGAGTAATAGTAGGATAGATCCAGTCAGTAAATGAGTTAGATCCTCAGTGCGCTTCCACTGGAACAATGTAAGTAAAAATAGCGGGAGGAAGACATAGGCGCTAATGTAGCTATTTATCGTCCAACTATACGTCGCCTTGAATGGAATAGTAGACATTACGACTAGTGCAAAAGCAGCGTATAACCCCGCTTTCTGCCCAAAGAATTCCGCAGTAACGTAGCAGACTGTAGTAATTCCGAGAGCGGCAACGAATATTGTCGCAATACTAAAAAACCAAAGTGGGTCAACGGGTAGGTGGAAAGCTAGGCTACCGAGCTGGTAGAATAACTCCGGATTCAAGCTCTGTATGTATGGTCGTCCAGCTGCAATGTCCTTCATTACCGACACACGCTGGAAGAAGTCCGGACGAAGAGGAAAGCCGTTGACAACCTGGAATAGGAGGCGATAGGAGAGTGTTACGAGAAATACTATGACGAGATTTTTTCGGGACACACTCATCTACGCCCGTCCCTGCGCCGTGAGTTTATAGCTACCTATTCCGACGAGAATGAGATAATGGCCAATGGCCAGAATCCAGATGATTTGGGACAACGTAGACGCTATTGCCGTCGACAAATAAAGCACAGAGACGACTACAAAGAGAATAGTACCTTGTCGGGGATTCCCGGAGCCAAATGAATGAATTCCGAAAAGCGCAAT
The DNA here is from genome assembly GCF_001488575.1 of Halobacterium hubeiense. Lineage (NCBI taxonomy): Archaea > Methanobacteriati > Methanobacteriota > Halobacteria > Halobacteriales > Halobacteriaceae > Halobacterium > Halobacterium hubeiense. The sequence continues at coordinate 171,532 of NZ_LN831302.1, forward strand.
TGCAGGGTAAGGGAGCATCATCAGCATGTACTCTGGTAGAAGCCCAACCATAGACGAATACTTCTGCCCGAAGAGAGTTACAATCCAGAAGTCGGAAAAAAGAATCCCTATGGCGGCTCCACCGATGCCAAGTACAGAACAGAGTATTACCGATTCAATAATAGAATCCTCACTCTCTGTCGTCGAGTCCGGGAACATTACTCGACTCACCGCTCGGGTAATGATTGTATACGCCTTCCCAAACACGGTTAGAACTCCCCAGAAACCGACAATTGCGCCCGTGAACCTCGCAGAAACTATCAACATGTCGAAGGTTGTCGGGATGAGCAGGAGACTGTTGATGCCGATAGAGTTTGGAAGGTCGGAGAAGGTTCGCTTGATACCCGAAAGAGTGGGCTGGAGTTTCGGGCGTGGTGAGTTCGGTAGTATTGCGATTGTACTGACTAGGCTGGCGAGAGGGAACAACAGGACCGCGATAAGAAGCGATACATCCCCCTGGAGAAAGATTATCCCTGAGACGGCCAACAGAAATACTGCTTCAAATATCTCTGAAACTGCAACCTTTCGAAAGTTCCTGGCCTTCTGATGGAACCCAAGTATTGGCTGATATATTGATAGGATTGGCACTCTCATTAAGATTGGAACGAGAAGAACGATGGCCGTTAGTTCGAGGTGCGTTAACAATATTGGCTGGAGTAGGAGTACGGTACACGCGAAGCCAGCGGCGAGGATCAAACACGCGACAGTAAGGTCAATGAGATTGACCTCTTCAAGAATTTTTGTGGCAGTATAGCCGATTGCTCCGACCAGAAACCCCATAATCATTAGTATGGATGCAACTGTCGAAAATTGCCCATACTGTGTCGGGCTTAATGTCCTCCCGAGTACGATACGAAGTAGGTAGAGCCCGGCGCCGCCAAGTACTGATGCGGTTAGAATTAATATATTATCCTGTATAAATTCCAAGCTTGGCCATAACGAGGATATACCTTGTTCCGATATCCTGCCCATATTATCGAATTCGATTATCCATGTCTACGATTAGTTAGAGTTATCTCTCAATTAGAATACCGGCGAAGAACGCGCCGAACATCGTCTGCAAGCCGAGCACGATGGCGGTGAACGCGACGATATCACCCGTAATCGAGGGAAGCGTCGTAAACCCGCTGGCGGCCCACTGATAGAGCAGGCCGAGCGCAGTCAGCGACCCGAACGCGAACAGGCCGAGGCCGAGGAGGACGCCGCGTTCGAGCGTGAAGTGCTCGTTGAGCCACTGCGTTATCACCCCATCAGGCCGCTGGATGGGGTCGCTGGCGACGTCCGTGAGGAACCCGAAGCTCCCAACTTGGTAGCCGGCTAGCGTCAGCAGACTGCCCGCGATGAGGGAATGGACGCCAATGCTTTGCCCCATCACTTCGACGTTGAACACGCTAAGCGCCATTACGACGACGCCGACCGCGCCCATGATGGAGCCGGGGAGCGAGAACAAGTATCCCGGCGCGTTCACGAGCATGAATTTGACGTGGCGCCACCCGTCGTGGAAACTCTCTAATTTTGCCTCGCCCTCACGCTCATGGTACGTAATCGGGACCTCCTCAATGGTGAGGTCTTTCGCGCCAGCGTCCATGATCATCTCGCTGGCGAACTCCATCCCATCCGACCCCAACTCTAGCGCTTCTAGCGCTTCTTGGGAGAACACGCGGAACCCGCTGTGGGCGTCACTAACTCCTGCGTCGTAGAACGCGTTGAGGAACTTCGTCAGGAGCGGGTTGCCGATGTGTTCGTGCAGCGGCGGCATCGCCCCATCCTTGATTTCGCCCTCTAGCCGGCTGCCCATCACAATGTCGGCATCACCGTACGCGACGAGTTCGAGGAGCTTCGGAATCTCCTCGAAGTCGTAGGTTGTGTCAGCGTCGCCCATAACGATGTAGCTGCCGCGGGCGTGGTCGAACGCGTACCGGTACGCATACCCGTAGCCTGGCTTGTCAGGTTCGACGACGATCGCACCCATCGACTCAGCGATGTCCGGGGTGCGATCTGTTGAGGCGTCACTGATGATGATCTCGCCGGTGACTCCCAGCTCTTCGAGTGCGTTCGTCGCGCGCTCGATGCACTCGCGGATCCCTTCCTCCTCGTTCATCGTCGGCATGACGATGCTGATCGCCGGCGTCGACTCACTGTCTGCGGGCAACAGCTGGCCTGCCTGGGGCGTGGTCATATCGAGTGACTCCGAGAGCGTCGAGTTGACCGGCTCGCCCTCATGCCCTCCATCGGGTGGTTTCGAAGACGTAGTTTCAGACGACATATATTTGGTGGCCCATTCGGTTGTTACGTAGCTATCTGACGTTACAACATTATAAAGACTGTGAGGCGGGTTCGTGACCTGTGACAGGCAGCGAACGTTCAAAAGCCTCACCACAGCAGGTATTTTGAACGTGGCTGCCAGACTACCTAGTTCGACCCCGTAGTTCAGAAAGATACGCTGTAGTCACGCGGACGCCCGGCGCACCACACTCAAATCCCCCGTCAACAGCCCAAGGAAAACCTCAGGTCCAAGGTCGGCAATCGTGTGTGTGTGTGTGAGATAGCCGATGCCAAACGCTACCCACGCCTGGGGACGATCGAACCGACGACTGAGCCACGCCACGCCAGCGATAAGAACGAAGGCAGTGAACAGCGAGTGTGCGAACAACCGTCCTGACGGCAACACTGTGACGGTCCACGCAAGTGGTTTATCGATGAGGTCTGGGAGCTGGCTACCGATTACCCAAGGAACTCGTTGCAGCACTCACAGAGTTGGGGTACCAGCCGGTCGACCGGGCCGGCAGCCATCTCAAACTTCGATATGTGCATCCGGAGACCGACGAGATTCGAAATGTGACGGTTCCGATGGGCAAAGAGATCAGCGGCGATACACTCCGCAATATTGCCAGCCAGTGTGGCGCGGACGATTTCCAAGCGTGGTGCAACTGGATCGACGACCTTCTGTCCTGCTTCAGTTGCAACAGTGGTGTGTCTCGTCACCTGAACCATTGACATCCTCCTGCGCCTGAAGGCGCGGGTATTCTTCTTGATTTCCCTTCCATTCCACGGACAAGAGTACGTTACAGCGGCCGTGACAACGACCGCCAGGCCGCCAGCGGTCGAGCTCACCAGCGACCGAATCGAGAAGGGCGGCTTGCCGAGGATGTCGTATATCTCACCGTGGACAGTTGTGACACTGAAGGACTCGATGATTAGCCGCCAGCCCGCGAAGGTCACTGACGCGACGGTAGACACGGTTTGGAACGAACTGAACGGCTATCTTCAGACGTGGAGAAATTGACACCATTCCACTCCTGAAGGGGTGGGCTTCCGCTCGCTACGTGTCAAAGCATGCTGGGAGCGCGCTTCGGTCAGCTACCCGTTTCCGGAGTCAGTCCGACCGGTCTCACTACGTTCTTCGTCGGCGCCGGGCAGCGACGACCGTTCCTGCTCAGTCGGGTCGAAGTCAATCACTTGCTTCTCCTTCGGCATCGCCTCCACTGTAATCCCACGCCACTCCCCGTCAACACCAACTAACGCCTCCGCAAATCCAGCATCCTCGTTCCCCGGCACTGCATCCTGCACGAACCGCATCTGGGCGTAGTTCAACCCGAACTCCTCAGCCCACTGTTCGTCCATCCCGTCCAACCGGTGGAACTGCTTGACCGCACACTGATCCAGAATCGCCTCACTCTCAGCGTGCTCGAAGAACTCATCAACCGTCTGCGTCACCAACCGAATCGAGAGGTCGTGGTGGCGATGATGGCGAAACACCGTCTCGAGGAACGCGAGACTCGCGGCGTCCTGCATGAGATAGCGGGCCTCGTCGATGTAGAACACGACCTCCTGCTCTGAGACTTTCGCGCGCTCGTACACCAGCGAGATCAACAACTGCATCGTTAACGCCGTCGAGCTATCCACGCTCCCCTCCTGCTGGGCGAGATCAAGATAGATCACTTTCTCGTTGCGAATGTCGAACGCCGAGGGCTGCCCGAGATTCGAATGCCGCCCACTCTCTTCGAACGGCCGGAGCTGGTCGAGCAGCCACGTCGCATCCCCAGCGAGCTTCCCAGCCTCCTCATCAGTACGCACAACAAATTCCTCAGGCTCCTCGACCATCTCCTCGAGCACGTCCATCACGTCCCGGATCGTCGGGCTGGGATTGTCGTGGGTCGAAATATCATCAGTAATCCCACGTTCGTTGTACGCTCGCGTGAGCGCGAGCTCCAGCGTCGTCCGCCGATCGCCAAGCGAAACCCCGCGTAACGCGAAGAAGTTAGTAAGAAAGCTCATCGCGTCATCGAGCTTCTCGTTGAACGGACTGGCGTCCTCGCCCATCGCTCGCTGGACGCGCGCCGGCGTTTCCCGCAGCTCCAGGGGATTCAACCCGAGCGTCCCACCGACCGTGATGCGTTTCGCGTCCAACGCCTCAGCAACGCCTGCCCAGTCGTTCAACGGCTCGAGAATCACGCCAATCCGATCACTGCTCTGTTCGATCGAGCGGATGAAGTTCTGCTTGGAGCTGAACGACTTCCCCGAACCTGGGTCCCCAATTGTGAACATCGCGTAGCCGTTCTCCCTGCTGAACGGGTCGATGACGACCGGACTGCGCGTGTCCTTGTGGATCCCGAACTCCACCCCGCCTTCCTCGAGAATCGTCGCCTGCTGTGGAGACGCCAACAACGCACCCACGGCACCCCCGAGGGCAATCGACGCCCGCCCGAATTCGTTGCTCCCGATGGGGGCGGCCGACTGGACGGCGAGGTCCTGCCGACAGATCGCGGTCTTCGGTGTGAGGTTCGCAGGGTCGTCCCGGAGCGCACTCTTCACCGTCTGGACGGCATCCCGCAGCTCGTCTTTGTCGTCGGCGCGCACCGTCACAAAGAGGCTCTGGTCGAACACCTGGGCGCCGTTTTCGACGGCCGTGTACGTCGCCGCCGCCTCGTTGGCGCGCTCCTGCAAGTACGCGCCCCGCACGCTCTGCTCGAGATCCGCATCCACCTGGAGGTCGTCCGCGATATCCTGCAACTCGTCGCGGGCACGCTCCTGATTCCGCGGCGTGACGTGCGCCGTTACGTCGAACTGCACGTCGGTGAGTTCGAACAGCTCGCTGAGATACCCGTCACTCGGATAATCTGGATAATCAGCGATGTACAGCGTCGACGTCCACTGTTCGCCAACGCGGGCGGCACGCGTCTCCCACTCGATCGCATCTGGGGCCGTCACGGTCTGCTGGGACTCCGCCACGTCATCCAGCAGCTCTCCCTCCACGCGTCCCTTCTCAAGCGTCGCCTCGTCGAGGACAGCCGCGAACGCGACCTGCTCCTCGTCGTCCTCGGTGTACCACCGCCAGAGCCCGACTCCGACGAGGACGGCTCCCACGGCAAGGGCTGCGTACAGGACAGCGCCCGCGAGCGACGCCGGGTCAGGTAGCCACTGGCCGAGCTGGCGATCGAGCCCGCTGGCCTGAAAAAGAGCATTATGTATCATGGTCGCCCTCCCGACGCGAGCGGCCCATGATTGGGTGGTCGCGGACGACGCGCCCCGCGTCGCCGTAGTCGTGCTCGCGGCCGTTCCAGAACGCCAGATTCAGGACGAACAGCTCGACCGTGCTGAGTCGCCGCGCGGACCACCCGGAGGCCTGCTGGATGAACTCCGCGCGAACGTCGTTGATTCGCTCATCGAGTTTCTCGAACATCTTGGCGCGACGCTCAACCTCGGTCAGATCCTCACGGCGCGTCACGAACGGCCGGAACAGGAACCCAACAATCGGGAACTGCGTCAGCTTCTCCGCTGGCGTCGCTTCGTCGCGGTAGCGGTCGTAGATCTCCAGTGGCGCGACTTCGACGCCGATGTAGTAGTGCAGCTGCTGGCTGCCCCGGTCGCGCATCTCCTGCGGGCGGGTCTCCCGGTATTCCTCGAGGAGTGCCCGGAAGATTGGGTTCTGTTTGACGTCCTCGTCGTTCAGCCGGTCTTCGATGGTCTCGGTGATCTGTTCCACGGGAAACGACCGGGTCGTCGCGTGGAACTTCAGGGGCCAGTCTAGCTCCCGGTTGGCGAACGCTGCGCCCGCTTCCTGGAGCTGCGCCCAGTCGTCTGACATCGCGAAATCCATGTTCCCCGGCTGCACCTCGACGAACGCCGCCATCGCACCATCCTGGCGCTGGATCGCACCTGCGCCTGGCCACGCGCGTTCGACGTTCGTGAGGTCTTGCGTGCGTTCGTCGGGTTTGAACGGCGTGTAGTTCGCGAGCCCGCCCTCGTTACGTGTCGTTTCAGTGGCTCCATCCTCGTCTGCGGGCGCGTTGAACGTGACTCGCGGTCGCTTGGCGTATCGGTAGACGTCTTTGGTCCACGTCCACGCGTTCAGGTGATCCGGTGACACGTAGAGGACCGCGACGCCAAACCCGAAGCCGCCAGCAACGAGCGGGAGCGCCAGCGACTCGACACCCGTGAATCCCGCAATCAGTAGACCAACGATGGGGAAGGCGATGAGGACGCCAACGTCGCCCTCGTCGATGTTGAGGACGGGGATGCGGCCTTCCTCGCCGAACTGGTCCATAATGCGCCGTGCCGCCGCGTTCTGGTCGACCATCAGTGGATCCCCCGGTCGAAGTCCATCCCATGGTCGTCACTCGACGCCGTCTCCTCACTGGGGTCGTTTTCGGTCCGCCGATACGACGGGGATGAATCGCCATCATCGGTGTGTCCGCCACGCGCTGCGGCTTTCTGCGCGACGGCGTGGCCAGCCGCCGCTTTCGGCCCCCAACGTGCGGCTGTCGTTGCGAGGCCAGCCCCACCAATGTACGCGCCAGCAGCGACGCCACCGATGAGGGCGGCGCTTTTCGTCGCCCCGCCAAGCACTTTTGCCGTGAGTGGCGTCGCGAACGCGAACGTCTTCCACGTGACGTAGAGTGCGATTAGCGGGAGGGAAGCAGCAACCAAGTATCGGAGAAACGGGCTACTTGGTGAGAGCGAGTTCTGTGCGGAAAGAAGACTGTAGCCTTTGAATACGACTGCAGCAGGTAGTGGAAGGATCGCCAGAGGCACGAATCGCTTACTAAATCCTATCGCGATATCAGAAAGAACTGGGACGTTACCGTACGCGACCGCGAATGAGATAGGCATCCCGTATACGTAGACGAGGAGCAGGACCTCGCGGATATAGTAGAGAGCTTCGAGTGCCCACATGGAAATTCCGCCAATAAGAGCGAAAACCAAGGACAGTCCGGGATTCATCACAGAGACATTTAGGAGGTTTAGCATCGTGTCACCGAGAGAGTTCAGACTGGGTATCAACGCAATTGTGAACCCGTCAATGAGGTAGAGGGCGAGAATACTAACCCAATACCAGGTAATTATCAGAACAGCCCCGACCCAGGCCGTCTTCTTCGCCCGTCGAGCTTCATACGCGCTTCCAATATTGAAGATTCGAATAGTGTGTCTGGCTTGAACGCACAGCACTAGAATGAGAAGCGAGATTAGCATGATCTCGCCACCAACAAGTGCATCTTGGATAGCCGGCCATGGATCATTCGTAGGGGTGCCAAAGACAAACGCACCATCGGTTTCCGGCGTGGGAGTCCCAAACATCTCCTCCGCGAGCGATTCATAGCCAGAACGAAGGCCGTTGAGGAAGAGCTCGATAATCCAGTCAACGACGTCTTTGAACCCCTCCAAAACGACATCAATTAGGTCAACCATCGTTACACCTCACTGATAGTGATGGCACAGTCTTCCTGCTCATTCGACGCTGAATACCGAATATTGTAAGATTTCGAAACGCGGTCTCCGCCGACCCGCGTTTCGAGAATCAGGTCGAACTTGCCGGTCTGTTCCTCGTTAGTACAGGAAGTTCCACCACCGGGAACGAAGGCAAATGGCGAGCGCGAGCTGTAAATCGTGAGCTGCTCGTCTGCGGGAAGCAAGACTTCACCAACTTCCGAGTCTGTTTCTGAATCGTATATCCCACTAACGTCCTCAGCACCCGCGTAGTTTGTCCCTTGTTCGTCGGAGGGATACGGAACATCGCCGATGAACAGTAGTTTTGTGATTGCCTCTGGCCCAGTTCCTTGATTGCTAACGGTGATGAACGCCTCCTCACTGATTTCGTCTTCCGCTCCGGTCCACATCTCCTCAGGCTGATTTCTCCCAATACCCATCTCCACAATTTCCAGAGTTGGTTCGATTGGGATCGTCGTCTCGACAATAGTTTCATCTTCACGAAGTGCAACGATGTCGTACTCGCCTGGCGGGTAGGTCGTGCCAATCTCGAACGAGACCTGCTGGACGCCAGCCGCGACCGATTGCTGCGCGAAGAGTTCGCCGTTCGGCTGGATGAGATTGAGGCGGTCGACGTCCGCCTCCGAGACGAGAGCAACAATAACTGTGGTCCCATCCACGGCGACTCGCTGGAGCGGGCCACCAGCAGCAGTCGTGCCATCGCTGGCAGGCGAATTCTGGGAGAGGCAGCCCGCGAGACTCGCGACTGCAGCACTGGCAACTGTTTGGAGGGCGGTGCGGCGATCGATACGTTGGACGTTTCTGGGCATGGGTTACTGGAAGCGGGTGTTGAAGCCGAGCAGTCGGAGCAGTCGCGTGCCGGCGTAGAACACGACGGCGAACGGGAGTAGCCGCCAGCCGACGCCGACAAGCAGCGCAAACCAGCCATCGATCGAGCCGAGTGGATGCCACCGTGCCGTCGCCGTTGCGGGGGCGTACGCGGGGTCGTGGCTGAGCCACGAGCCAGGCTGATAGCGCGCCGTGTACACGCCGGGCTCGTCGACGGTGACGGTCGCAACCCCAGAGCGATTCGTTTCGATGCGCTGGCCGTTGATGGTGATTGTGCCGGTTCGCGTCTCGCCACCAATCAGATGCAGGCGGTCACGGTCGGCCAACTGAATTGGCGCACCCGTTCGCGCATCGCGGAGTTCGACGCGGAGCACGGCCGCCGTTTGGTTCTGCCGCAGGACGGCAACGGAGAGCGCACTCCGGCGCAGCTGTCGGTCGGCGCCATCCCCCAACGCGACAGTCTCGTTGACGCCGCGTACGATTCCGGTGACGTGGAGTGACTCCCGCTCAATACGATCGGTGCGAGCAGCGAGCCCGTACGTCGCCTGATAGGATTGGTTCACGACGTCGACGGAGACGTTCTCCCCGATCGTCCCGGCGGGCGTTGCTTGGTCGCCACCCCACGTCGAGAGCAACTCGGGGCCATCCTGGACTGGCTCGACGCGCGGCCCGATCCGGGACGGATAGGCGTGGACGCCCACCGGGAGCGCGGGTGAGTCAACCACCGACCGCCCCGTCGCGGTCGCAGTGACGAGCGTATCCCAGTCCGGGTTCCGGGCGGTGTAGAACCGCCAGATGCCACGCACTCGTGCGCCGCGTTCGGGGAGCGTAAAGCCCTGCCAGGGCCGCGTCTGGAAGACTGCGACGCCAGCATCCCCGTTCGGATACGACGCTGAGTGAGCGGTCGCCGACAGATTGTACACCGCCACGGGGAGCGTGTCCGACACGTTCACGGACTCCTCGTGATAGGTGACGTCGACGCTGGTCGTGTTGCCGCGATCGATACGCGTCGTCTGCCGCAAGCGAACGTCGATCTCGGCGGTGAACGTGAGCGTCGCACTGCCATTCCGCCCCATCTGGTAGGCAAGAATGGGCGTGTGGGCGCCGTCCCGTTCGACGAGCGACTCACCGTCGGCCTGCAGCTCGACGGTATCGATCTCGTGGCTGACCAGCGACCAGTCGACAGTCGTCGATCCCGAGGCGTCTCCGGGAGGGACGCGAACGCGGTAATCGACGAACCCACGCAGCGTGCCGTTCGGCGCAATATACAGTGGTGTCGTCCCAGCTGCGAGGTGGGCGCGCGTCGACGGCTGCACCGCAAATATCGTCGCGTGGGCGTCCGCGATGAACGCGCCATCTGTGAGCTTTGCGTGCGGTGGGTGGATGGACGTGTTCGGGCCGCCACCGTCCAAATCCTGGAAGTCGTTGCGCGTCCACGTCGCGGCCGTCGAGGGCGGCCGCGTGAACGTGACGTCCGTCCCGTTGGCGACCTGCTGGACGGCCGTCCGATTCTCGCCGTACCGCTCCCGGTACGCCGACTGGTTGATGTAGGTGTCCGGGTCGCGCGACCACAGCGTTGCCGACTCGTTCTCCGTGAGTCCATTATCCTCGGTGCCGGGCCGTGGCGGGTCGGCGGCGACGACGCTGGTGATGCCGCCGGCGACGACCAGCGCAGCCACGACGACGCGCGCTCGCTGCATGACGGCTACCAGGGGACGAGGTCGACGCACGTCGCTAGTGGCAGGTTCATCATTGAGCCGGCGACCGTGTACAGCGGGCCGAGGACGACGAGGACGACCGCGGACTTCATCGCGGAGCGCTTGTGCACTTTCAACCCCTTCTTGCGGTCGGGGCTGAGCGTGAACATCTCCATGAGGGAGTCGGCCTGCCAGACGACGGCAAGCCCGACGATGCCCAGCGCGGTGGTGAGCTGGAAGAACCCCTCGATCATACTCGGGAGGTTGTCCGCGCTACAGACTGCGCTGCTCTGGGCGGCCGCTGGCTGCACCAGAAGCAAACTGGCGAGGACGATGGTGGTGGCGGCCGTGCGCGGGAGATGGCTGGCTAATGGTGCGTCTGGACTAGTGGACTCGGAGGGCGTGTGGTGAGCCATGGTGCGGTGGTGGCGTGCTAGCTGGGGGACGGTACCGAGAGCGCGACTGTATGTTATATGTCAACACATAGTAGGAATGTAATTGGGGAGTGTGTATATATTTTCTCCTAGTATACAGAAAATAACCTAGAACCGACCAGTCAGTCTCTAAGGTAGTTGTAGCAACCTCCCTTCACAGCAGGTCCACCGCCGCCCGTCCGTCGACCTGACAGGCAGCGAACGCACCGACAATATGTTATATTGTTGGCTGGTCTGAGCGGGCGGCTTAACAAGAATTATACAATATGGCGGTTTCATTCGGAATATGCACGATCTCACTGGCTTCCAGCGAGACTTGCTGTACGTAGTTGCTGGCCTCGATGAGCCACACGGCCTCGCCGTCAAAGACGAACTCGAGGAGTACTACGAGTCCGAAATCCATCATGGACGCCTCTACCCCAACCTCGACACGCTCGTCGACAAGGGCCTCGTCGACAAAGGCCAGCTCGACCAGCGCACCAACTACTACACGCTCACGAGTCGTGGCAGTCGGGAAATCGCCGCGCGACGGGAATGGGAACAGCAGTACGTCGACCTCGAAGCGTAAGCAGAATAGCCGTCTCCGAGTGAGCGAGCAGGCGTTAGCCGTCCGGGGTGACCGGTCCTTTGTACGCGGAATGGACGTGCTCGCCGTCCCGCCACTGCCAGTAGTAGTAGCGGTTGTCGTTGATCTCCTTGACCGTGATTGTCGCCTTCGCAGGGACTGCATCCGGCCGGTCGTCAGCTTCCGGTTCCGCAACCGTCTCCGTGGGTTCTTCGTCTCGATACGTCGCGAGTTCATCGGCGTACGTCGCAACCTGCCGTAGCTGTTCGGGCGAGCACGCCTCCAACGAATCGACGAGCTCGTCGGGCAGTCCTGTCGGTGGCGTTGGTGGCTCTGGCATGGGAAGGTCAGTTTAACCAACAGCAGCTCGCTCACGGGGAGCGTTGTTGGTTAAGGCTCGTGCGCGCCTGGTCCGGGAGTCGACCATCGGGCCGCGGAACCCGGCCAAGTTTGAGTTCGACGTCCACGCGCCGCAGATGCTTACAGCCGCCCTCCGGTGTGCGATACTCCCAATCCGGGCACGTGCACGTCTCCTCGGCGACGTCGACTTCGTACCAGTTTCCGGACGCGGACTGCACCTCGTAGCAGCCGCCTTTTTCAAGGAGGGAGACGGCCATCGCCTCCTCAAGCGCTCGCTTCGTCCGTGGTTCGAGATCCGCTCGTGCGATGCCCTGTGGAACCGTTTCAGGAACCGCGCTGAGTTGCTGGGAAGACATGATTCAGTAGCGGCGCGAGTGCGCCGCCACCGCTCCGCGGGCGCAGACAAACACGACCGCGGTTGCGGGGTTTGCACAAGAATTTGACGAGGTAGTCGTTATTCCGGCAGCTCACGGCTGCTTCGCCACTATCTACGTATACTACAGCCCCGCTTTGCACGAGCCAAACGGGTATGTGTACTCCCTCAGTACATGATAGATATGAGCCCAGGACGAGATGAAGCAGGGCGGTTTGAGGAAACCATCACAGAACAGGATGTTCTCAAGGTATTTGACTACGAAGACGATCGCGTTCTCACGGCGACAGAGGTGGCAGAGGGGCTACGGCGGTTCGGAAAGCAAATCACTGCGGAGGGAGTTCGAAACCGGCTCGAAAAGATGAGTGACGAGGGCCTCGTCTCACGCAAAAAGCTTGGAGCAAGAGCGGTCGGTTGGTGGGCCGAAGTTGCGCCAGAACTTGAAGCCAAGACCGCCAAGACGGTCGAGAAGCGGAACACGACCAGCAACTGGGATCCACTCTAAGGCCACGGGCCTCCGCGTGGCACCGACGTGATTAGTCGTCAGCTGTGTAGGCGCCGCTTCGATGTTCGATTCGGTGGATTTCGAGTGCAAGCTCGTCGTAATCAAGAATGCATGCGAGTCGATACTGTCCAACGCGGAGCTTCTCGAATGGACCGCCAGTAAGGGGCTCAAGGTAGTCGCTGGGCTCTCGCCATGGGTCATCGACGATTTCATCGAGCTTCGAGACAATCCGATCCTGCACGTGGTGTGTCAGCAATCCACCGCTGAAGCGGTGGGCTTGTCGGTGGACTCCCGTTCAAACTCCAAGCTGGAGTGGACACTAGATGTGTCGCTTACGTTCAACGTCCCCGACTTCAGGGCAAGCTGACCGTTGCCCAACCCATCGGGGCGTTTGCCCGGTGGTAAAGCTAACAACCGAAGGCCGACGTTCTTCGCCGCGTTGTAATCACCGTCCACCTCGTACCCACACTCGTTGCACACGAACCAGCCCGTCTCGCTGTCGCGATTCGTGCTGGACTGGTGGCCACACTTCGAGCACGTCTGCGAGGAAAACGCCGGATTGACCGACTCGACTCGAATCCCATACTCGGCGGCCTTGTATTCGATTTGCTCCTGTAGCTCGCGGAACGCCCAGTTGTGCATCTGCCGCTTCAGACGGTCGTCGTGGGCGTCCATCCGCGAGCGGATGTGGGTCAGATCTTCGACGGCGATGTACGAGCAGTCGTGTCGCAGGGCTTCTTCCACAATTCCGCGCGAGATGGTGTGCAGGCGGTTCAGGACGAAGCGATTTTCACGCCCCGACAGTCGCCGTAACACCTGCTTGGCGGAGCGTGTGCCTTTGTTCTGAAGGCTCCGTCGCACGCGGAAGTAGTGGTTCTGCCCCCACAGCAGCTCGCCGCCGTCAAAGAACCGTCCCGTGCTGGTCACGGCGACGTTCTTGAGGTTCAAATCCACGCCAAGCACGCGCTCGCCGTCGCGCTGGTCTACCTCTTTCTGGATGACGACGTGAAGGTAGAACGCCTCCTCGTCGGGACGGTAATGGAGCGTTCCCATCCGGCGCTCGTAGTCGTCGTCTTCAAGGTACGACCGCTGGTACTCACCAAGCACGAAGTCGGCTTCGACGCGCCCGTTGACCGTCGAGAGTGTGGCGTACTCGTCCTTGATAGTCAGGGTGCGTTTATCGTAGACGGCAGACGGTTCATCGAACGAGGGGAGCGGTCTGCTGTTGCCGTTCTCCCAGTCCGCGACGGTGGATTTCATCGCTTCGACGGCTTTCGAGTAGGCGCGTACCACGAGGTTTGCGGGCAGGTCGGTTCTGTCCCGCAAGTCGTGGTACACTTCGTCGTGGATGGTGGACTTGTTGAGAATCAGGTCGCCGTCGTCGTCTCTGCCGTGGTCGATGGTGTAGTTGGCGGCAGTGTTGAACTGCTGGATGGTCTGATGGAGGTCGTCGCGCCGCTCCTCGGGTACGCCGAGTTTGATGGGAACGGTACGTTTGACCTCCATCGCAGTCTCACATGCGGCCGCTTTGTTTATGTATTCTGTGTCTGTGTTGGGGAGTCGGCCCCGCCATCATCGGTGGGTTGGCCCACGGAGCTTACGCGCTTCCTCCCACCCCTAAAGGGGTGGGCTTCCGCGCTGTCCCGCTGTGAGATCCTCGAACTGCGTGGCCGCACGAGGCGCGAACATCCACTCCCACTCGTCGTTGTTACTCGCCATCCGTGTCGTCGTCCATCATCGTCAGAACGTCTTCACGGGAGACAAGTTCGGCCTCACCGGTCCGGAGGTCGTGTTCACTCGCAGCAATCTGCTTCCAGCCCTCGCGTGAGAATTCGGGGTGCTTGATCGCGTCCCGTGCCGCGTACCGCAGGAACTCACTGCGCGAGTTGAACCCCTGTTCCTCCCAGGTCGTGTCGATATCGTCGAGGAACGCCTGTGTGAGTCGGAGATTGATCTGGACGGTTTCCGGGCCGTCGTCACCCGTCGAGGTCTCGGCGTCGGACATGATATACTAATGCTTTACGCGTGCATAGCAAATAAATGTTCGCCGCGGAGCCGTGTTGTCGTGTATTCTACAGGCTGAGCAGGCCGAGTGCCTCGGGGCTTGACCCCGAGGGTGAAGGCCGTACGCTCTGCCCAGAACAGGCCACACCTCGTGCCATCACTGCCGTAGCCGACAGTTACAGAATTTCAACGATGAATGCCCACCGGCTTTCCCGTGGGAGACAGTCCATCTTGGCGGTGTTGAGTTGCCTTTTGAGGCGACAGCTTGGCGACCACGGAGAACTACGAGTTCCGGTCGATCCACGCTTTGAATTCTTGAACGTTCTTCATCCCTAACTTCAGCGGTTTTACCATCCTTCTCGATACCTGCGGTGGGCGAAGTGAGCCAGACAACGATTTCATAACACATTCGAGGCGAAAACCCACGGCTGTAGTCGTTGGAGGAAGCCGACCATGGGGAGCTAAACCACACTGGGGCAGACCCATTCCCAATCATCGCAGGTATCGCCGCCGTTGCCATCGCTGCCATCGCGCTCCGTCGTCGGCGAGCAGACGACACCCTCCCCGAGAACTGAACGACCTGACGGACGCACGACAGCCTCGACTCGTTGCTGGACTCTTGTTGCCTTCCAGTCTGCGCGTCGCACCGGCTAGATCTTGTGCGAGACCTGGCGCGTCCCGGTCAGCACACAACTGAACCCGCCGACAAATTACGCATCTGTTGTAATTAGGCCGTATAATGATGTAGAATATGGACAATCGTCGATATTAAGGCGGTTCGCACGAATAGAACGAGTATGAGTACCAGACACATGGATGAGGCGACCGCTGAGGCGATCGAAGATCTGCCGCCGAGCGCGAAGCTCGTCGCGAAAGTCCTCGAACACAATGACGGCCTCACGCAGCGCGAACTTGCGGAAGAAACGCTGCTCCCCGACCGTACCGTCCGGTACGCGCTCACTCGTCTCGAAGAGCAGGACGCCGTCACCGCCCGCTTCTCCTTCACTGACGCTCGGAAACGCGTCTACTCGCTTAACTGAGCGCTGGTCGTACGTCGCGGGAGGCGAAGCGCGTGTAGCAGGCCGCCCGCGACACGTTGATGGCGATTGGCTGTCTCTCCATTCGGCCGCTACGCCGTGTCGTCCTGCTCCGCGAGGCTGTCCGCCGCGACATTCGTGCCGTGCTGTTGGTGAGTCCCTGCCACGCCAGCGGTCTGTACTGCTTTGGGGGGACGTTCGACGACTGTGTTGGGGACGGACTCACGCTAGTGAGCTGGTATCCAATCCAACTGGTCTGCCCTGCTCCCACTTGACCGCGCGGACGGCGTCTCCAAGTGAGGCGAGTCTGTGCTCGACAACAGCCAGCGGGTGTGCGTCGATGAACTGCGCAGACTGGTGGACAACAGTTGTCGTGCCGTTGTTCACCTGCAGGTGGACTGGCCCGAGAGCATCGTGTGTCTCGTCCTGATGCCAGCCCACCAGCAGACTCCGGTCTGGCTCGACCCAATTGATCCAGTAATACTCGTGGGCTGCCTCCGTCTGCAGCTGTACCCCGATCTCAACCCGTGCACTCGGCACCGGATACGCGGCGTCCTCCAGGAACTGCCGCGGGTTCACGTCCCCAACGACACGATACGGGCCGGCTTCGCGTGGTTCGGCACGTCGCCGCCGAACGTCGTCAAACGAACCACTGAGGCGGTTCCGAATGCGGTCGTGGAGCCGCTTGCTCTGCAAGTTCGCCCGGTTTGCGAGAAAGACAACCATCCTTAAACAGCGAGGGAATCCCCGGCCTTTAGGCCGGGAGGGAATCGCGTAAGCGCTACTACACAGTCCAACGCTCAATCGCCATTATCGGAATCCAACTCCCGTTGCGCGTGGAGTAGCATCCCCTTCCACGTTAGACCGTGACGCTTCTTCGTCTCTTTCAGCGACTCGTACTGTTCTTCGTCTACCTCGAAGTTGATGTGGGGCATATCTCATTCTTTCTCCCCGTTACACTTAAGTTTATCTACGTTGTATCTACGGGTGTGTCCGAGACGGTGACGAAGACGCTACAGGCCACGCTCGCAACGCCCACCACGGGCAAAGAGCAACGCCTACAGCGCCTCTTGGACACCTACCGCGAAGCACTCCACGACGCCTTCGACAACAGGGCGGATACAATGTCTGCCGTCAACGATGTTGTGACGCCCTACGACTTGCCGTATCAGGCCAAGGACGCGCTCAAGTCCTACGTCCCGAAGCTTCGGGATACGTACAACGCCGAGGAGTTGGACGACGAACATCCAGCTCGGCTCGTCAATCGAGCGGCCACATTCGACCACTCGGCGGAGCGCGACCACGGCTTCGTCTGGCAGGTTCCGCAACCCGGTCGCGGGACGAACTTCTGGATTCCGCTTCAGATCAACCCCGAACAGGAATCACTCTGGTTCGACCTGCTGAATGGGGACGTGACGGCGGGCGAACTACGCCTTCAGCGACACCGCACGTCGTGGGAGTTGCACGTCACCGTCGAATACTCGGTCGAAGAACCGACCGAGTCGGACGACCCGACGTACATCGGCTTCGACGTCGGCGAGAGCGCGTTGATTACGGGCTGTGCCCTCAAACGCGACGTGCCACGGAAGCCGATGCTCGTCAGCGGCAGTCGAGCGCGACACCTTCGCAAAGAGATGCATACCACGCTCAAGCGACTGCAAGAGCGTAACGCCGCTCAGTGGCGTGTGGACGAACGATTCGACCACTACCAGAACGCCCTGACAGATATTGTCGAGAAGGCGTCTCGGGAGGCCGTCGAATATGCCCGACAGTTCGAGGACGCGGTTATCGTCCTCGAAGACTTGTCGTACATCCGCGAGCATCTCGACTACGGGAAGTGGATGAATCGCCGCCTCCACAACTGGGCGTTCGCCCGGCTACAGGGCCGCATCGAAGACAAAGCGGCCGAGGCAGGGATTCGCGTTGAGTACGTCAACGCGGCATATACCTCGCAGACCTGCCACGCCTGCGGTCGTCTCGGTCGGCGAGATGAACAAGCGGAGTTTGTGTGTCCGCACGACGATTGCCACGTCTCGAAGTTCCAAGCAGATATTAACGCGGCGGCGAACATCGCCGGTCGCGCTAACCCGTGGGGAGAGAGCGTCCGTTGGGAACCCGGACGCGATGACTCGCCTCGGGATGGGAGCGCCTGTGACAGCGCCACAGTCCTCCGAGAGACGAGTCCGAAACCCGGACAGATGACGCTCTCGGCGTACTCGGACTGAAACCTGCCAGCCCGGATTTCCCCTCGTAGGGGAAGCCCCGCCGTTTACGGCGGGGAGGATGTCACTAGGCGAATGTCGAGGGGGAGTCAGTCCGCGGTGACGAGAGTTCGAGAACGTCGTCATACAGCTGGAGGGCGTGTTTCACGAGCCCGAGTTCCGTATCGATTGCCTCCCACGTGGCAACCACATTCCGTCGCTCACGAAGCTCTGCAGCCGAGAGCTCCTCGGTAGCGAGTTGTTCCCGGAACTCGTCGAGTGAGCTGACGTTGTACTCCGTCGCTACTCCCTCCTGCTCGGCCTTCAGCTCCGTGAGCTGCTGCTCTAGTTCGTCGCGTGAGTGCGCCTCAATCAGGTCCGTCACTTCGTCGAAGAGCAGTCGCACGGGATTCAGGTCGTAGGCCTTCGTCCCGTCGACGGTCGTTTCCGTGACCCAGTCGTCACTCTGCAGTCGCTGAAGCTCATCGTCAGCTGTCGCGCGCGACACGTCTGCCCGGTCCGCGATCTCCTGGACTGGCGTTGGTTCATCCAGCAGTTCTACGACGTGCCGGACGCGCTCACGCCCGCTCATGTCCTCCCACGACTCCGGATTCGGTTCGGCCATTCGTCTAGCACTTGTCTCGTGCAACTCAAATAATTTCCCCCCCACTCAAATATTCAAAGACTGCATCGGATCGACAGCTGACGCTATCTGCAACCGAGTAGCTACGCCGAGTCGTCCTGCTCCGCAAGGATGTCCGCCGCGACATCCTCGACGTGCTGTTGGTGAGCGGCCGACACGCCAGCGGCCTGTGCAGCCTCGAGTTGGCCATTAACAACCGCGTTCTGCTGGGGTCCCCACACGCCGACGGGCTCGGACTGGATGTATTCGACCCAGCGCTTGACTCCCTCGATGCGCTGCTCGCGGACGCGTTCGTGCTTCTCGTCGAGTTGCTCACGCACGTTTGAGTCGTTCATACTCATCTTCGACACCGAGCCGAGTTACGGAAAGTCAAGGAGAAAGCCCCGCGCTTCAGGGCGGGGATGAATCCGACACTACCTTTCACTAACCACGTTCGAGGGCCGGGCCGGATATTCCACGCCAATCCATACTATTAACTAATCTTATCGACATAGGTTACGTATGGCGAAACAGGTCGTCACCCGCACCTATACTGCTTCCATACGGAACCAGCAACAGGTGTCCGACGACCTTGATTCGCTTGGGTTCGCAGCCTCGAAACTCTGGAACGTCGGACGGTGGGTCTGTGACAGAGTGTGGTCTGAGATCGGCCACATCCCCAGTCACACCGAACTCACCGCGTACCTCAAAACCCACGACCGCTATGATGACCTGCATTCGCAGTCAAGTCAGCGAGTCCTCCAAGAACTCGCTGAGGCGTTCACCGGCTGGTACGGTAAACGACGCAACGGAGACACGAGAGCGAATCCGCCGAAGTACCGCAAGCACGGCGACGACCACCCACGAAGTACGGTCACGTTCAAACAGAAAGGCTTCAAGCTCGACACCCAGTACAACCGCGTCCGACTCAGTAAAGGGTCGAACCTAAAGGAGTATTGGTCGGACTTCGTCCTCTGCGAGTACCAGACCCGGCCTGATGTTGACTTCTCTACGGTGGAGAGCGTCCAACAAGTCCGAGCCGTTTGGACAGGGAATGAATGGGAACTGCAGTTCGTCTGCAAGGTCGAAGTCGAAGTGAGCGAATCGCCCGGCGAGAAGACAGTAGGTGTTGACCTCGGCATCAACAACTTCGCCGCCCTCGCCTACGAAGACGGTCACAGCGAACTGTATCCGTTGAACTGCTTGAAGCAGGATGACTACTACTTCAGCAAGCGACTCGCCCAGTGTGACGATTCGGACTCCGAGCAGGCCACGCGGTTAAACCAGAAGAAGTCGGCTCGCCGTACCCACTACTTCCACACTCTTTCAAAACACATCGTCCAGCGGTGTGTTGACGAGGGTGTTGGAACGATTGCCGTGGGTGATCTATCCGGTGTCCGTGAGGATGAGGAGAACGGTGAGTCGAAGAACTGGGGCAAGCACGGCAACCTTGACCTGCACTCGTGGGCGTTCGACCGCTTCACCGACCTGCTCGAATACAAGGCCGAGATGGAAGGCATCTCGGTTGAAGAAGTGTCTGAGCGAGATACGTCGAAGTCGTGTTCGTGCTGTGGTCGGAAGCGTGATACAAACCGTGTTGAGCGTGGGCTGTACGTCTGCGATTCGTGTGATGCGGTGGCGAATGCGGACGTGAACGGTGCTGAGAACATTCGACAGAAAGTATCTCCGAGTCTCGCCTGTGATGGGGGAGATAGGAGTAACGGCTGGTTGGCACAGCCATCGACGTTCCTGTTTGACAAGGAAACTGGTGCGTTCGTACCTCAAGAACAGGCTACGTCGTAAACCATAATATCCCAACGCGGTCGGGAATCCTCGCCCTTCAGGGCGGGGAGGATGTCAACCATGTTTCGAGCCGCGACCCACTACGTGTTTCTTCGAACAGCGTGTACAGGTGGACTGCATCCTCGATGTCCTTCTGCGTGCCGAGGTGGAGTTTGTAGGCGACCTGTAGTTCGAGCGGGCCGATCGGGATTATTCTGCCGCCGGTATGAGCGGTGATCGCATTGTTAAGCGAGGCGGTATCGAACTCGTCACAGACCGTCTCCTGGCTGTTCGTTGTGGCCCGGCCACCGCACTCCGGCACTGGTTATCAGTTCGTACGTCCTCGCCGAAGGTCGGTATTCGCGATGTATCGCTGGACGCCGTCCATCACCCACGAGCCGGGACGCACGGAGAGTTTGCGTGGCGGCGCGAGTTCCTAGCTCTCGTCGGTTGCAGCGTCGACGGTTCTGTAGAAGGCCGCAACGAGCAACAGATCCTGGCGTAGGTCGGTAAGTACAACCAGCTGTCTGATTTTCCACGCAACTCTACCGATCACCGTAAACCCGAACGTGGATCGCTGAAGGCCCACTCCCAAGGGTAAGCAGGTTAAGAACCGTTCAGCGCCGCCAAATACGGAAAAGTTTGCGCGGGGTTTAGGCCGACTGGTCTTCCAGCGTGACTTCTTCCTGCGTGATAACCGTTCGCGTGCCTTCGCCACCGATTCCGGTAACAGTCACTTGTACATCTCCCTCACTACCTACGCTAATGGTGTTTGCAGTATCATCTACACTATCCCCGCCGCTATCGTATTCGATTGATGCGGATTCACCGACCTGTTCGAGAGTGACATTCCCCTCGACACCCTCTACCGACACTTCCAGCTCAGATGCGGTGCCTTCGCTAATCCAGGTCGCAGTTGCAGTCCCGTCGTCATTTTGGCTCACGTCCGCGCCCGCTTGGACGGTCTCGTTGACGGAGTCACCGAAGCCGAGCACGAAGCTGGCGATGACAGCAGCCAGAATAACGGTGATAGCAACCATGAGGATGACCCCAATGACTGGCGACACACCGCGTTCGTCGCGATCTGGGATCTCAAGTGTAATTTTCTTCATATGTTTGGTATGCACGCAACCCAAAGGGATACGGTGGCACTCCACGAACAAATTCGCGGAGCTAGCCCCCTCCGTTCCCCGGTTGGATTCGCGCGTAGCGTCCCGTATCAACCGCACATACTTAAAGCACACCACCACTTAACGAGTTACTAACCAAAACTATCGCACCTGATTCCTCGCATGCCCCTCCCTACACCGCAAGCGCTCGCCCGAACGTACCGTACACCTGGATACGAAGACCCGTGGGAGTGCGTTACAGACTACCAGCGCGTGCTCGAATACACGGCCGAGCATCCAGACCGTGGGAGCAGTGCAGTAGCCACTCGACTCAACTTACCGCGTAGTCGCATCCGGCCATGGATGAACGATAGTCGCCCCGACGTCGTGCGGGGCATTCAAACAGCAGAAGCGAACGGCTGGCTTGCCGACCACGCCACCCCCGACACAACAACGGCACTCGTTGCGCTCGCTGCGTGGGCACTCAGCGGCGGCAGCATCAACCACGGTGAGGGTGGCGCGCACGTTTACTTCTCGCTCGACCATGACGACGATGACTACTTTGCCACGCTCGCCTCGACTGCTGGCTTCGAATACCATGTCGTCAACGAAACGACGTCTGAGCGAGCGACTGAAGCACGGCCGGCCACAGATGGCTCCGTGCTCGCGCGTGTGTTGATCGCTATGGGTGTGCCGCGTACGGCGACGGAGAAGCAGGACACAACCAGTCTGCCAACGTTTGTCGACACGCTAAGTGCGGCGTTGCGACTGACCTTCGCTCGGGTGTACGTGTTGAATCGCGGCGCGAAGCATCCGGATAAAGATACGTTGACGATTCGTGTGAAGCGGCCTGACGCGTATCTCGATGAACTCGTAGAGGTACTGCGGGCTGCGTCGGATGAGCCAGTGACGCGAACAGGGAAGACAGTGACAGTATCGGCAGCAGCGGCACGGGTTTTGCTTCCTGCGCAGCGGCTGTAGTGTACCTACTCGCATAGAACGGGTGGAGTGGTTCTCGACTTCGTTTTCGACAGCTTCCCAAGCGATATTTCCGCAGATTTACCGACCAGCCGTTTCAGCGAGGTTGTGGCTGCGCGCGCAGCGACCCCTGGGAGCGAGCACGGAGCGGTGGGTGGGGCGGCGGGGCGTCCACGGGCGGCGGTCACCACGAAAAAGGAGGGCCGTGCCTGCTCAGCGCAGGGTGTCCCGTGCGTGCTCGACGCCGACACCCGGCTCGGTGGTGCCGTGTTCGGCCTCGTAGGCGTCGACGAGCTCCCGACTGTACCGCGCAATCCGATTCTGAGACGTCTCGACCACCGCGCTTGCCGCCGTCGCGACCTGCGACTGCGTGAGGTGTTTCTCGGAGAGCAGCCGGTCCGCCGCGTACACCGAGGCCCCGGCCACTGTCGACCGCGGCGTCCCCGGCCCAACCGGCACCGCATCACCGAGCGCCAGCAGGTGGTGGGCCAACAGCCACGTCCGCACCGCCCGCGCCCCCGGCATCGCATCGTCATCGAGCGCCTCGATGACCGCCATCACGGCCTCCGGCCTGATCGCCGGCGCATCGACCCCGCATTTACACCGGATCTTCCGCCCGGCCGCACACACCCGCTCGTGGGGTGCCTTCGTGTACCGGGCCACCGCGACATCGATCTTCTCCCGGTCGACTGATGAGGCCCGCACCGCCAGCAGGACGGCGCCGCCGGCGAGTGCCTCCCAGGCCATCCGCCCGCCCGGCAGCCGTGCTTCCGACGCCCGCCGAAGGAACCGTGCCGCCTGCCTGATGACGTGCTCGGGCAGGCCCAGATTCCCGCCGATCATCTCGACGTCCCGCAGCCCCTCGTTGAGCCGCTTCGTCCGCTTGCGCTGCCGGCCGAACTGCATCCGCTTGTGCCACTTGCGCAACCGCTGGACCGTCTCCCACTGCTCGTCGCTCAGGGGATTGCCGTGCCCGTCAGTGTTCCGCCCGATCTTCGTGTGCAGACCCTTGTCCGTCCGCAGCGGGTCTACCGTCTCGATGCTCTGCTCGGCATTCCCGATCATGCCCAGGTCCGTCAACGTGGGGCTCCGGTCAACCCACTCCGCGGCGACAACCAGCCCGCAGTCCGTGCAGAACGACTGCTCGTCTTCGGTGACCACCTGCCCTTCGCACTCTGGGCACGCCGCCCGCGCCGACGGCTCGTGTTCGACCGCCCGTTCCGGGCGCTGCGCGTCACTGTTTGAAGTCTGTGCCGCCAAAACCGTTTTCGCGCTTGCATTCGTAGTCGACATTGCTGTATTCCGAAGGCGCTCGCGACAGCGCCCGACACCGCGGCCCCTAACCGCGGTTTCCTCGACGACGACGCCCGACAGCGTCGGCTGCGCGCTCTCGCTCGCGCCTTCGCGAGCGCCCCCACTGGGGCGCGAGCGAGAGCGCGCCCGCACGAAGAGAGCCAACCAGCCGCGCGCGGCGTCCTGCCGAGCGCTGCGTGGCCGACCAGCGGGAGGCCACGAGCTAGCGAGCGGGGAGTGCGTGCTCGACCAGCGGGAGAGCACGGAACGGCGAACGGCGACCACCGGGAGCCGTGAGCAAAGCGACCCGCGAGCAGCGAGGCAGGGCTTGGAAGACGAACGGAGTGAGTCTTCCAGCGACCCGCCCGGAGCGAGCGACCAGCGGAGAAAGCGTGGGGGTGAGCAGCCACGCCGCGCAGCCCCCGCGCTTTCCCGCTGGCGTCGGGGGCACATGCACTTTAGCCCGGAACGGGCGCGGGTGGTGCGGAGAGCGCCCGCACGCCCGGAATGGTCGGTCGCGAGCGACGCGGAGGGCGGAACGCGGCGAGCGGGGCGGGCCGCTACGTGCACACCTGTCCAGCCGACCGCGACACGCGGCGTTCCAGCTACCGGCCTGACGGACGCAGAAAGGGCGAGGCCGCCTCGGCAACCGGGAGACTGCGTCTCCCGAGCTCGCGGCGAAAAGCGCCGCGAACGTCCCCCGCCCCCGCAAGCACCGCAGCCACGAGGCGCTACGCGCCTCGCTTTGTGAGCACAACATCGAGCCGGCCGCATGCCAGGGGCCGCATGTATTTCATCGTGCCGCGAGCGCTCACCGTCGACGACCGTGCTCGGCTACCAGCTCTCTGAGTGCTCGAATACCGTACTGTTCAGCCCGCACGACCGCCTCAAGATATCGGACTGCGCGTTGCAAGTGCTCGTCCGAGGTGCCGAACGAGGGTAGCGGCGGCCTGTACGGCAGGACGGCGTCGACGACGGCCGCGTTCGACAACGACGGTTCGTCATGGTTCACGAACTGGTTGACGATCCCCGCGAAAACTGAGCGACAATTCTTTGAGTACCACCCGCGTACCACGAATTATGAGCACGGATACGGGCGACAACGGCGACGGGGACATGGTCAAATTGAACGTCAAAGTCCCGAAACGGCTTCTGGAGGAGATCGACGAACTGGCCGAAGAACTAGAGTACACCAACCGCTCGGAGTTCATCCGTGAGGTGCTGCGCGACACCACGGAGCCGATTCTGACGCCCGGCGCGCAGGACGGCGTCTCGGAGGGCTACGCGGACGTTGCAGCGGGGCGGACGATGTCCACGGACGAGGCCCGCGAACGCCTCGATATCGACGACTGAGGGCTGAACGGTGACTCACGAGGTCGTTCTGACGGAGACGTTGGTCGAAACGCTGGAACAGTTCGAAACCGATGACGTCGAGCGGATCATCAACAAGCTGGAGGACATCGGCGACTTCCCGGACCATTTCCTCGACCGGTTGAAGAACCATCCCGGCTACAAGCTTCGCGTCGGCGACTTCCGAGTCCTGATTGATTGGGACAAGGACAACGAGACGCTGTACGCCATCGACGCCTTCGAGCGGAAGAAGGAGTACCGCGAACTCGGCACGTACCGAGAAGTGTGGGGGAGCTGGAGAGACGACGAGTAGGAGTCAGCGACCCACCGCTGAAGCGGTGGGCTTGTCGGTGGACTCCCGTTCTGCCGACACTGGGGTGTCGGACGCCACGTGACCCGCCTCGGGGGCAAACCCCGAGACACGCGGCCTGCTCCGCCTGTAGAGTCCGCAAAACAAGCCGGTTACTGCAGGGCACAACTCTATCGATCGGAGTATTTTCGGTTATTCGTCATGTGCAAGCTGAAGTGTGAACCACCACGAAACCGATTCGGTAGTAGGGCTTGCTGCCGCGTCTTCGCTGGAAAATCGAACCGTTTCCTCCCACCGATATGTTCCCGGTTGGAGGTAGCCCGACACTTGATAATCGTCCCAAATCTCGTACGCCTTGCTGACAGACTCTCCCGCCTCGTACTGCTTCATAGAGATTGCAAGGCGGATACCCCGACCCTTGAGGTCGGGGAGGAAGCCGACACTCGATGACGCAAATCACACGCAATGGCAAGGCCGACTCCCCACGCTTTAAGAAATACTTTCAAGTATCTCTAATAGCACTAATGAAGTATGGAGGTCGTCCGCAACATCCAGATAAAGCTCGACGTTCCCGAGGACGTTCACAGCGTTCTCGATGAGACGTTCGAGCAATTCCGTCAAGCGGCGCAACACGTCGCTGACGCTGGATGGAGCGGCGACCCCACGGAAATCGAGGACACGAAGAACACGCTCCACGACCAAACCTATTCAGAGGTTCGGGAGCAGACAAGTCTGCAAGCCAGCCTCGCCCAATCCGCTCGCAATCTCGCCGCCGACGCACTCGGCAACTGTAAAGACCGCATCCTCGACGACGGCAAGAAGGCAAGCAAACCAGAGTTTCGAGGTAGTGTCGTCGTGTATAACGAGCGCACCATCACCTACAATGACGACCACGTGACCCTCGCAACCGTGGGCGACCGCGTGACCGCCGAGTTCGTCACGCCCGACGACGAATCAGGGACACCGTTTGCGGAGTACTGGACGGAGGACTGGGAGAAAACCGAGGCCACGCTTCACAAGCGTGACGGGACGTACTACCTCCACGTCGCAGTCGAGAAAGACGTCGAACCCGCTGATTCTGGCAACGATTCGACCGAGAACGGAGTGGTTCTCGGCGTTGACTTGAACGTGGACGGCTCCCTCGCCGTCACCAGCACGGGAGCGTTCCTCGGAAACGCAGACTACCTCAACCACAAGCGTGACGAGTACGAGCGTCGGCGCGGCAATCTCCAACAGACGGGAACTCGCTCCGCACACCTCACCATCAAAAGCATCGGATCACGGTTTGCTCGGTGGAGTGCGGACTATCTCCACTGCGTGTCGAAAGCGATTGTGCAGGAAGCCGTGGAGAACGACTGTACGGCGATTGCGTTCGAGAACCTGACGCATATCCGCGAGCGTATCTCCAACGCCAGTAAGTTCCAGCAGTGGGCGTTCCGCGAACTCCAACGCCACGTCGAATACAAAGCCGAAGAGTACGGAATCGACGTAGACGATGTTGCCCCTGCGTACACATCGCAGCGGTGTAGTCACGGCGAGTGCGGCTTCACGCATGAGGACAACCGTGATGGTGACGAGTTTGAGTGCCTGAAGTGTGGAAAGGAACTGCACGCGGATTACAACGCCGCTCGGAATATCGGGTGGCGGCTTGTCCAGCACTGGCTCAAGTCTGGTGCTGGACGGGCCACCAGTCAACTGGCCCTCAAGTCAGGGACGCTGAACGCGAATGGCGATTACACGCCTTCCGCCTTGCGCGGATAGAGCGGGAGTCCACTGACAAGCCTCGGGGCTTGACCCCGAGGCGGTTGACACGTGGTCAACTGTTCAGCCATCTATGAACCTTCTGCGGGGACAAAGACTGACTTTACGGAAAATTCGAGGCGAAAGCCTCGCCCTTCAGGGCGGGGATGAAGCCGACAAACTCTCTACAACGGACATTATCAAGTAGACCGGCGTCGTACCGTGCGGTAAGACAACTCGCGTAAACTTTCAACAGGAAGACTCGGGGCCGCTTCCCGCTGATACGGACGGTTCCACGCCCACCACCGGTAAACCCGGTGGGGAGTACGTGGTTGAGATTCGTTCGCCGTCCTCATACTACCCCTACCTGTCACTGGAGACGGTCGGCAACGACCGCGCAAACGAGGGGGCGACAGCATACCAAAACACGCCCCGTTCGCGGTTGCACTCCGCCCTCGTCGGCGGAGTACGGTCGATGGCACGACCCGTGTCCGCCCACCGTCCAAAGGTGGGTGGTTGCCCGGTATTCGGACGCCTCGGTTTAGGCGGTATCGGGTACGGCACAAGCGGATACCGCGTCCCTCTCGGACGCTGAATACGCCATACCCTCGTTTCGGGGGCCGACGTGTAGCGCACGAACCCGGTACTCATCCGCCGTGGATGGGGAAGTTGCCTTCGGGGTAGCGTTGGACGGCCCGACGCCCCACGAAGGAATCCTCGCGCTTTAGCGCGGGGAGGATGTCAATGACAGCGGGAGACGCACGTCTACTTACCAGCTCGTTTATCTAGACCGACGGTGAAACGAACCGCTGACTGGACAGATCTGTGACACCCGCAGTTAGCACGCTCCCAGTCGGGGGTGAGCAGCGGCGCCGCGCAACCCCCGTGCTTTCCCGCTGGCACCGAGGGAATATGCACGGTAGCCCGGAATGGCGAGCTTGCTCGCCGCATGCCCGGACTGGGCGGTCGCGAGCGACGCGCGACGCGACCGCTGCGTGGTCGACCCCGGAAGATCACGACAGTGAGCGGGGAGTACCGTGACCCGCAAGCAGGGAGCGCCGCGATGCGAACGGCGACCGTAGGGAGCCGTGAACAAGCGGCGGGCGGCAGCGGCGAGCGGGGCGGGCCGTCACGTACGTACCCGTTCAGCCGGCTACGTCGCTCGGTGAGCCATCGACCGGCCTGGCGGATTCAGAAAGGGGCGAGTCGCCTCAGCCGCCCCCAAGCACCGCAGGCACGAGGCGCACAGCGGCGTTCTCGTGAGCGCAGTGAACGAGAGCCAGCGAGACGTAGTCTCGTGCGGTCGCGGGATGTCGAGCGGCCGAGGGCTTTCGAGGGTCCTCTCCCACCGAATCAGCCTAGCACTCAGTCAGCTGTCGCCGGCGACTAGGTCCTCGATGAACCGGAAGCCGTTCACGAACGTCACCGAGTCACCGTACCCCTCACTCGCGAGCACGGTTTCGGCTCCCTCGCCGGCCGCGATGTCGGTCGTGTAGATGTACACCTCGGTCGCCGTCCCCGCGCTGAGATGCTGGGCAGCCAGGGCGGCGAGGGCGGCGTCTGCACGCTCGACTTCGTCGGCGGGTCGGTCGTCGGCGTTCGCGATGTACCTCTGGACGCCATCCATCACCCGCGAGACGACCGGCTCGGAGAACTCGAGCGGCGCCGCAACCGTCGCCCAGCCCTCGTCGATCGCGGCGTCGACGGTTCTATGGCACTCCTCAACGGGTAACAGGTTCTGGCGCACATCGGTCAGGACAAACAAACTAATTTTCGCTTGATAGTTCTACGTTAGTAGACTTGATATTGGATAATGTTCCGTGCCGCCATCTCTGAAGGCGATACGAGAATTTGGGCTGGTCTGGTTCGTGGTCCGCCTCAGTAACGCTCAGTCTGTAGGTGATAGACTGTCTGTCCGCCTCTTGGTCATCAAGAACAACGTTTGTCCCGTCCGCTGCGAGACCGACAACTAATACGAGGCTGTGTGTATCAAAGTTTGTCTGCCTGTATGCTGCCGGATCTAACAGCATATCCCAGTTGAGGACAGAAACCTGGTCTTTACTATTGAAAATGTAGGCCCGCGCAAGCGGTTTTTCTGCTTGAATATCTGGTTGCTCAGGATAGAATACAGTCTCCCTTCGGAACCCGATTCCTCTGTCAATCTTTGGCCGGACCCGAACGACACTCGTACATCCCGAGAAGAGGAGAGTAGACGTTGACGCTCCTGCAAGTATGGCCCGGCGAGAAGGCATCTTGCGAGAATTTACAGATTCATGATGTAAGTATCTAATCTTTTCCCTTGTGGGAACTGCCTCACGACCCCACATTTTCACTCTGTCTCCAGGGGAAGATGTGGAAAGTGTTGTCGTGATCCAGCGCTTGCCGGATTTGGACTCGTCATCACTTGGATCGGAACTATACCATACGAACTCCGCGTGCAAGTGGATTCGTCTGGATTGAATAGCTTCGTGCCACCACCCCTTCCCACGTGATAAATTCGCATACCGACTAACCAGTCGTTTCACCAGGAGTAGTACCTGATTAATAGGTATTCAACGGGGCCGCGTCGACGGGCGGGTTTTCGACATCCAGATCGTCGACGGTCAACTCTTCGTACACTCGTTCAGGGAGGAGGTAGGTGACGTCGTTCCGGCGAGCGAACCGCCGAACAGCCTTGTACCGGTTGTTCGAGGGGTGCCCCATCGCGACGAACAGGCCGGTGTCGGCGATGTGGAGCCGGCTCACGCGTCGTCAGCGCCGTCGCCGTCGTCGATATCCAACTCGTCGAGTCCCGCCCCTGCTTCCTCGATGTCGTAGTGTTCGTGGACGACGGGCCGGAGCGCCTGGAGGATCATCTCCGCAGCCAGCGGCGAGATGTCGAGGTCCTCCGCCATCAGTCGGTGGGTCACCTCGCCGCGCTCCCGAGCAACCGCGTAGGTGAGCGCCGTCGCGAGGCCGGCGACGCCATGTCGGTCGATGTAGGTGTCGATGTCGGCGTCCGTCTCGCGGCGGCCAACGGCGTCGATCAGTGCCGGCGTGATCGTGTACTCGCGGTCGCCCGCGGCGGTCGTCACGGTTAGGTCGATCTCTCGGCCGGTATACTTGCGTGGTTGCTCGTCGTCGGTGACGGTGAGGACGCCGGCGTCGACGAGCCGGTTGACGTAGCTGTAGGCGGTTCCCTGTGCGAGCTCGAGGTCATCCATCACGTCCTGGACAGTCGCCTCCCCCTCCCGAGTGAGGTACGCGTATAGCTGGGCGAGCTGTGGCTCCTCCAGGAGATCGGCGACCGCGAGGAAGTCCTGGACGATGTCGCCGTCGGCGCGATTTGAAGTGCGTGACACGGTGGTTCTTGATTACAGTTTACAGCGAAACAGTAAATAGTGTTTGGGTCACTCCGCCGGCGTCGCAACGAGATGCTCCTCCCGGTCGCGCGTCCAGTACGTTGCGAGTCCGACTAAACTATCGCGGGCGCACAACGTTGACCGGGACCGGACAGCGACAGCCTCGGCGTCACTCCTCCGCAAGTAACGACCGGGCCCGCTGCACGTAGCTGTTCGCGCCCCAACTGCGAGCGTCGCTTATCTCGTCGAGACGTGTCCGGGCATCGGCCGCTGACAACTGCCCGGTTCGAACGAGGATTGAGAGCAGCGTTGGCGTCGTGACGAGTCGGGTATCGACGAGCGAGGCATGAATCAGGCCGAGCTGGGTGAATCCATCACACAGCAACAGCGAGACGTCGAGGTCGTTCGCGAGGGTGACAGCGGCGTTCTCGCCATCGTCGAGTGGAAATTCGCCGTCGAGGTCGACCGCTCGTGTTGTAAACGCATCAGTTCGGTCGAGGACAGCGGTTGCAGCACGTCCATGCTCGTCCTCGTAGGAGGCGATCTCCTGGAGTTCCTTGATGACCGCCGTCGGAACGATGACGTCGTAGCGGGACAGACAGCATCCGAGTGGGTCGGGATCGTTCTCAGCGACAATCCCGAGGCTCACGAGCGCGGAGGCGTCTGCGACAAGCTGGGCCATCTATGCGTCGGCGACCTCGTCGAGAAAGTCGTCGTCTAGCTGCTGTTTCAACACGCGGAGGTTCGCGGCTTCCTCGGCGCCGACGAGCGCTTTCAGTTGCTCGAAGGAGATCTCGTTGTCGTAGTAGGCGGCCGCGATCTCCTGCGTGAGTGCGTCGTCGTGGGCTGCCTCCTGGAGATACTCGCGGAGCGCGGTCACGAGAATGTCCGTCCGGTCTTCCCCGAGCACGTCCGCGAGCGCATCGGCTCGGTCAATCAGTCGGTGTGGGGCCCGAAACTGGACGCGTTTCTTCTCGCTACTCATTATGTGTACAGTGTGAGCCAACTCACTTAGTCGTTGCCGTGTGTACGATGTGAACATCATGAAGAACTGGCCGACGCACATGCCGCTGCAGGCGGGCACCACTCGTCTCCCAGCTATGAAACGTCGAGCAACCCAAGCGTTCGACACCGCCAACACGCACGAGCAGTCTTAACCAACAGTCGCCGGACAACACGGATATTGTTGGTTAACACGCTAAATTCCACCTAGCCCAAACGTACAACTACCTGCGTGCCACATACCCACACACCACGTATCGCCCACCAAACAAGTCCCCCTGTTCGCAACGCATGCCCCCCGAGCAGTTCACGACCGACCGCCAGTACCTCCACGTCCAGCCCAGCACCGACCCGCTCCAACCAGCTGCTGTCGCCCGCTCGATCACGCGGCTGCATCGAACCACGAACGAGACGCCGACCTACGAGTGGCTGTTCGTCGCGACCGGCGACACCGGCCCGACCGGCGACCGCCACATCGACTGGTACGTCGGCGGCGACGACCTCCAGCCGGTCAAACGCACGCTCCGCCAGTCCCTTCCGACGTCCGTCGACCTCGTCGAAACCACGACTTCCTACCAGCAGGCACTCGGCCTCGACAGTCCACCCGAACTGAACGCTGACGACGCTACAGATGACGACGCGGTCGCGGGCATTGAGTGGCAGGGCGTCGGCGACCGCCCCGACGACTGGCAGACGCCACTCCCAGCGCTCGAAACCTTTGCCGGCGACCACGAGGGTGATTGGCCGCTCGCAGACCTCGTTGATGGCCTCGCAACGACCGACGCCCCCGTACTCGTCCAGATCTTGGTCACGCCAAAGGCCGATTGGACACAGCGGAAAGAAGACCGCATCATCGATCTGGAGTTGAACGGTGACTTGCGCCGTCACGCACTCGGCCAGGCGATTTTCGGCGGGATCGCGGACACGATTACGGAGGCTACCGACCACGACACAACCCGGTCTCCCTCGTATCGACGCCATGATTCGGAGACCGGCCAGCACGCCGGTCGTCGGGACGCCGCTACGCCCGCCGGCCGGGACGCGCGCCGCCGCGTTGAGGACTCGACGGTGGCGCCGTCGAACGCGCGCCGCATCGAAGCGCTCCAGACCGTCGACACGCGGCAGTCGTTCGTCGTCAACGCCCGCGCTGTGGCCATCGCGCCTGAGTCGGCGACTACTGATACGACCATCGACGCGATCTCCTCGGGCTTCCAGGCTCTGCGGGGCGACCACTACCGCGTCACACCCACGACGCACCCACCAAATAGCGACGGTGCTCGCGACCTCCTCGACACCATCTCTACCCGAACCACAAGGACGAGTCCGAGCCGGCGCAAACACATGCTGCCGTGGGTCGAGAACGCGAGTCCAGCCATCGTCGCCGACCCCGCCGCCGTCGGGGCGTTCTGCGTCATCGACGGGCCCACGCTTAGCCCGGCTGCGAGTCGCGCGCTTGAACCGACGCCCGAGGATCGTACGGGCATCGAACTCCCGCCTCGGACCATTCTCGACCGGTATCTCGACGAACCCGGCATGACCGTCGGTCACCCCAAGACCGCCGACCGCACGACGTTGGACGCGATGCTGTCGCTCCCACCAGCCGTGCAGCCGCTCCACACCGCACTCTTCGGGTCCACAGGCGCCGGCAAAACCGCCGTCGGCCAGCGCATGCAGCTCGCGAACCACGCCGCCACCGACGGCGCCACCGTCTACATCGACGCGAAAGGCGACGACGCCCCCGAAGCATACACCAAAACCCACTACGAACGCTACAATACGCTGGAGGACGTCCACTATTTCGACTGCACGGAGTATCTGCCCGCACTCCCGTTCCTGACAATCAAGCCACTCCTCGACGCTGGGTTGGACCGCGAGTGGGCCGTCAATACGATTGCCGAACATTATATTGACTTGCTCGCCGCCGCCATGGGCCCCGAGCAGTTCTACAGTGCTGAGGCGGCTGTGGAGGTCATCCAGCAGTTGGTGCGTGCGCTGTTCGACCCCGTGCATGGCAGTGAGAGCATCAGCCAGCAGGAGTTGCTGGCGGCGGCCACACAGTTCCACGAGACGAGGAATCCACCGCCAGTCTCGGATGGCACGCTCCACCAGAAACTCGCGAGCACGGCCGCAAACAACCCCAACACGTTCGACAGCATCATGAGCGCTGCCACCCGCCGGATTGGGACTGCGACGAACGACGCTCGCCTCGCCCCCCTCTTCGAAGCGCACGCTGACGAGCAGTTTGATCTCCGGCGCGTGCTCGACGAGGACTGCGTCATCATCGTCGACCTCCAGGGGTATGGGGAGCGCTCCCGGACGCTGCTCGCCGTCGCCATCCTCTCGCAGTTGTGGCGTGCGCTTCAGCGCCGGCAGGCAACGACGGAGCGAGCGAATCTCCCGCTCGTGAACTGTTACATCGAGGAAGCCGCCGACCTCGCGACGACTGGCATCCTGGATACGCTGCTCTCGCAGGGTCGCGGCTTCGATCTCGGGGTGACGCTGGCGATGCAGTTCCCCGAACAGTTGCGCGACTCCCACCCCCGCGTGTACGCCGAACTGTTGAACGATGTCGGCACGATCATCACGGGTCAGATCGGCGTTGACCGCCGCCTCACGGAGCGCCTCGCCACCAGCGAGTACAGCGCCGACCGCATCGAGACGCGACTCCACGACCTCCAGCGCGGCGACTGGCTCGTCAGCCCCGCGGCGCCGTTCGCCGAACGCCAACCTCAGCCCTTCCACGTGACGTCGCCGCCGCTCCCCGCCGGCCACCCCGAGGGCAGCCAGCCGCTGACGGGGCGCGCCAGCCGCGCCTTCGAGCGCGCCGTCCAGACGGCCAAAACCCGCACTCGCGACGAGTACGGCGTTCCTGTCGGGCGTGCCGCCAGCGGGAGTACCGAGCCCGCGGCCGTCGACGACGGCGACGCGACCGGGTCGACGCGCCCGGCCGCCACCGCCACCATCCCCCACACCGAGCGCTTTCCCGAGTGTCTCACGTACATCGACGAATCTCCATACCCGATTGTCTGTGAGACCTGCGGGGACGACGGCACGAAATACCCCTCGACACCCGAGGGGCTGCGCCGTGCCATCGACTGTCACCATTCGCTCGAAGAAGTTGACCGCGCGAACATTCCGATCTGTTCGCTGGATCTGACGCTCACGAGCGGCGAACGCGCCGCCAGCGACTACAATGATGCCCAACTGCGCTTCCTCACGGCGGTCTACATGGCCCACCAGCAGCGCTTCGACCGCGAACTGGAGTACGACATCGTCTGGGACTCAATGACCAACCTCGAGGCGTACGTCGGGATTGACGCCGACGACGTCCAGGCACTGGTCGACGACGGCCTCCTCCGCGTGGACTGTCGCCGCCCCCACAAACTGTACACCGTCACCCCCGACGGCCGGGACGTGATTGACGTCGGCCACCGCGAAGGCATCGCCCACGGCGACGGCACGGGCGACCTCTCCGAATCCAGTCTCCACGTCGCCATGGTCGACGTCGGCGCCCGCCTCCTCGCCCAAGAGCTGGTCGGCCCCGACAAACCTGGGGCCCGCGTCCAGCGCTACTACGGCCTCGAGGACGGCCGCCTCGACGCTGCCGTCCTCGCCGCCGATGGGACGGTTGTGGCGACGCTGGAAGCCGAACGCATCAACAACGATCGTGGTGAGGCCATCCCCCGCGACTTCGACCAGATGGCCGCCTGCGACCCCCAGCAGGCGTGGTGGCTCGTCAAAACCCGCAGCGACGCCGCCGCCCTCCTCCGCGCGCTCCACGACCCCCCAGATGGTGCCCCTCGTGTGCCCCGCACGTACAGCGAAAACATGGCCCCCCGCAGATACAGCCTTGCGACGCCCGGATTGACCGACGTCTACACGTTCGAATACGCCCGCGACACACTCCTCGACGAAACTCGTCCCGGCTAACCCATCCGCCATTCGGATGGGGGGCGCTCGACTGGCTCCGACGACGGCTGGTGGCTGTGGCAGGCTACAGAGACGCGCTCGTCCGCAAGAACAGCCCTAGATAGTGTGCGGACCACCACAGTTCGAGCGGGGAGTGCTGGCGGGCTGGATTCGGTGACTGATTGGCTGGCGAGTCAGTACTTCAGGGGGTGTAACGGCGGGTTAGAAATGTCTGGCGAGTTTTTCTTAGTGAACGAAGACGTTTTGCTGAAGCGTGCGAATCGCCCGATGGGCTGGCTCTGTACAGTCGCTGTGGAGGGCTCTTCTACCGGTATGTGTCTGTGTAGTATCATTTCCGTCGCGCTTCGTGGGGTGACCGCTGAGTGCCGAAAGTCGGGGACGGCGAGTTGATTCGAGGGAGAACACGGTTGTCGACGACGTCTCGACGACTCGGGAGCGGCGACTCGAAAATCCCCAGACGGCGTGGTTCTGTACAACACTTCGAGGGGGAAACACGTCGTCCTCGCGGTTGAGGCCACCAGCTTGCACTCCGGGTTGGTTGACTGTGCGGCCGCAGCGAAAGGGACGTCGCTGTACAATCAACGCGGACGGCCCGACACGGACTGGCGGTATCCCCGCTGTCAGCGTCGCTCACAGCCAGCTTCGACTGCAGCATCCGCGATACCGTCCACCTGTCCATCCCACTACGCACTGTGTCCCTCCCAAGCTGACCCGCTCCGACCACATCTCAACTGACATGAATGCCGACCAGCGACTCTGTTGTCCACCCCAGCAGAACTACAGACGATTCAATGAGGGGTTCTTTGCGGAGGGCGTGGTCTCTGTAGTCGCCAGAACAGCGCGTTCAGGGGGCGTATTACGGAAAATTCAAGGCGAAAGCCTCGCCCTTCAGGGCGGGGATGAAGCCGACCAACAGTATTCAACCGCCGTCGATGGCATAGACGCGGTTCCAACACAATTTTTAACCGGTCCGACCATGATAGTATACATAGATGGTAAAGAGTACCCGTCACGCGAAATACGAACTCTATTACCACATAGTGTTCGTGCCGAAGTATCGGCGTTCGCCCCTGACGGGGAAGACGAAGGACCGTCTCGAAACCATCTTCACGGAAATCTGTGAGGACAAAGACCTCGAACTGGCCGAGTCCGAGGTCATGCCCGACCACGTACACCTGTTCATCGGGAGTCCACCGAAGAACGCCCCGTCACTCATCGTCAACTGGGTCAAGGGCATCTCGGCGCGGAAGTATAACCAGCGATACGACGACCGCGTGAAGTGGACTCGTTCGTACTACGTCGGTACGGCGGGTAGTTCCTCGAAGGGCGCTGTCGAACAGTACATCGCTGAACAGGAAGGTGGTGACGAATGAAGCGCGTCAACACCTTCGAGGTCGTGCCACAGACCGAGAACGACAAAGAGTGCCTTCTACGGCTACTCGACGCCTCCGCCTCCCTGTGGAACGAACTCACCTACGAACGCCGTCAGAACTACTTCGGTGACGGCGACGTGTGGGACACCTCCGAGTACCGAGGACGCTACAACGGTGTCGTCGGAAGCGCGACCGTTCAACAGGTCACGCGCAAGAACAGCGAAGCGTGGCGGTCGTTCTTCGCGCTCAAAGAGAACGGAGAGCATGCGAACCCACCGTCGTACTGGGGCAACGAGGAGGATGGACGAGAACTCCGTACCTACATCCGAAACAACCAGTACACGATTCAGTGGGGCAAGCGTAGCCGTCTCGAACTCCCCGTTGGGCAAGAGTTGAAAGACGAATACGGACTCGGCTACCACGAACGCCTCCGTCTCGAAGTCCGAGGCAACCCGAAGTGGGACGGCGAACAGGGTCGTCTGGAACTTGAGTACGACGGGGTGAGCGACACGTTCAGGGCTTTCCAACCAGTCACAGTCCCTGATTCTCGACTGGATTCACCACTGGCTTCGGAAGAAGCCGCCCTCGACGTTGGCGCAAACAACCTCGTCGCCTGTTCTACGACTACTGGGAACCAGTACCTCTACGACGGTCGGGAGTTGTTCGGACGGTTCCGTGAGACGACTGACGAAATCGCCCGCCTGCAGTCGAAACTCCGCGAGGGACGCTACAGTTCCAAGCGGATTCGACGGCTGTATCGACAGCGGACGAAGCGCCGTGACCACGCACAGAACGCGCTGGTGCGCGACCTCGTTGAACGGCTGTACGACGAGGGCGTGGCGACGGTGTACGTGGGCGATTTGACCGACGTGCTGGAAACGCACTGGTCGGTCAGGGTGAACGAGAAGACGCACAACTTCTGGGCGTTCAAGAAGTTCATCCACCGTCTCGCGTGTGTCTGTGAGGAATACGGCATCAGCCTCGAAGTCGAGTCGGAAGCGTGGACAAGTCAGACGTGTCCCGAGTGTGGCGACCACGAGGAGACGGTTCGCCATGAGGATACGCTGACGTGTCCGTGTGGGTTCGAGGGACACGCAGACCTCACGGCGTCAGAGACGTTCCTTCGGGAAAACAGCGGTACGGAAGTCAGGCCGATGGCACGGCCCGTGCGATTCGAGTGGGACGACCACGATTGGTCGGGGAAACCACACCCTCACGAAAGTCCTAAAGAAGTGCGCACAAACCCGCAAGTTGCCTCCGTGGGTCGGTAGCCGAACCCCCAACGGAGGAATCCTCGCGCTTTAGCGCGGGGAGGATGTCAATGGGTGTCGTTCTGTGGGGCGGGCGTGGGCCCGTCACAATCGGTCTTGAACCTCCTGTAGGTCGTTCCGATTCACCATGACAAAATATAATTCAAGTATAGAGGAAATATAAATAATATATATTGGCCAGAGAGCATTTCCCGGGTCGCTCCGACAATCCCAGGTGCCCCTACCCGAACGGCGGCCGCAGAAGCCACCAACCCACCTGGTTCGGTGGCGGCGGTCGTCGGGTCCGGCTGGAACCAGTCCAGTCACAACCGACAACAACTATGGAACATCCAACAGACAAACTCCGCGCAGTCCTCCTCACTGCGCTAATGATCGGCTCCGTATTCACGGCCGGCATCGCGTTCACGGGAACGGCTGTTGCCGCCGGCGATATTACTGGCGGCGCCAACGACTCAGGCACGGTTACAGGTGCTGCCGTGGATCCTGCACAGGTCGCTACAGGCGAGACAACAAACGGACACAACTTCAGATTCACCGTCGCAAACGTTAATGGGTCCGGCGATACGGACACAATCCGCGTTAACTTCCCTAATGAGTTCGCG
Source organism: Halobacterium hubeiense (assembly GCF_001488575.1). Lineage (NCBI taxonomy): Archaea > Methanobacteriati > Methanobacteriota > Halobacteria > Halobacteriales > Halobacteriaceae > Halobacterium > Halobacterium hubeiense. The sequence continues at coordinate 210,006 of NZ_LN831302.1, forward strand.
GAGGGACTTTCGTACAATTACGCCGACCTCGAGTTTACCAACGACGATGACCTTCAGATCGATGGCGGCGAAAATCTTGTTGACGGCCCTGATAATGACGGCGTTGACGATACTCTCCCCATCGAAACCTCACCGGAAACGGACGGTGACGTCGAGGTTGTCCTGAACATGAATACGGACGCCCCGGCTGAGGCCGGCTACTACGATATCGCGGCTAGTTACGAGGAAAACGACGGAACAACCTCCTCGAATGACGCATTCGCGACTGTCACCGTCGGGGACCCAACGACAACTACCTCAGACCCAGGGACGACTACTAACCCAACCACTTCAGACCCCACCACGACTACTAACCCAACCACTTCAGACCCCACCACGACCACTAACCCAACCACCTCGGATCCGGGTGGAGAGACCTACGAGGGCCGGCTCGACTTCGGAGACAACCCGTGGGACACCTCTACTGGTGAAGGGGATGTCAGTACTGGGGCGACGGTCTTTCAGGGCGAGGATGACATCCAGTTCGTTGACGAGAACGGGAACGACGTGAGTGCCACGTCACTCGAACGGGCCAGCGGCGCCGACGAGGGGGTCCCGCTCGCGATGCCGATCCCCCAGGACCAGACAACTGGGTCCTACGATCTGAACGGGCCGGCAGCGGGTGACGGTGGCCTTCGCGTGACCGTCCAAACCCCGCGCGTGACGACGCTCGAAGTCCAGAACAACGCCGAGTCAGACGTCAGCGGTGGCATCCTCACCACGAATCAGGACGACGCCTCGGTCTACGTGGAGTACAACTACGAGAACGCCGAAGACATCGAGCTGATCGTCGAAAATGAGGACGGCCTCGACGTCACCGACGAAATCGTCGAGGGCACCGACACGATGAACGGCGACGGTCGCATCGACATCAACCCGAATGCTGTGGACGCCGGTGACTACACGTTCACCGTCGAGGGCGTTGACGACCTCGACTTCGGGGACGCCACGGAGACAGTTCCCGTGACGATTTCGTCGTCGCAGACGGCGTCGCTGAACCTGGCGGCCGACGAGGTCGTGCAGGGTGAGAACCTGCAGTACACGGTTGAGAACAGTCCGGAAGGCAACTTCCACGCGGTCACCATCGACGCTGACGACTTCCGTAACGGGATCTCCGCGAGCAACGCGGCGAACATCCTGCGGAACGTCGGTGACACCAGCGAAACCGGCGTGGTCACCGACGGGGGCCCGACCACGGCTGGCAACGCTGGTGACGTCGACATCGACGACGTCAACTACGCGTACGCGATCGTCGAGATTGACGGCGGCAACGGTGTCGGTTCCATCAACTCACAGCACCTCGACGACGCGTCCGTTGACGTTGACCTCTACCCGGCGTCCACTACTGAGGACACGTACGTGAACGACGACGGCGAGCTCAGCAACGCGACCGAGCTCGAGAGCCTGGAGACGGACGACGACGAGTCGTTCGACGTGACCCAGGGCACCGTCTCTCTGGACAGTCCGACTGGTGCGTACGTTGTGGGCTCCGAGAGGACTGTGAACGGGACGGCGAGCGCTGGGATCGACGAGGTCTCCCTCTACGCACGCAGCAACAACGACTTCCAGCTCGTCGAAATTGACGGCGATCGCTCGATCGAAGTTGAGAGCGACGACACGTTCACCGAGGATGGCGTCGTCCTTACAGAGGACGGCGACGAGGGTAACGATCTCCTTTCGCTGCCGGGTTCGTACCGGCTCGGCGTCATCAGCTCGGAAGACGCTGACATCGACGGGAACGGGGCCATTGACTCGACTCTCACCACGTCCGAGTTCAACAGTGGTGTGAGCAGCATCTCCTCGCTGACGGTGACGGACACCGAGCTCAACGGCTCGTTCCAGACCTACAACGGCCAGGTCGCAGTTGAAGACGGTGAGGTCGGCGTTGAGGGCACCGCGCCTGGCAAGGACAACCTCGTTGTTGCGTTCGTCGACGAGCGCGGGCAGGCAGTCGCGCACACGATCTCCGTCGACAACGACGGCATGTTTGACAACGACGGTCTCAGCCTCGGCAACCTGAATGAGGGCACGGTCTCCGCCCATATTCTGTCGTCCGGCCGTGACGGTACGTTCGGTGAGAGCGGGACCTATGAGTCTGCTTCCGCTCTCGAAACCCAGATTGAGGGCGAAGACGGCTGGGCGAGTGGTTCCAGCAGCGGGGAGCAGGTTCGCGAGCAGATTCTCGCGAACACGGTTGACGACACGGCAAGCGACGACCTGATCGTCACCGAAGAGCTCCGCCTCGCGAGCGCGCTCACGACCATCGAGTCTGTCGACGGCGTTGAAGCCGGCGGCACGCTCACGGTCGAGGGCCAGACGAACCGCCAGCCTGACGACAACACCATCACCGTCGAACTGCTCGACCAGGATGGTGACTCGGTGACGCTCGCTAGTACCGACGAGTGGGGCAGCAACGGGCAGTGGTCCGTTGAGATGAGCCTCGCGAACGTCGAGCCTGGCGAGTACACGCTCGAGTCCGACGACGGTGACAACACCGACCGTCAGGACATCGAGATCGTCGAGGAAGTCGAAGAGACCACCCAGCAGCCGACGACGGAAGTGACCGAAACCGCAACGGCGACGGAAACCGCTACGGCGACGGAAACCGCTACGGAAACCGCAACTGCAACGGCAACGGCCACGGAAACGTCTGAAGACGGATCCGGTAGCGGCATCCCCGGCTTCGGCATGGGCATCGCGCTCGTTGCCGTGCTCGGCGCCGCGCTGCTGGCGCTCCGCCAGAACTAACGAATCACGACCTGACCGCCCGTAAGGCGGTCACCGCAGTCCCACCCACCACACCTTTTTCGTTCACGTACGACGCTTCCAGCCGAGCACAGCCCTCGCTAACCGCCGCAGCATGAACCCAGGCACTCCGGTGAACCTGGCCGTCTCGGCTGAACAGGCGCAATCTCACGCCGTTCACGGTATGGATGCGTGCCGTCATTCCGTGGAACAACCGGCCATTCAACTGCCTATGGACCTCCCTGAGTCCGAAAGAACTAGAAGTCCGATAAGTAGACTACAAACCTGAAACGCCCACTGCTCCGGATTCCACCGCCTTCAGCCCGAGGAGGATAGAAATCTCTTGTGAGGGATCGGTCAGAATGGGCGTCCACGCTGAATCCTCCCTGTTTACGGGTGGGTAGTTCGGGTTCACACACGAGCCGATGCAGGCTATCGGTATCGCTGCCAGGCAGGGGACACGCATGGGGCCGTTAACAGATGGGCGACCGAAGCCGTTGCTGCCGGTCGCTGGGAAACCGATTCGCGAGCACGTGCTTGACGCCGCCGCGCCGTACGTCGACGGCTACGTCGTGGTCGTCGGCTATGAAGGCGACCAGATTCGGGCCCGCGTCGGCGACACGTATCAAGGGTTCCTGGTTGAGTACGTCGAACAGGCCGACCAACTGGGGACCGCACACGCCGTTGGCCAGGCCGAACCGTTCGTCGACGAGGACGCACTCGTGCTGAACGGGGACGTCTACGTCACGGACGCGCTCGTCGAGCGTCTCGCAACACAGCCGGGAACGATGGCGGTGATGTCTGTCGAGAACCCGCGCTCGTACGGCGTCGTCGAACTCGACGGCGAACGCGTGACCGGCATCGAGGAGCAGCCGCTTCCCGAACTCGCGAAGTCACAGTTCATCAACGCGGGCGTGTACACGTTCGACCCGAGCATCTTCGCGACCCGCTAGACCGAGAGTCACGGCGAGCAGGCGTTGACGGACACGCTCTCGCTGCGCTTAGACGACCAGCCGATTCGCGCCGTTCAGTACCGTGGCCGCTGGCTCGACGTCTCGGAACCGTGGGGCCTCCTCACTGTCAACGACGCGCTCATTGCTGACCGCGAGCCCGAACAGCCACAGCACGCAGCTATCGACGACTCAGCCGTCATCGCTGACGAGACCGTGGTCGGGGACGACGTGGTCGTCCACTCGCAGGCGGCAGTGATCAGCGGGGTGACCGTGGGTGACAACGTGAGCGTTGGCGCCGGCGCCGGCATCCAGCATCGAGAGAACGAGATACCGGTAGTAGTAGGGGTTGTTGCCGAGCAGGACAACGTGCTCGCCGCGGAACACGCGCGGGTAGACGAAGACGCGGAACGCGACGACGACGAGCAAGCAGGCTGTGATAGCTCCCAGTACGTGCCGGGGAACGTCCAGTCGCGACATGTGGGGCCCGGAACCGGCCTGCGGTGTCGTCGCTGTCTGTGGGTTCGATATCCCCGAGCGCCACGCGGACGGCGTGCCGGTCCGCAAGGCGGTACCCAGCGGCCGTCTCAACGATGATGTCGTGAGCGACGAGTTCGCCAAACGTCCCCGACCCAAGTGGGCTGTCGTCGAATGTCGCCTTCTCCTGTTTGTGGTCGGTCTCGACGGGTGTCGGAAGCGCACCGGCCAGCTCGGAGTCGTTGTTGAGGCGGGCCGTAGTCTCCTCGCGGACATCGGTCATTGGCTTGACGGACGCTAATCTGCAGGCTACTGTGTTTGACTGTGAGTAGCCTCAGGCAACGCAGGCCAAGTGTCTCGTTGACTACCGCGGTTCCCCTCTCCCCTCTTCTTGTCCGTGGACTGCGCTCGTATTTGACCCGAATCAGTCCGCTTTGCAGTTGGCTCAGGGGGAGAGCAGGTTGGTGCCGCCGTCGTCAGTGGGTGGAGCGCGGTCGGCGTCATCCAGCTGGTCGTCGAGTGCCGCTGGATCGACGGCCGTGGTTACGGCGTCGAGGATGCGTTCGCGGCGTCGAACAGCGGCCGCATCCGCATCGTAGAACCGGACGTACTCCGCGCGCGTGTGCTTATGAAATGCATGCTTGATCGCGAAGTACCCCTCCGGGACGTGGCCGCCACAGATCTCACACTCGTGGCTCGCGTGGTCGGTGACCTGATGTGCCAGCAGCGCCTCAACGGTGTCGAATACGATCCCGCAGTCAACGATTCCACACTCCCACGCAGACATAGCGAATCCTATCGTGATAACGTAGATTAAAGCTTTGCTTGGGCGGCTCTCCGGGCTCGTGCTCGGTGGCTTCGTTGTTCCTCGATTGTGTTTCCGGTGTGAGCCGCTCAGCTCTGGCGCCTGGCGTCGGAGTACCCCTTGCGTTTCGCTGCGGCGTGGGACGCAATCTGTTCCATACGCAATACCGTGGTAATTTGTGTCATGGTGGCTTGTAGCGGCCGATACAGACAGAAAGCATTTACCAACGGATGCTCATAGTTGCGGGTACCCCTACCCGAACGGCGGCTGTGAAAACCCCGATTCACCGTTTCGGCGGAATCAGGTGGAAGCGGTCGTCTGGTCCGACTGGAACCGATCCAGTCACGAAGACAACACATGACTGATACAACAAATAAGCTCCGCGCGGTCTTCCTGACTGCGCTGATGATCGGCTCCGTATTCACGGCCGGCATCGCGTTCACAGGAACTGCCGCCGCGGCAAATGCATCCAGCCCAAACAACATCCAGGTTGGTGGGCAGGACAGCATTGAGCTGAGCGAACCGACTACGCAAACAGAAGATGTCACGTTCGACATCAGCAACCTGAACCCGGACAACTCCGGTCAGACCGTCGAATTCACGGTGTCCCTTGACGCCGCTAACTTCGAATTCAGTGACGCTAACCAGGTTCAGGTTAGTAACGATGTTTCGATTAGCCAGAATGAGCAGGTGAACGGTAACGGCGAAATCACGTTCAACCTGGAGCCCAGCAGTAGCGGCGTTGATGCTGGCACGATCACCGTTGATGGTGCCGTCATCGACGCGACCGCTGCTAGCGCTGGTGCTTCCTCCGACGTGACGGTTACCGTCGACGACTCTGGCGCAAACGATGACACTACGGCCTCTACCACCCTCAGCAGCGCGGTGACGGTTGCTGAGTCGACTGGTCCGGCAGACGGTCGCTCCGACTCGGACGGCGACGGTAAGTACGAGACCGTCGGTCCGAACTCGGTTGTCTACCAGGGTGAAGGCGACCTCGACTTCGCCAATGACCTGAGCGCAAGCAGCTTCGAGCGCGCAAGCGGGTCCAACGAGGGCGTCCCGCTCGAGATGCCGATCCCGTCCGACCAGACGACCGGTACCTATGACGGTCCGTCCCCCTTCGGTAACGGCGGCCTGACCGTCTCGACGCCGCGTGTCACGACCCTTGAAGTTCAGAACAACGCCGGTTCTGACGTCAGCGGCGGTATCCTGAACACGAATCAGGACAACGCCGTTGTTGAGGTCGAGTACAACTACGACAACGCTGAAGACATCGAGCTGACCGTCGAAGATGAAGACGGTCTCGATGTCACCGACGAAATCGTTGACAGCGCCGCTACGCGTAACGGCGACGGTTCGATCGCGATTAACCCGTCCGCTGTTGACGCTGGCGAATACACCTTCGAGGTTGCTGGTGTTGATGACCTCGACTTCGGTGATGCTTCCGAGAGCGTCTCCGTGACGATTTCGTCCTCGCAGACGGCTTCCCTCAGCCTCGCTGAGGACGAAGTCGTGCAGGGCGCAAACCTCCAGTACACGGTTGAAAACAGCCCGGAAGGTAACTTCCACGCAGTCACAGTCGACTCCAGCGACTTCCGCGACGGCGTCTCCACCGAGAACGTCGCGAACCTCCTCCGCAACGTCGGTGACACCACCGAAACGGGTGTCGTTAACGACAACGGCGCAGTCGAGACCGACCTCGAAAACGCGGACATCGACAACGTTGACTACGCGTACGCAATCGTCGAGATCGACGGCGGGAACGGCGTCGGCTCGATCGAAACGCAGTACCTCGACGATTCGTCCGTCGACGTTGACCTCTACCCGGCATCCGCTGACGCAGCTGATGATGGGTACGCACCGGACGGTAGCCTCGACAACGTGACGACGCTGAACGGCCTCGAGACTGACGACGACGAATCCTTCGAAGTCACTGAAGGTGAAGTCTCGCTCGACAGCCCGACCGGCACGTACGTTGTTGGCTCCGAAGTTGACATCAACGGGACGGCCAACGAGGGCACCGACGAGGTCGCTCTCTACGCCCGTGACAACAACGACTTCGAACTCGTTACCATCGACGACGATCGCACGATCGAAGTCGACAGCGACGATACCTTCGAAGAAACGGACGTCGTGATCTCGGGTGACACTGACGGTAACAACCTCCTCTCGCTGCCGGGCACGTACCGCCTCGGCATCATTGACGCGACCGACGCTGACACGAACAGCGACGGGACCGTCGAAGACACGCTCACCACGTCCGACTTCAACAGCGGTATCAGCAGCACGTCCTCGCTGACGGTGACTGATACCGAGCTTAACGGTTCGTTCGTTACGTACAACGGCCAGATCGCCAGCGACGACGCGCAGGTCGACGTTGAGGGCACCGCGCCCGGCAAGGACGAACTGGCTGTTGCGTTCGTGGACTCCCGCGGGAACGCGGAAGCCTACGACATTACGGTTGACAGCGACGGGACCTTCACCGAGGAGGACCTCGACATTAGCACCCTGAACGAGGGTAGCGTCTCCGCGCACATCATCTCGTCCGGTCGCGACGGCGTCTTCGGTGACGGCGTCGAGAACTCTGCATCCGCGTTCGCGGACACCATTATGGGTGACTACGCGAGTGGCGCAAGCACCGGCAACCAGGTTCGCGACCGCATCCTCGCGAACTCGGTTGACGACACGGCAAGCGACGACCTGATCGTCACTGAGACCTTCCGCCTGTCGGACGGCCTCACGACGATCGAGTCCGTCAGCGGTGTCGAATCCGGTGGCACCCTTACGGTTGAGGGTCAGACCAACCGCGTCCCCGACGACAACACCATCACGGTCGAGCTGCTCGACCAGGATGACGAGTCCGTAACCATCGCGAGTACGGACGAATGGGGTACGGATGGTCAGTGGTCCGTTGAGATGGACCTGGCGAACGTCGAGCCTGGTGAGTACACACTCGAGTCCGACGACGGTGACAACACCGACCGTCAGGACATCGAGATCGTCGAAGAATCCCAGGAGACCACCCAGCAGCCGACCACGCAGACTACCGAGGAGCCGACCACGCAGGAGCCGACGACCACCGAGGAGTCGACGACTGCAGCGCCGACGACCACCGAGGAGTCGGCCGGCACCACGGAAGACACTAGTGGCGAATCCGGTAGCGGCATCCCCGGCTTCGGCATGGGCATCGCGCTCGTTGCCGTGCTCGGCGCCGCGCTGCTGGCGCTCCGCCAGAACTAACGAATCACGACCTGACCGCCCGTAAGGTGGTCTCCCGACTCAACGCGGATTCTTTCTTTTGCGCGCTACGCCCCGTAGCGACGGCGCTATCGCTACAACTGTCGGCCAAGTAATTTGCTACGCATACTCCCCGCCCGCTCCACAGCCTCGCTGTATCGCCACCAACACGCCTAGTGTCGCTTGAGCTGTCTCACCCCGTAGCGTCCACCGTTCTCCTCGCTAGAACTCACGGCTATCCACGGCGTGCGAGACGCCCGTGGATGCATCAACCGAACTGGCGGCAGTCAACCGCCGGCAGGACCGCGACGTGGATTTCGGGCTGCTCGACGACACCCTCCTTTCGGGTGGCAAAAAGATAACCCGTTGCCACCCATATAGCCTGACACGACCGCCCAACCCTAACTCATGGCCCACCACACCGCAACGTCGACGACCTGCAGCATCTACCCGGTCGCACTCGGCCCAACCGGAGACAAATGAGCGCAGTCACTCGCTCTGCTGCGACGATTGTAGCCGCGCTCGTCGTGCTCTCGCTGGTGACTGCAGCACCCGTCACCGCCCAAACGGCGGACGAGACTGCCTCCGTCACCATCGGCCAAATCAATGTCGAGCCGGCCAACCCCACGACCGACTCGCGAACCGTGCTCACGCCCACGATCACGAACTCCGAGACGGCGACCGGCAGCGCGAAGCTCACGGAAGTGAGCATTCGCAGCGGCTCGGTCCTCAACACCGCGGACAACCTCGGCCGACTCGGCGCCGGGGATTCGACCGAAGTCCCGCTCGCTCACACCTTCGACACGCCCGGCGAGCGCCGCATCACCGTCTCCGCGCGTGGCACCAACCCCGACGGCAGCGTCTTTGTCGTCCAGAAATCCGTCTATCTCACCGTCGACGACCGTTCAACGGATGTCGACATCTCCGCGCGCGCCCAATCCGTGAACGGCTCGACGGGCGTCGCTGCGACGCTCACGCAGTACGGCACCGTCCCCGTCGAATCCGGCGAGATCCAGCTCCGATCACAGGGCGAGACCGTCGACCGCGCCCCTCTCTCGAACGTCTCCGGCAGCCAATCACAGACCGTCACGTTCGACGGCGACACCATCCCCGCGGGCGAACTCACCGTCCGCGCCCAGTACACGCTCACCGACGAATACCAGAGCCGAAGCACGGCGACGACGCTCCAGTACAACCCACAGCGTGCCGCCGACATGGCGCTGACCGCCATCGAAACCACCGCCCGAGGAACGACGTACACGATCAGCGGTGATGCGTCGAACCTCGGCGGCGCCGACGCCAACGCCGTGCTCATCGACGTTGCCGCGGCTGAGGGGCTCTCTGCGAACGGCGGTTACTTTGTCGGCACCGTCGAAACCAGCGAGTTCGCTACCTTCGACCTCACCGTCACCGCCGACTCCCCAGTTGAGACGGTGCCCGTCCGCGTCAACTACTCGGCCGACGGCGAGCAGTTCTCCGAAACCGTCACCGTCGACGTGAGCGACACGAATGCGGGCCTAACTGTCGACCGCGATCCCCGCCCACAGTCCGGCGGCTCGCCACTCGGCGGCCTCCCGGTGACCGCACTCGCGGTCGGCGTCCTCGTTCTGGTCGGCATTGGAATCGTTGCCTACCGCTGGCGTCGCTCATGAGCATCATCGAACTCGACGACGTGGTGAAACGCTACGAGAGCGGTGCTGAGACCGTCGAAGCGCTAAAAGGCGTGGATTTCCACGCCGACCGTGGCGAGATGGTCACGATCGTCGGCCCCTCCGGCTCCGGCAAGAGCACGATGCTCAACATGATCGGGCTGCTCGACTCTCCCACCGAAGGGACCGTCTCCCTCGACGGCCGGAACGTGACCGACCTCACGGAAGACGAGCGCACTGAAGAGCGCCGCTCCAAGCTCGGCTTCGTCTTCCAGTCATTTCACCTGCTGCCGATGCTGACCGCCGTCGAGAACGTCGAACTCCCGTCGATGTGGGACACCACCGTTGACCGCCACGACCGCGCCATCGACCTCCTTGAGCGGGTCGGCCTTGGCGACCGCCTCCAACACACCCCCAAACAGCTCTCGGGCGGCCAGCAACAACGCGTCGCTATCGCCCGCGCACTCATCAACAAACCCGATATTTTGTTGGCTGACGAACCAACCGGGAATCTCGACCAGGAGACTGGCGGCACGATTCTCGAGGAGATGCAGCGGCTCAAAGACGAGGAGAACATCGCCGTCGTCTCGATCACCCACGACGAACAGCTCGAACAGTTCTCCGACCGCGTCGTCCGCCTCGTTGACGGGGTGGTCCGCTCGTGAGCATCCTCGCCCGATTCCCTAGCGTGTTGATGGCGTGGCGGAATCTCGGCCGCAACCGCGTCCGCACTGCACTCGCGGCACTCGGCATCGTCATCGGCGTGATGTCGATCGCGTCGCTCGGCATGGCCGGCGTCGCCATCAACCAGCAGGCGACCGCCCAGCTCGGCACTATCGCCAACGAGGTGACGATTACGCCCGGCGAAGACAACCCCGACGACGGCGTCACACAGGAACAACTCGAGGAGATCGAGGCGCTCGTCACGGACGCAGCCGTTGTCGAGCAGAAAACCAACAATACGGACGTTTCCGCCCGTGGCCAAGACGCCCGCGTCAGCGTTACGGGCGTTACCGAAGCCGACGAACTCTACACCGTCTCGGCTGGTGAGGCGCCACCGCGACTGCAGTCCGGAGCGTTACTCTCGAATACGACGGCCCAGGAACTCGGGCTTGAACTCGGTGACCCGGTCGAATACGACGGCCAACTCTACCGCATTCGAGGATTACTCGAGTCCGAGAACAGCTTCGGAGCGGGTGGTGGTGGCGAGCTGGTGTTGCCGCTGTCAGCGCTCTCGGAGCAAGACCACTATGATTCGGTGACCATTATCACCGCGGGGAGCGACGACACGGCGGCGATCGCTGACCGGATCGACGCCGCGTTCAACAGCTACGGCCGCACCGAGGACGTGCAGTTGAGCATCTTCACCAGCGCCGACATCCAGAGCGGCATCAGCGGGTTCATGAACACCCTCGAGTTGGCGCTGCTCGGAATTGGGTCGATCTCGCTCATCGTCGCTAGCGTCGCCATCCTGAACGTCATGCTGATGAGTACGGTCGAACGCCGCGGGGAGATCGGCGTGCTGCGCGCCGTCGGCATCCGGCGCGGTGAGGTACTGCGCATGATTCTCACGGAGGCGGCGTTCCTCGGGACGCTTGGCGGCCTGGTCGGCGCGCTCGCGTCGCTGGCGATCGGCTTTCTCATGTTCGGCGCGCTCACGGGCGACCCGATGGGCGTTCTGGCATGGGCCAGCGCCCGCTATCTCGTCTACGGGTTCGCGTTTGCGGTCGGCGCGAGCGTCCTGAGCGGGCTGTACCCCGCGTGGAAGGCCGCAAACGAATCCCCCGTTGAGGCTCTCCGTGGTTGATTTGGGGCCGTCAGCCACGGCGTTCCCACGATAGGTTTGCACTCCGAGTGACCCATCGGCGGTAGTTCTTCCACATCGGACTCGGGCCGTTTCGGTGGCGAGAGCGCTTTTGCCTGCTACTCTTGGGCTGGCGTCTGCCTGAATGGACGCTCGAATCCAAACACTTAGAACGCGAGCGTCGCTACAGTCTGTTGCCCCGCCTGCCCGACGACCGGCCGTGTGTCCTGTGACTGGCCTGTCGCGCTCACGCGGCCTCCGGGTGGGCGGTGGCTCCCATCACCAGGCTGATGGGTGTTCGCCCTCCATCCCCAGCAGGCGCCGCCTGGTGTGCCGCTACGCTGCGGGCGAACACCTATCGCTACGCTCCGGAACAGCCGTGCCGCTTCGGTCCGGTGTCTGCTGACCGAGGCCACGGCTGTCGCTGGCCAGACCGACGGTGCGTCCGAGTGCGTCGTCGCAGACAACTCGACGTATCCTTTGCCGTCCGGCCGGCAACCACCGGCTTCGCTCACGCGGTAGCGATACGCTTCGCTACATCTTCGACGAAGTCGATATTGTCGCTGGCTGCATCGAACGTTGCGAGCAACACTCCACTGGCTAGCTCTGTAGTGGTTTCCACGTGCGTGGCGTCTTCGCCAACAAAAACATAGTTTCAATGTGCAGCAGCCTCAACTAGGCCGCTAATGAACCGCTCCCGTCGCTTCGGTGCGCTTTTCGTCAGTCTTCTCTGCGTCGCTGCCATCGCAGTCCCAGCCGTTAGCGCGTCCATTTCGGAGCCGGAGACTGTCGCTGAACCGGCCGCCGACGACACACACAGCTACAGCCAGCAGGCAGCCGCTCCGAACATCTCAGTCACGGTCGGGGACACACTCCTCCCTGCCGGCGAGACGATCACTACGACGAACGACCCGACGCTGACCCTGGCTATCGCCGCTGACGCAACGATCGAGATTATCTCCGTCCGTGTCGACGACGAAACCCGCCGTTCGTACGTCCCTAATTCGAGCACGTTCTCCGAGACGACGACGCTCGACCTTGACGCTGGAACTCACCAACTCTCGGTCGTTGTTCGGACAACCGAGGGAACGACCACGTATGACGCGACCGTCATCGAGGATTCGGGGGCCCCACTGATGACATTCGAATCACCGATCTCCGCTGGATTCGTCGGGCCGAATGGAACATACGAGCAACTTAACGACACGTACACACTGAACAAATCAAGCGTCGAGCTTCGGGGGCGCATCCACGACCAGTCGAACGTCGAGCAGGTCATCATCGAACACGAGTACCGCTATCAGTACGGCAACGAACCCCGGGACACGGACACCCGAATTGAGATCACGGAGCCCAATCAGACGATCTCACGCACCCTCCGCCTCGGGCCGACACAACCCGATGTCGGTAGCGGCGTGAACACGCTCAACATCGAGCTCCGCGACGAGTTCGGTCACATTCGCGAATACGAGACCACGCTTCGCGTCGAGGACTCGGACCCCCCGAATATCAGCGTCCTCGAACAGTATCCTGTCGCGACGCGTTCGGCCGTCCGCATTGACGCAGAGGCAACTGACCGCGTCGGACTGGCATCCGTCGGCCTCCGCATCGGCCCGGCCAACGGATCGGGCCAGCAGTATCTCTACACCGAGCGCCAGCCGACCAAACAGGCAATCAGCAAAGTCATCTCCCCGACTGTCGACGTCTTTGATGGGACACGCAACATCACGCTCGTTGCGACCGACCAGGCCGGTCAGACAACAACCAGAGAACTATCGGTTAACTACACGGAGCTCGTCACGCCCAAAATCCAGTTCAACCGCTCGCTGTCCGGCTCAGTCGACGAGCGCACGGTCCAGGCAGCCGGCACGGTTTCTGACGGCCAGATCACTCGTGTTCGGGTTGAAACACTCTCCCCGGATGGGGAGACGATCGATATTAACTCCGTCTACAGCGGCGGTGTCACTGAAAACCTCACCTTCAGAGAGCGCCTCGACGCCGGGAGCTATCCCGCTGCGGTCCGCGTCCGTGTTCTCGACGTGACGGGAACCGAACACATCCAGCGGCTCGAGCTGTCTCAGTCTGAGCCCGCTGACCCTCTGACTCGCTCCACCGAACAGTCCGCCGACCGTAGCACGGATTCGCCGAGCGGTACCACGCTGGGCGCCGTCGAATCCAGTGACCCGATCCAGCCGAGCAGCTCGACCCAGTCTTCGTTGCTTGGCGGCCTGCTCTCGTTCATCGGTCAGCATGCGCTCGCTATCGGAGCGCTCACCGCGGTCGGTATCGGTGGCGCAGTCTACCAACAACGCCGCGGCTAACGAGGTCGTTGGTAGCGCTCTCGCTCTCATCCACGCGGAGCCATACCCGCCAGTTCCCGACGTGACATCGGCCACCACAGCAACAGCCACGGCACGTGGCCGCACGCTTCTCGGGCGAGACACTCTACTAGGTAGTCACGAGGCCAACGCTCCGGATCGCCGCCTAATCGAAAGTACAAGCTCTTTTCTCCCCGGCGCCTCGACTGCACGTATGCGTCGTCGTCCACTCCTTACTGTCGCAGTACTCGGTATGCTACTGTTCGCCGGTTGCGCCGGCCTGGGTAACTCACCCGCAACGACATCCGAGTATCCGGAAACCGTGTCGATTACTGATGACCGGATTGACCGCCACGCGGCTGCGTTGAACGACACGAGCTTCACGTCCGTCGTTGCGATCACACAGGCTGGCGAGACTTCCTCTCGCATCGAATATCGGATCGACCCCGACGCCCAGCGGTATCTCCAGCATTCGATGAACTCGTTCGCTAACACGACCGTGTACACGGACCGGACCCGGACCCAACAGCGGTTCCAGTACGGCAATCAAACGCGTGTTACACAGTCTGACCAGGCTGTCAACGTCACGTCCGCACGTCGCGGCGTGCAACCGATCGCCACGTACGTGTCGCCAAATGCCACGTTCGAACGCAACGGAACCCACACGTTTGACGGCGATGAGGTGATGGCGTATGAGACCGCGGGCACCGACGCACTTCGGCACTCGTTCCGTAACTCGACGGGTGCAAACACCACGGTTACGGACTTTTCGGGTACCGTTGCCGTTGACGACCGCGGCCGAATTCGTCAGTTTACTGGCGAATTCGAGTACACGCAGGGCGAACAGACGATGCAAACGACGCTCACTGCGACCGTTCGCCAGCTCAACGACACCGATATCGAAGAACCCGACTGGATATCGAAGTGAACTACCCTACCCTACTCACTCGCCGCTGACGCGGCTCGTTCCTTGAAGATAGGGCTTCCTGCTTCAACGACGCGCTTTGCAGACACCGAACGGGTGTCCATAGGGAGCGCAGTCTCCACAGGCGTTCGTTCGGAGTGTCCCACCCCTACATCTTGTAGACCCCGAGAAAGAATGTTCCATGCCGCGTTCGCATCCCTGTCCGCCTCAAACCCACAGTCCGGACACGAGTGTTCACGGCCCCACAACGGCTTCTCCGTCGAGACGCCGCACGCCGCGCACTTCTTGGTCGTCCCTCTCGAATCAACTGCGACGAAGTGCGTCCCTTCGCGTTCGCACTTGTACTCAAGTAACGAGAGGAACGTTCGCCACGCAGCAGACGCGGTGTTGCGGCTGTTCGACGGCGATTCTATCATTTCTTTGACGTTCAGGTCTTCGACCGCCACGAGGTCGTACTCCCGGGACTTTCGCCTCGTATCTCCGTCATCGTGGTGAGTTGGCCTCGCCGTCGTCGGTGGGTTGTTTCACTGACCGGTGGTTCGCAGGGCTTCGATCCGTGGTGCGTCCCGGACCCCTGCGAACACCACGAGGACGCCCAGGCTATCGCTGTTCGGCAGCGGATTGTCGCCGGTGCGGAGCTGCACCGACCCGATCTCCTCGGCTAGCCAGCTTTGCCCGTCCGAGATCGCTGACTGATGCAGCCATGCCGGTGGCCCGGCGACGATTAGCAATGCGCTTGCTGCTCCATCCAGCGGGCAGTCGAAGGTTAAGCGTCCCCGCGTCGCCCGCCGAAGCGTGGTTTCGACGCCCTTGATCGCTGTAATCTCGTCGACGGCCCCGTCAGCCGACCCGACGAGGCCACGAATGCGGTCGAGCATCGACTCCAGACCGGACTGTTGCTCGCTCTGCAGGCGCTGTTCGGCGTACCCGATCGTCGCTAATCCGCCTTCGTTCAGTGTGGCGATGATCTCGCTGGCATCGACGACGCGCTGACCCACAGTATCGGCGGCTGCAACTTCACCAGCGCTGAAGAGGGCGCCGAGTCGCTCCACAAGCACCTGATTTAGCTCTCCAGCGACAGCTGTGATGTCGTCGTCCGGATCGAGCCACACGTCGTTGTCAAAGACGATCTGTGCGTCGACCGCGCTGTCGACTGCTTGGAGCGCCCGTGCCGGGTTCTTATCGGGAATCGCCTCATGGGACGCAGGGAGGATGGTGACCGCATAGATGGGGTGGTCGTACAGCTCCTGAAGTGCACCCGCGAGTTTGGCGGTGACGCCAGCGCCGGTGCCACCGCCAAGCGATGCAATGAGCACGGTCGCGGCGGCCTCGGAACTGACGGCGTCTTCGGCGGCGCGTCGGCTTTCGAGACGGTCGGCTTCGAATGCCGCTGTAGCGCGCTCTGGATCGCCGTCCGCCCCGCTCCCACCGGTTTTGACTTGGCCGAACAGCTGCCGTGCGTCCTCGGGGACGGTATTGAGGTTGGCGAGAGCCGCTTGATCGGTGTCTAAGGCACATACACCGTCGAGATACGACACGTCTCGCGAGTCGTCATCTTCGAGGAGGGCGTCGACGATGCGTCCGCCTGCACCGCCGACACCGATGGCTGCGACGCGCATAGATGGTGTTTCGCGCGAGCGCGTAAACAGTTGACTCCCCGGTGTTCCCGTACTCATCTCTTATGGTGTCACCCCCGCACTGATTAGGCCGACCTAAAACAAAGCGCTTATACTGTTTTAGGCAAGCCTAAATGATGATGTTGGACCTCAGCATTCCACCGTCACGAAACGCATACTCGGTGATCGTGGTTGCGCTTCTCTGCACCTCGTTGGCCGTTGGCACGGGAGCCGCTGCCGGAAGCTCGGACCTCTTCGTCACGATTTCGGACACCACCATCTCCGATGATGAACCTGAGACCGGCGACACAATTACGATCACGCCCACGATTCACCACTCGAGCGCGAGTGAAGGCGGGTTTCGAATCACCGAGGTGGTGGTAACCGCATCGACTGGCGAGACGCTCTCGAGTGTCGACAACCTCGGCACGATCGGGGCTGACGAGTCGATCGATGTGCCGCTTCGGGCGACATTCGATACAGCCGGCGAAAAACACCTGACGATCACCGTTCGTGGTGTTCAAACAAACTCCAGCGGCGCCGTCGAAGTGATCGACACTATCGACTACCCGGTTTACGTGAGTGTCTCCGAGCCAACGAGCGACGACCCAGAGCCTGCACCCCAGCTCGACATCGACGCCGATACTGCCGTTGCTAACACAGCCGTCCCGGTCAACGTCACCGTTTCGAACGGCCGCGAATCTGACCTCTCGGACCTATCTGTCCGGCTGAACGCCGTTAACCAGTCGCTTGACACGGAGACGCGGTTGAAGCCGACCCTTGCAGCCGGGAACCTGACGACGTTCTCCTTCGAAATTCAGCCAGCTGCGGCCGGTAACCTCACACTCCGAGCGGTCCTCGACGCCGAGGAAGAGACAGTTGAGACCACCCGCTCGATCCCCGTGCGGGAACTCCGCTCGGAAATCGCCGTGGATGCGACAGTTCTTACGCAAAACGACTCCCGCTACCTGCAATACCGAGTCACCAACCTGGGGAACGCACCCGCACACGACGTCACGATCGTCGGCCAAGCGGGTGAGACACAGCTCCCCGCTGCCGGTATCGGTACTGTTGCCCCTGCCACGTCGCAGACCGCGCTCATCCCCGCGGATGTTCCACCAAACACGTCGGTCACTCTCCAGAGTAGTTACACGGTCGGCACCGAAACGAACCAGCACAGCCGCACTATCGACAGCGTGTCGGCTGTGAACGCGCAAACCGCAGACGACGGTGGAGTTCAGGCAGCACAACAGTTCCCGCTCATCGGCGGTCTCGCCGGCGGTTTCCCCGGTTCACTCGTCGGATTCGTCCTCTTTAGTGCCTGCGTTGGCGTTGGCTGGGTTGGCTATCGCCGCTTCCGGACCGCCGACTGATTGCGGGCAGCTGTTACTGCTCGGCGCTGTTCCACGCTGCAAGCTATAAACCACGATTTTTAGCCGTCTCGCTCCCGAAGCGACGTTATGGACGACACCACCCTGACGGAGTCGCTCAAGGAGCTGGGATTATCGACGTACGCCGCGGAAACCTTCCTCGGATTACAGCGGGTTGGCCCTGCAACGGCCAGCGACATCGCCGCCATTACTGATGTTCCGCGTTCGCAGGTGTACGGGGCAGCCGATGAGTTAGAAGAGCTTGGATTGGTGAACGTTCAATCCTCGAACCCCAAAGAGTTCCGGGCTGTCTCCCCGAGTACAGCCGGTGAACTGCTACGCTCTCGGATTGCTCAACAGACGACGGAGATGGTGAGCCAACTAGAAGCGATTCGGGCGGCAGATGGTCGGCCTGAACAGGGGGAATCGGATTCAATCTGGCGGGTGCAAGGACTGCAGAACACCAATCAGAAGGCTATTGACTTCCTCGAATCCGCGGACAGCCGAGTGCATTACTACGTCACTGCTGCTGCGTTTCTCCCGAGCGCCGCGGTTGACGCTCTTGAGGCGACCGCCACAGACGGCTGCACCGTCTCAGTATTTGCTCCGGCTGATACTGCCGTTGCTGAGCGTCGACCGGGACTGGTCGCGGACACGATCGGTTTCGAGCATATTGATCCTCCGGCCGCGTTTGCGGACAACTGCACCCGGCTTCTGGTCGTCGATGACAGCGCAGTCCTGATCGGCGTCACAACGCCACAGGCCCCTCGCGAGGAGCTATGCTTCTGGAGTGCCGGTGAACAGGTCGCCCCGCCACTTGCAGCGGCTTTTCGCGCCGTGCTGCGTCAGTAGTGGGCCATCGCACACGTAGGGTCGGCGGGCGCTAATCTCGGAATCGACCACACCCACCACGAGTTGAGTCTGTAGCGGGCCCTCTCCCGGTGCGTGAGCATACCGTGACCGGGGCTGGTCTCGGCAGGAGAAGCCCCCGATCGATGACGTCAATGTCTCATCGGCTGCCCGAACACGCGTACTGTCGGCCCCTTGAATGGGGGCGAGCAGCCGTCTAGGTGTCCGAACGGCGGCCTGAATTCCCTGTCTCCAGTCTGACCGGGCGAGCGGTTAGGTAAAGGACAGCGTGATCAGGGGAGCTGTCGCCACTTCGTTCCGCACTCCGGGCAGGCTCGAACTGTGCCAACCTCGTCGGGCTCGTTCTTCGTGACCAACTGTTCCTCGCACTCCACACATTCCAAGCGCTCGTACATGTCTTTCGAAATTTCACCCTCGCGAAGGGCCCGTCGAACGGAATCCATACATCCGACTCCGCGCTCGCGGGGAAAAACTCTGCTGGTCATCTTTGCGGTAGCGAGGAAACCCCGCCGCTTGCGGTGGGGAGGAATCGCAGTGGTACCAGCGCGGAAGCTCCCCTCGTCATCGGTGGGCGGATATCAATCTGCCGGCGACTCAGTTCACCAGAACCGTCTCCAGATAGGCGTGGATCGCCTCGCGGACCGGTTCCACGTCTGCGTTCGTCGTAACTCGTCGTGAGAAAATACCGTTCAAAAGCGTTGAGACAACCGCCGCCACGCGTTCCGCATCGACATCAGCGAACTGGCCACGGTCGATCCCCGCTTGAATGACGTCCGCAATGTGGTCCTGCTGGAGACGCGTAATCTCCGTAATCTTCTCTCGGTAGGCGTCATCGTGGGTTGCCCGTGCCCGAATCTGAATGAACACTCGGAGTGTCTCCTCCGATGGTGGCGAGAATCCTGCTAGCTCTCCCTCCATCTGTCGCCCAAATGCGACTTGATCGATGAAGCACTGTAGTTGCTGAAGAGAGTCACCATCTTCCTGTTGAACCATTCGGTATTTCATTTCCTCGATGACGTAATCAACGAGTGCGAGCAGGAGACTGTCTTTATCTGAATAGTGGTGGTAGACAGACGCTTTTTGGAGTCCCACTTCGTCGGCGATACGGCTCATTGACAGACCACTGTAGCCGTGTTCTTGGAGAACAAGAAAGGCTGCTCGGAGGATCTCCTCACGAGTGTCTTCGGGGGGTCCTTCGAAAGGGCTATCTATATCCATAGTTGAATTCTGCGCTACGTAATCTTTGAACTTGCGGGTCTTGGTAGGTAAACCGGAACAATAATTTGCGCTTCGAACCGTTCACTCTTTAGTAATGTCGGTGAGGGCTGGCTTGAGGTGTTGATTTCGATGTCTATACTATTTAATACAGTGAACAGGTCTGTGTCACCTCACTTAGGGCGTGCTTGACTAAACAGCTGAAAGATCATTTAGTTGCGGCCAAGAAAGGAAAGATTGAATACCTGCCGACCGTTCGGTAGGCACAAGTTGAGGAGCAAGAGAGGGCGTCCCGAGAAGTATGTACTGGGGATGAGCGTGCCCATACGTCATGGGTCATGCTATCGACAGATAGTGTGATATATGACTTAAATTGAACGCTCATCAATCAAAAAATAACACACCGAAATACGCTAGTAACTAGATGATTGACAAACCGCACGCTCAGAAATACGTTTCCGGAATAACCGTTACCGCTCTCGCACTAATGGTCGTGCTTACGGCAGTCCCGATGCCAGTACAGGCCGCCGAAAGCACAGTTACTGGGAAACCAGATATTAGTGTCTCATCACCGAACGGGCCGGTTGAAGCTAGTTCTACACAAACGCTCACAGTTACGCTCTCAAATACGGGGACGATCCTTCAGGGTGGTCAAGCCAGCTATGAACAAGAAGTACAGACTGCTGAGGGGCTGCAAGTTCAGGTTTTAGAAGACCGGATTAGTGAACCAATCAATGTAAATACCGGTACACATACTGTTAGTAGTCTCCCAAGCGGGACCGCTGCCCGGTCACAGTTCCAACTTGAACTCGGCCAAGTGGAGCCTGGTACGTACCGGATTCCTATCGAAGTATCGTACGAACACACGCGCTCCGTTTCGTATGGTCCATATCAGGAGACGTTCCGAAAGACGAGCGAAGAAAACGACATCCGGTATATTGAGCTGACAGTCGAAGAGAAACCACAGTTCAAACTCGTCGCTGAAGGTGAGAACAACGTCTTCGGCGGTGATACTGGCCAGCTTGCATTCACCGTGAAAAACACGGGGACGCAAACCGCCACTGATGCGTCCGTACAGCTGCGCAGTCAATCGCCGGCACTCTATTTCGGGTCCCAATCCAGCCCGCAGTCCTCGACGAGCCTCTACATCCCGTCGATTGCACCCGGCGAAACCAGAAATCTCTCCGCTCAAGTTGGCGCCGAAGCGAACACTGAAGCTGGTCACTACCCCATTGAGACGACACTTGCGTACACCAACGAGAACGGCGTGACCGAGCAATCTGATACGTTAACAACCGGGGTCTTAGTTCAGCCTGAGCGCCGCTTTGCACTGACAAACATCCAAACGGAACGCTTCCGCGTGGATGAATCCGAGGCAACGATTCAAGCCGAGGTCGTTAACACCGGCACTGGCAACGCAAATAATGTTGCTGTTCGCCTTACCTCGCTGCCAGGTATCACTGCAACTAACGGGGAGGCCGCGGTAGGGAATCTCGCGCCGGGTGAATCAAAACCGGTGTCGTTCACCGTGTCAATTCCCGAGTCGGCAGAACCAGGCACGAACTCCTTCCCGTTCGCTGTCGAATACGAGAACCCGGACGGTGACCTCCGAACGACAACGTCCCCGATTCGGAAAGCACTCGAAATTGGTGCCGAACAGAATCCGTTCAAGGTCGTCAACGTCAGCACCGATGTGTCCCCGGGTGGAAGTGACACGGTCGCCGTTCGAGTGCAATACCAAGGTGACGACCCTGTGTCGGCGACGAATGCAAAACTGTTCGTCAGTGACCCACTATCGACCTCTGACGACGGCGCGTATCTCGGTTCCATGGAACCCGGTGAGACGAAGGTGGCAACGTTTACAGCGAGTGCCGGCTCCGATGCGCTCGTCAAAGACTACGACGCGTCAGTCGAGATTCGATACGACGAACAGGATGGGGATACGAAGTACACTGACGGTCTCCCGATCGGCGTCGCGATCTCTCCGGCTTCAGGCGGGCTACCGGTGCCGCTCCCGGTGATCGGCGCCATCGTTGTTGTGGTTCTCGGAGCCGGCTACCTCCTGTATCGGCGCCGTTAATCGCCCCACTAATCGACTAACTAATCTATGGCTAAGTTACGTGGCATATTCGCCTCGATCGGTGATCGAATCCAGGCCCGCCCAGTAGCGACACTTCTGATTGCGGCGTTGTTAATTCTCGTCGCAGTCGGTGGCGCCGCACAGATCACGAGTGTCACTGGGGATGCAGCCTTCGTTGGCAGTGACCCCACGTACGAGGCGTTCTCTGAATCGTTCGACCGTGGCACAATTGCGGTCCTAGTCCGGGGTGATATCACTGAGCCGTCGACAATCGAGGCGATCGACAGATATGACCGGCAAATGGCGAAGACCGACGATGTCTACATGGTCCAGAGTCCGGCCGATCAAATCCGTGCGGAATACGGCCGGATTCCGGAATCGCAGGCAAAAATCGAAGCCGTCATCGGTTCTCCCGACTACACGACAGTCCAGATCGTCACTGACACTGGCCTGTCACAACAAGCGGAACGCCCAATTTACTCGAAAGCAGTCAGTACCAGCGAATGGGCGCGGTTCCCCGCCAGTGCAACGGTGACAGTCACCGGGAGCGCAGCGTTCTCTGCGCAGCTCTCGACGCTCATCCAGCAGAGCACCCAGCAGTTACTCGGCCTGGCAGTCGGGCTGATGATTCTCGCCCTGTTCTTCCTCTTTCGTGGTGTACGATTACGCTTGTTGCCGATCGTCGCCGTCTTCACGGGTGTCATTTATACCTTCGGGGCGATCGGCTATGGTGGCATTCCGAACTCGACGATGACGAGTGCGGTGTTCCCGATTCTCATCGGTTTGGGAATCGACTATTCCGTGCAGTTCCACGAACGGTATGAGGAGGAACTGGAAACGTATCCGCCCAGGACCGCGCTTCCGAAGGCGCTCGGCGGGGTTGGGCCACCAGTCCTGATTGCGATGCTCGCCGCGGCACTTGGATTCGGCGCAACCTGGGTGTCCGCGACTTCCCCGGCGATTATTTGGTTTGCTCAGACTTCGATTCTAGGTGTCCTGCTAACGTTTCTCGCAGGAATTCTCGTCCTGCTGTCGGGACTTACCCTCTACGTTCGCTGGAAAGCTGACCCGGCCGAAACGCAGCCCGATGGTGGTGAGAGTGCAGAGCCGGCCCAAGATGGTGATGCAGACATCGGGTTTGTCGGACGGACGCTTGGCCGCGGCTCACGTGTACTTGCGACCCACCCCGTTGCCGTGCTACTGCTCGCGCTCGTCCTGACGGGCGTCGGCTTCCAGATCGGAGGGTCACTAGACACGATGGCTGACACTGAAGAGTTCATCCCGCAAGATCTCCCCGCATACGTTGACCTCCAGCAGTTCCGGGCTGAGACTGGTGGTGGCGGCTCCACCAGCTACGACGTGCTCGTTACGGGGTCGGAGTTGAAGCATCCGGAGACGTTGCGGTGGATGACTGACCTAGAACACGTTGCAACACAGGCGCCACTGATAGAGGGTGTCGATACTCCGGCAACGCTGGTGAAACAGTACAATGGTGGCGAGATCCCCCAGACGGAGGCTGGCGTCAGCCGCGTGCTCGAACAGATTCCCGAACAGCAGCGCCAGCAGTATTACAACGATGGCCGAGCACATATTACGATCGTGTCGCCACAGGATATGACCACCGCTGAAGTGTTGTCGTTCCTGGAGAACGCACGCGGCTCAATCTCGTACAGTTCTCCACCACCGGGAGTTACTGCAGAGCTTACCGGAACAGCCGCGATCTCTACGCCCGCGATCATGGAGCAGATCGAGTCACGAAACACCACCACAGGGTTGGGTGTGCTCTTTGTGTTCGCACTCCTCTTGCTGTACTACCGTGATCTCGTGAAAGCAGTTGCCCCACTCGTGCCAATGGTGTTCGTGATCGGGTGGCAGAACATCTATATGTTCGCGCTTGATCTACCGGTCTCTCCACTCGGAGCAAGCCTCGGAGCTATGACCGTCGGGATCGGCGCTGAGTACACGATCATCGTGATGGAGCGTTATTATGAGGAAAAACGGCGGGACGGCGTGAGCCGACTTGATGCTGTCCAAGTGGCCGCCGGCCGCGTCGGGAAAGCAATCAGTGTCTCCGGGATGACCACGGTTTTCGGCTTTTCCGCGCTCATTCTCTCTCCATTCCCGGTTCTCAGTAGCTTCGGCTTCCTCACTGTCGGCGTGATCTTCCTCACGCTGATCGCGTCGCTCGCAACGCTCCCGCCAACCCTGATCGTCTTAGATACAGTCGCTGAGCGAGTGACCACATATTGGGGGACTAGTGCAGAACACACCGGAACTTAATCTGTCTCGTTCGTCTCTTTTCCTGTTTCGAGCCGAGTTACTGTGTTGCCACTGTTGTACCCGACACCAGTAACTTGATAACCAAGCATACGGTTGTGACTAAATAGTCAGTCAGCTACGAGCGGGTTTGTGTACGCCCATAACTACCAAAACACAATCATCCACAAGTGACCACTAATGAACGCCAATCACAACAGCGGTGTTAGTCCATGAACTCGAACTATTCCACAACTATCCTTGTCGTTGCGCTCGTCCTGGCCTCGGTCGCCATTGCCGGCGTTCCTGGCGCGGTTAGCGCCCAAGAATCTGGGGAAGTGATCGGTCAACCGGATATTTCCTTCGCCACGGCAACCGGCGAAGTCTCAGCTGGGACGGCCGACGAGCTCAGCATCGCGATCACAAACCGCGGCTCCATCGATAAGGGCGGCCCATCCCAATACGAAAACCGAGTAACGACTGCCCGCGGGATGACGATGAGCCTCGATGACAGCAACGTGCCGATTGACGTTCAAGCCGGTGAACTCTCCATCGGGAACGTCCCAACTGGCTCTAGCCAAACGACAGTCCCAATTGAGATCGCTGAAGATGCTGCATCGGGGACGTACAAGATTCCCGTCGAATACGAGTATCAGTTCTCGCGAGTCGTTGACTACGACGCGTACGGAACTGATTACAGTGACTTCACGCGCACGCGCACCGGATCTATCACGGTGGCGGTAACTGACGACGCCCGCTTCGAAGTAGTGGACATTACCGGCACGGCCCAGATCGGCGATGATAGTGATGTCTCGATGACGCTGCGCAATACGGGCGCGGAAATCGCTCGTGGAGCAACAGTCGGTGCGACTTCCCGCAGCAACGCATTGACCTTTGATTCCGGTGGCCCGAGCGCAACGTCGTACGTGGGTGACTGGGAGTCCGGTGAGACTCGGAACGTGTCGTATGGCATCTCCCTTGCGCCTGATGCGACACAGCGTGGGTACACGCTCGATCTCACGGTCGAATACCAGGATGCGAACGGAATCAGCCAGTCATCTGAGCCAATGACAGCCGGCGTTGAGGCCATCGATGAACAAGCGTTCGCGTTCAGCGATGTGGACACCTCACTACGCGTGGGAGAGGACGGCGAAATTACGGGCACCGTCACGAATCAGGGCCCACAGTCCGCAAAGAGCGTCGTCGTTCGCTACGCCGATGAATCCGCGACAATGGTGCCGATCGAAGAATCCGTCGCCGTCGGCTCGCTCGACGCGGGCGAGTCCGCATCGTTCCGACTGCCGATTGAAGTCACGAGTAGCGCCGAGGCGAGTCCGAATCTGATCGACTTCGCGGTTAACTACCGGAACGCCGATGGTGACCGACGGGCGTACGATAAGCTCGACGTCCGCGCTGATGTCGCCCCCGAACGCGACCAGTTTACTGTTGAGCTCGCCGAACAGACGATCGAGACGGGCGGCTCACGCACGATCGCTGTCGACGTGACGAACAATCTGAATGAAACCGTCACGGACATCGAAGCGCGGCTGTTCGCTGACGACCCCCTCGATACTGGTGATGCAGACACCGGCTACGTCGAGTCTATGGAGCCAGGGGAAACCGTCACGGTGTCCTTCGAGCTGACGGCGGCGTCATCGGCAACGCCGGATAAGACCTACCCGATTTCGTTCGACTTCCGGTACGACGATCAGCGGGGGAACAGCCAGTTGACGGACACCATGCGCGTCCCGATCAACGTCGTGGAGAGTAGTGGTGGCGGCCTCCCGATGCCGCTAATCATCGGCGCAGTCGTCCTCATCGGGGGGGCTGCAGCAGTGCTCTGGTATCGGAGGCAGTAACTGATGGGAATCGGAGACCGGATTGAGGCGGCGACGAGACGACTCAACGACACGATCGTCTCTCGTCCGCGTGCGGTCGTGTTGGCGTTTCTTGTCGTTACAGCCATGTTTGTCGGTGGCTTCGGGCTGATCTCGACTGAAACCGACTCGACCGAATCATTCACCGATGGTCTTGAAGCTCAACAGGCTCTCGATTCGGTCAACGCGGAGTTCGAGGACCCATTCCGCCCGGAGATGGAGTCCACGCAGCTCATCCACACGGGGGATAACGTCCTCACGAAGGAGGCGCTTGTTCGAAACATCCGCCTCATCGAAGAGATCGAAAGCCGCGACGACCTTCGAATGGCGTCGGCTTCCGGCCCGGCGCCGGTTGTCGCGCAAGCGATCGACCCCTCAGCGACAACGGTCGCTGAACAGCGCCGCGTGCTCGAAGCTGCGTCGGCAACCGAAATCCGACAAACGATCCGCAGCTTATCGGACAACGCCCAGTTCACCGGCGTTATTTCGGAGGATTTCAACCCGACGTCCGTTTCTGCGACGGCGTCGATCACGTCCGTCTCTCACGATGTTCCTCAGGGATTCACGGATGATGACCTGACCGCGGTCCAGACGTCCATTCAGTCGCTTGCGAGTAGTGAGCCCGGCGATATCCGTGCGTTCGGTGCTGGGATCACGAACGCGGAGATGAGCAACGTCATCGGCGACTCGCTGGTCATCGTGATGCCGGTCGTCGTCATTCTCCTGTTGATCTTCCTGGTGGTCGCATACCGGGACCCGATCGACCTGCTGTTGGGGTTGTTTGCCCTCTTGATGACGATCATCTGGACGTTTGGGTTCCTCGGCTACTCCGGGATCCCGTTCAATCAACAGATGATCTCCGTCCCCGTATTGCTGCTGGCAGTCGGGGTTGACTTCGGGATTCACATCATCAATCGCTATCGGGAGGAGACAGTCCAGGGCTTCGAACCGGTCAAGGCGATGCGGACAGCGAACAACCAGTTGATGATCGCGTTCGTGATCGTCACTGTGACGACCGTGTTCGGGTTCGGCGCGAACGTGATTTCGGACCTCACCCCGATTCGCAACATGGGGATTGCGTCGAGCGCAGGGATCATCTTCACGTTCCTCATCTTCGGCCTGTTCCTCCCCGCGGCAAAGCTCGAAGTGGATAAACTCCGGGCCCGATTTGGCGTTCCCGAGTTCAACTCGGAGCCAATTGCATCCGAAGACTCTGCCCTGGGTCGTGCACTATCGCTGCCCGCCGTTGTAAGTCGGTACGCACCGACTGTCTTTGTGCTGGTCTTACTGCTTACGGGCGGTGTCGCCGCCGCCTACGGTTCTGGAGTTGACACGTCCTTCGAGACGGAGGACTTCCTCCCACCCGAACAACAACCAGGGTACGTGACGGGGCTGCCGGAGCCGTTTGCGCCCAGTGACTACACCGTCACGGAGACGACGAACTTACTCGAAGACAAATTCGCAACGAACCAAGACCAATCGGTGACAATATACTTTGAAGGATCGTTTGAGGAAGCTCATGCGCTCGAAGCGCTTGCCAGCCCGAATGATGACCCACCTGAGGAGCTCGCGGTCGGCGCTGGTGGTGGGGCGCAAGCTCAAAGCATTCTCACGGTCATACAGTCGCACGCCCAGCAGAACCCCGAATTCGCTGAACTTATCGCACGAAACGACCAGAATGACAACGGCATTCCGGACCGGAATCTCGACCGCATCTATGATGTGCTGTTCGCGTCCAGCGCAAGCGACCAAGCATCCCAGTATCTGACTGAGGACCGGCAGGCCGCCCAAGTCGTCTATTCCATAGATTCAGACGCCTCACAGTCAGCAGCTGCCGACGCAACCCGGCAGTTCACTGAGGACTTCCGGTACACCGCGACGGCGACAGGCCAAGTCGTGGTGTTCGACGCCGTGACGGGGATTATCTTCACGTCCGCGATTGAGGGACTGGTGCTTGCCATCGGCTTGACCGCCATCTTCCTCGTGATTGCTTACGGGGTGTTGGAGCGGAAACCGATGCTCGGCGTTGTGAACGTGTTCCCCATCCTCATCTCGATTGCGTACCTGATCGGAACGATGCGATATCTCGGGATGGCATTAAACGCGTTGACAGCAACCATCCTCTCGATCTCGATCGGACTCGGGATCGCCTACTCCGTTCACACAACGCATCGATTTATCGACGAGTTCAACGAGAGCGGCGATGCACACATGGCGATGGTGCGCACGCTTTCGGGAACTGGTGGGGCGCTGTTAGGCAGCATGCTAACCACCTCTCTCGGGACGGGTGCACTTGCACTCGCCATCACCCCCGTTCTTGGCGACTTCGGGCTTCTGATGGCGATTAGTGTGGTGTACTCGTTCATCTTCTCCATCGTCGCATTACCACCCGCAGTATTGCTGTGGTCGCGGTACCGTAACAGCGAACCACTCGCGATAGTACGCTCCCGTTGACATCCACCTACGGCTGAAGCTGTGGGGCCCCCCACTGGGTTGAACCCACGGACACAGAGAGGTTCGCAGGTTCGTCGTCACGATGGACGACGAACCTGCGACTCGGGCCGTGCCAGTACAACTCCCGTCTCGGACAGCGGTCTCTCAAACTTGCCTAACAGTTGTTATAAATACGATTTCTTTATTCGTCGTGGACGGCATCATATGCCGTTCCACGCCTACTTACTCGGCAATCACTGAATAGAAGATCCCGTGTTTTCAACTACTGCTAAGGCTCGTTTCCCAACATTCAGCGCCGCGCTCTTGTCTGCATCGTCGTCCAACCCACATTCAGGCTGTAGAACACCGCGCACCCGAGCGCACGCTCCCCTCTTAGTTCAACGCCGGTGAGACACGCGTCGGCTGCATTCCATTCGTTTATGGCTGTGCTCGAGAACCCAGGGTTTGCGGTAATGTCTCGCGGTGAAACTGTGACTAGCCCGCCCATAAGAATATCATTCCCAGCGTTCACTCTACTCATATATGCGTGTTCAGACGCTTCACGCTGCTCTCGCCGCGCTCGTTGTTATTGGAACAGCGATCGCCGGGACGGGTCTACTGACGGTGCAGGCGACCGCAGGCCCACCAACGCCGCAGGTGATGGATGGCACGGCACAGTCAACGAACATCGCTGCTGAAGCGCCGCGTGGCCGGTGGGATCCCACCACAGGGACGGGAGAACTGATACTGGATAACCGGAGCTATTATACCGTATTTCAGGGTGAAGATGATATCGAGGCATGGCGGAATACGGATGGTGATGTGGTCTCCGGGACGCTGCTCGAGGGGGAGTCCGGAGCAAGCGAAGGCGACCTGCTTGACCTCACTAGCTCCATTCCAGCTGACCAGGCCACCGGGCGTTACTCCTCGGCGGAACTCACCGCTCGTGTTCTGGAACCCCGCATCTCGCAAGTTACACTCCGCAACCAGAATGGCGTCGAGATGGGTGCTGACGCTGCGATCCCGACGAATAATCCAGTGTTGGTGACGGCTGATTGGAATTACGTGCAGGCTGAAGATATCCAGATTGCCGTGGTTGACCAGAGTGAGGGGATTACGATCGAGAAGGAAGTGCTTGCGGCTTCGCCTTCAGACGCCCAAGCGGCGCAGTTGCCTGCGGACTTCTCGACGACGAATCTTAGTCGGGTGACCCAAGGTCTCGGAACGACGGGCCACAATACCGCCTACTGGCTCTTAGATTTCACCGAGGTTGACGAGGGAGCCTACACCCTTCGGATCAAGGGGTCGGATAGCCTGACTGCTAACGATGCCGCGTGGACAACCGAACTGAGTGTTGGTGAACCGACGGCCCCAACCGAAACCACGACCGCTCTGACGTCGACGACGCCACAGACGGAAACGACGGCTCCAGCCACTCCATCGACCGAGCGACCGTCCGAAACGCCGACCACAGAGGCGGTGTCTCCACGGACACCAACGAGGAGTCAGACATCGACGGTATCGCCCACGCAAACCACGACAGAAGTGGATGGGGCAGGGTTCGGACTAGCTACGGGACTGCTAGCTGGACTCGTAGTCGCTGCCGTCGTGACCCTACGTCGGCTGTAAGCCGACCGCGCCGACCGACACAAAATAAGATATCTCGAAGCCCCACGCGGGGTACGAGTCCCGGCTTCGTGGCGGAGCCAGTGCTGTCGGTCACAAAGCTTAGATTCCCAACCGTCAGGGTTGCCATGCCCGGCTAACACCGGGTGGGAGCACGTCACTGTTCGGCCTCAACTTAACACGGTCCCGCAGTTGCCCAAAGTATTTATCCGGACAATCACTTCGTTTAGACAACCAAGTGTCTCCCGGGGAATGTTGGAGGACGTATGACGGCGAGTCGACCACTACTGCGTTCGGTCTCTCAGGGGGCCGTCTCGACACCCCGGTTGATACGCCACTAGCCGCTTAACTCATGATGTATACTCTTTCCCAAGGTAGGCTGATCCGTCAGTTGCTCGTCGTGGTGGTGGTTACAGCAGCGGTCTGCGCACCGGTTGTCGGAGCTGCCAGCCCTGGCCCGGCATCGGTCTCCCACGAGTCCACTACGACCACCCCGAACTCGGAGAATCTCACAGCCATGAACGGCACCATACTGCGGTCCACGCAGTCGACCGCTGGAGCTTCCTCTTCCGATGGCTGGAGCCAGACGAGCTACGAACAGCCAGCTGGCGACATCGTCACCGTCTCGCTGAATCTGTCCACGATGACAGCGACCGACGGTGTTACTGCTGAACGTGGCTCGGCCCGCGATCACGCCTATATTCAACTTGGGGGGGTTTCAAGCGGCTTTCTCGACGTGCTCCGTGTCGAGGACGCTGACAGCGATGGAGATGTTACGTTTTCGATCAATACGCGGACGCTTGGGACGAGCGACAGTATCAGCGCCACAGCTAGCGACCTCGTTTACCACAGTGACGGTGACGTCATTCGGAGCAGCGTTCACGGCCGGCTTTCAACCGCTGACGACAGCCCCACCTTTCTCGGGCCGGACGGCTCCGAACTGACCGGATTTGGCGAATACCTCGCTGCATTAGGGCTCATCGACTCGGCATCGGCCGATCGTGGCATTGACCAACTTCGGCGGCCGTTGCAGCCGGGGAACTACTCTCTCCTCGCCAGTACAGCCGGTGAGTTCCGCGCCAATGCCACATCCGATTCTCGTGGCTCCGCTGAGTACACATCCAAACCGACGTCGCCCACCATCGAGGCAACAACGATCGAACTGACGAAGCCAGGCCTCGGCGAAATGTCCATCCAAGCTGCGCCGGCAGGGCCGGCAAATGCCGCTCCCAACCACACGGCATTGGTAGACTCCGCGACGGAGAGCCGGACAGTCACGGCGACCGACCGGATCGTGATTACCGCCGAGGCGACCGGCATTTATGGCCATCTCGTCGCGATTGAGGGAGGGTTCGAAGCGCTCTCAACAGGGTTCGATCCCGGAACTCTCTCGCAGTTGGAAACTAGAACCGGGGAGGGAGTTGAGTTTGCGGTTGAGTCGACTGACGGGCCGGTGCTACGCGGTCCCGGTCCTTCGGACGGACTTGAATCTCCACTTGAGGTGTTGGACCTCTCCACGCTTGACGCAACCGCTGTCACTGTGTATGCGGACAATACGGCGGGGAAACTCTACATTGTCGTCGATCCGCGGGCAACAGATACCTTCGCGTTGACCGACGACGCTAGCCGAAATTTCTCCGCTGCCCTCGAGTACCGCACCGACGCAACGTCGCCATTCCTCTTTGACCGTGAGGACCAGCACATCCAGTCGTACTATCGCGGCTTGGTGGGCGGTGCTGGCGGCGATGTCGATACACCCGCCTTCCCGTACTTTGAACCTGGTGAGAACACCACCGCGACGACCCAGTTCTCGCTCGTCGAACCACGCGTCCGGTTCGAGGGCACGGATGGGTGGGTGGAGTCGGGTTCCCCGGTTGTCGTCGACCGACAGTCTCCGACCCATATCCGCGGGAAAACGAACATCGCGCCCGGGACGGACGCGGAACTTCAACTGACATCCCGAGCGGCAAACACGTCATTCACGTCGTTGCAGCGGTCACCTGTCTCGATCGCCCCAAATGGAACGTTCTCTGGCACGCTCGACCTCTCCGAGGCAGCGGTCCGTGGGACATCGACTCTCTCGCTTCTGATTGATGGTACGGAGGTTGCTCGCACGGAGTTGGTGGTCGTTTCGGAGGTTCAGCAGACGGCGAACCAGTCTGTGCAAACGACTGTCGTTTCCGCTGAATCCGAGACGGACGCAGAGGAATCAGGCGGGACTACACCTAGCCTCACCCCGCTCACCGCCCTCATTGTGGTAGCCGCCGCGTTCGCGTGGCTGTTTATATCCCGGCGGTAGCACGCACCCGTCACCCCCCGATCGGGCCCAGCTGTGCGGAAGCGCGAGAGCTCGGGTGCCCGGGAGTTCCACCCGTTATATCCCAACGTTCGGGAATCCTCGCGCTTTAGCGCGGGGAGGATGTCAAGATGGCTGTCACGCCAGCTAATTCCCCTCTTCAGCCCGAGAAGCGACTGTAATCTACCGACGCACTAACTCGGGACTGAGGTCTTACCAACACGCCTATACTCGGGACGCCCGTCGCGTCGTACAATGGTATCCGCGTTAACTGACGCGCTCGCGTGGATCGTCGTCGCGGCGTTCGCCACGAGCGCAGTTCTCCAGGTGGACTACCGCCAGTACAGCAGGTACACGGCGGTTGCCGCGTGGACGCTGTTCGCGGTGTTCTGGGGGCTACTCGCGCCGTACTACTTCTTCGAGCACTTGAGCATCATCGAGGGTGCGTTGAGCGCGGTCGCCGTCCCCGCGTGTCTCTACACCGCGTACCTCGTCGGCACCGGGAAACGCCAGCTGGAGACGCTGACGCGCTCGATCGCCATCATGGGACTGTTGTTCCTGCCGTTCGAGACCATCGAGCCGGCGCGCCGGTTCGCCATCGAGACGGTCGCCCAGCAGGCCGAATGGCTGATGGCACAGTTCGGCTACTACCCGCCGGTCGTGGAAGGCGAACACGGCTACATGGCGAAGTTCGTGTTCACCGGCGAGCACGTCGTCACGGGCGAGTCGTGGAAGTTCCCGACGACCGTCCTGATGGCGTGTACGGGCATCGGCAGTATGTCCATCGTCGGCGGGCTCGCGCTCGCGGTGAAAGCGCCGTGGAAGCGCCGCGCCCAGGCACTCGCAATCGCGCTCCCGGTCATCTACGGGCTGAACGTGATTCGCGTGGCGTTCATCGCCGTCGCCCACGGCGAACAGTGGTTCCGCAACCCAACGATGCAGGACATCGTCTTCGCGGTGTTCCCGAGCGACGACCCGAACATGGTGTCGTACCTGTTCGCCGACCGTATGCTCGCGCAGTCCGCGTCGGTCGTCGCACTCGTCGTCCTGACGTTCGTGCTGCTGCGCATCGTCCCGGAGCTCGGCGGCGTCGTCGAAGACGTCGCGTACATCGCGACCGGCAACGAGTACGACATCACCGAGCAGTTCGCGGAGTAACGCCGCTCGAACTGATTCTCGGGGGCTGTGGCGGTCTCGTGACGAACTGCTCACGCTCGCCGCGTTACATCAGATTACATACTGTCGCGTATGCCGATCGACATCCAGTCCTTCGAGGAGGGCGACGAAGCCGACCTCCGAGCGGGCGGCCGAACGAACGCCGAGGAGGTGCTGGCGTTCCTCGCCTCGTCGCCGGACCAGGCGTACACGCCGAGCGAAATCCACGACGGAACGACCGTCGCACGCGGCAGCCTCGGCGTCGTCCTCTCCCGACTGGAAGACCGCGGCCTCGTTCGCCACCGCGGCGACTACTGGGCTATCGGTGACGTCGAAGCCCTCGACGTGACGCTCAGTTCGATGGCGACGGCGCGAGCTGCGACCGAACGGCTCGGTGCCGAAGACCCCGACGAGTGGGGCCCGGGCGTCGACGACGGTGACGAGAGCGAATAGCTGCCGGTCGAAGGCAGAGGTCACTTCGTAGCCGAGGATGACGGCAGTGTCACCGGTGTCGACGAAGAGACTGTACTCGCTCGCGCCAGCGACACGAGGTCCTACGCACGCTCTCAGTTCGCGGCGCCCCTCGCATTCCACGAGGACCGCTGCGCCCCATCGAAGCTTCC
The DNA here is from genome assembly GCF_001488575.1 of Halobacterium hubeiense. Classification (NCBI taxonomy): domain Archaea; kingdom Methanobacteriati; phylum Methanobacteriota; class Halobacteria; order Halobacteriales; family Halobacteriaceae; genus Halobacterium; species Halobacterium hubeiense. Next base: position 244,375 of record NZ_LN831302.1, read on the forward strand.
GACTCGCTTCTCCACAACGGGTTCGGCGTCGAACTCACCGAGGAAAGCGAGTCGCGTTGAGGCACGAGGCAGCGTCGCGGACGAAACAGTGAGCGGCGACGTGTGAATGCAGCGAGTATCGCCTACGAATCAGGGCGAGACGATATCGACGGGATGGTACCGTCGAACTCGTAGTCGCTCGCCCAGTTGATTGCTGGGTGGTCGATTTCGGCCGAGAAGCGGAGCTCCATCTTCTGGTCGGTCGCTTCCGCGACGTCAATCCAGTAGAGGTCGTCCGTTTCGGGGTAGCGAACGACGAAGGCATCGACCGCATCGTGGTACGTACTCTCGTGGTACTCGCCGTCTCTGGTGGTCTGGGAATGCGTGTTGAATCGAATTGTCCCCGTCTTCGTTTCCCAGGCTGTTTTGCACTGGATGCGGAGGAGCCGTCCATCGTCGTCGACGATGAGGTCGTACTTGTCGTTGTCCCCAAGGGGATGGAGACGCTATACCCGTTGGAGATGAGCGTGTGGAGGATCTTGGACTCGGTTGTGTCACCGACGGCCTTCGAGTTCGGACACATGGGCACGCAGCGCAATTTTCGTCGCTTTGGCAGATGAACCTCCGGACGGCCATGAAGCGACAGCGAACACTCAGTCGTGCGGGAACGAGGAAATAGACTGGACGAACCAACTGCTGTTCGATTGGGAAACAGAGAAGCGCCCGGAGCGGGATTTGAACCCGCGTCACGGCCGTGACAGGGCCGTATGATGGGCCACTACACCATCCGGGCTTGCTGCACTCATTCGTAGCCGGCTTGTATTCTTAAGACTTTCCAAACGGTGGGCGGTGTGCGTCGTGGTGGCGCGGGCCGCGACCGGAATCGTAGTTGACAAGACCTAAGTGCGCCGCGGATGAATTGGCCTGTAGTATCTCGTGAGAGGTAGTTCTCCCCCCATCCAGGCACATCCATGGTAGACGTAAGCCAACACGAACTCGTCCCCGAGCACACCGTCCTCGACGAGGAGGAACTCGAGGACGTGCTCGTGGACTACGACATCGACCGGACGGACCTGCCGAAGATCAAACGGAAGGACCCTGCCCTGCCGGACGACGCGGAGGTCGGCGACGTCGTCAAAATCGTGCGGGACTCGCGGACCACGGACAAAGCTATCGTGTACCGACTGGTGATCGAATAAATGCAAATCGAAGACCGACGTGAACTGTCGCGGGCGTATTTCTCGAAAGAACGACTCGCAGAGCACCACTTCAGGTCGTTCAACTCGTTCCTGAAGCGCGGCATGCAGGACGTCGTCACCGAGAAGGAGCGCATCGAGACGGACATCGGTGACAAGGAAGACGAGGAGCCGGTGTGGGTCGAACTCGGCGACGTCCGCATCACCACCCCGCGCGTGCGGGAGGCGGACGGCTCCGAGGAGCTGCTGTACCCACAGGAAGCCCGGCTGCGCAACATCACGTACTCCGCGCCGGTGTTCATGGAGATGAGCATCGTGCGCGGCGGCGAAGAGGAAGAAGAGCGCGTGCTGGACACGACGGAGACGAAGGTCGGCCGGATGCCGATCATGGTCGGCTCCGACAAGTGCAACATCGCGGGCTTCTCCGAGGAGGAGCTCATCGAGATCGGCGAAGACCCCGCCGACCCCGGTGGCTACTTCATCGTGAACGGCAGCGAGCGCGTGCTGATGACCAGCGAGGACCTCGCGCCGAACAAGATTCTCGCGGAGTACGACTCCAAGTACGGCGACGAGATTCAGGTCGCGAAGACGTTCAGCCAGCGCCGCGGCTACCGCGCGCTGGTGCTCGTCGAACGCAACCGCGAGGGGCTACTCGAAGTGTCGTTCCCCTCGGTCTCGGGTTCGATCAACTTCGTGACGCTGGTGCGGGCGCTGGGCCTCGAATCCGACGAGGAGATCGTCCACCGCGTCAGCGAGGACCCCGAGATTGTGAAGTTCATGCTGGAGAACCTCGAGGAGGCCGACGTCCAGACTCAGGAGGAGGCCATCGAGGAGCTCGGGAAGCGCGTCGCCTCCGGGCAGGGGAAAAACTACCAGCTGAAGCGCGCGAACTACGTCATCGACCGCTACCTCCTGCCGCACCTCCACGAGGAGGGTATCGAGGACGAGGAGACGCGCATCAACAAGGCGTACTACCTCTGCCGGATGGCCGAGGCGTGCTTCGAGCTCGCGCTCGACCGCCGCGAATCCGACGACAAGGACCACTACGCGAACAAGCGCCTCAAGGTCTCGGGCGACCTGATGAAGGACCTGTTCCGGACGGCGCTGAACAAGCTGGCGCGCGACGTGAAGTACCAGCTCGAGCGCGCGAACATGCGGAACCGCGAACTTACCGTCAACACGGTGGTTCGCTCGGACGTCCTCACGGAACGGCTCGAACACCCGATCGCGACCGGGAACTGGGTGGGCGGCCGTTCGGGCGTCAGCCAGCTCGTGGACCGGACGGACTTCATGGGCGTGCTTAGCCACCTGCGCCGCCTGCGCAGCCCGCTGAGCCGCTCGCAGCCCCATTTCGAGGCGCGTGACCTGCACGCCACCCAGTGGGGGCGCATCTGTCCCTCCGAGACGCCGGAGGGACCGAACTGTGGCCTGGTGAAGAACTTCGCGCAGGCGATGGAGCTCTCCCAGAACGTCGAGGACGAACGCGAACTCAAACGCGAACTCTCGTCGATGGGCGTCGAGGGCATCCCCGGAATCAGCACGGAAGCGACACCAGCGGACGACTAACATGAGCACGGAACGAGAAGCGAAAGTCTACGTCAACGGCAGTCTCGTCGGGACCCACGAGGACCCCGAGGAGCTGGCAGCACAGATCCGGGAGGCGCGCCGACGGGGAGAGGTCTCCGAGATGGTGAACGTCTCCGTGAGAGACCGCACGAACGAAGTCATCGTCAACGCGGACGCGGGCCGGGCGCGCCGCCCGCTGCTCGTCGTCGAGGACGGCGAGCCGCTCGTCACTGACGACGAGATGGACGCCATCGAGAACGGCGACATCGACTTCGAGGACCTCGTTCACGCGGGGAAAGTCGAGTTCATCGACGCCGAGGAAGAGGAAGACATCCTCGTCGGCGTCGACGAGGACGAACTCACCGAGAAGCACACCCACCTCGAAATCGACCCGCAGCTCATCTTCGGCATCGGCGCGGGGATGATTCCGTACCCCGAGCACAACGCCAGCCCCCGCATTACGATGGGCGCGGGGATGATGAAGCAGAGTCTGGGCCTGCCAGCGGCGAACTACCGCATCCGGCCGGACACCCGCCAGCACCTCCTGCACTACCCGCAGAAGGCAATGGTGAACACCCAGACCACCGAACAGATCGGCTACGACGACCGGCCGGCCGGGCAGAACTTCGTCGTCGCCGTCATGTCCTACGAGGGCTTCAACATCGAGGACGCCCTCGTCATGAATCAGGGCTCCGTGGACCGCGCGCTCTCGCGCTCGCACTTCTTCCGCACGTACGAGGGCGAGGAACGGCGCTACCCCGGCGGTCAGGAGGACCGCTTCGAGATTCCGAGCGACGACGTGCGTGGCGGCCGCGGTGAGGACGCGTACACGCATCTCGACGACGACGGCCTCGTCAATCCCGAGACGCAGGTCGACGACTCTTCGGTGCTGCTCGGGAAGACGAGCCCGCCGCGGTTCCTTGAGGAACCCGAGGACATGGGCGGGCTCAGCCCGCAGAAGCGCCGCGAGACGAGCGTCACGATGCGCTCCGGCGAGGACGGCGTCGTGGACACGGTCACCCTCATGGAAGGCGAGGACGGCTCGAAGCTCGCGAAAGTCTCCGTGCGTGACGAACGCATCCCCGAGCTCGGGGACAAGTTCGCGTCCCGCCACGGTCAGAAGGGCGTTGTTGGCCACCTCGCGCCCCACGAGGACATGCCGTTCACGCAGGAGGGCGTCGTGCCCGACCTCGTGCTGAACCCGCACGCGCTGCCGTCCCGGATGACGGTCGGCCACGTGTTGGAGATGCTCGGCGGGAAAGCCGGCAGCCTCGACGGGCGCTCCGTCGACGGCACGGCGTTCACCGGCGAGAACGAGGAGGAACTGCGCTCGACGCTGGAGGAGCGCGGCTTCAAGTCCTCCGGCAAGGAAGTGCTGTACTCCGGCGTTTCCGGGGAGAAAATCGAGGCCGAGATCTTCGTCGGCACGATTTTCTACCACAAGCTCTACCACATGGTGTCGAACAAGCTCCACGCCCGCTCGAAGGGGCCGGTCCAAGTCCTCACGCGGCAGCCGACGGAGGGGCGCGCCCGCGAGGGCGGCCTCCGCGTCGGGGAGATGGAGCGCGACACCGTCATCGGCCACGGCGCCGCGATGGTGCTCAAAGAGCGCCTGCTTGACTCCTCGGACCGCGAGGAGATTCACGTCTGCGGCAACTGTGGCATGACCGCCGTGGAGAACTACGAGCAGCGCCGCGTCTACTGTCCGAACTGTGAGGAGGAGACGGACGTGCACAGCCTCGAGATGAGTTACGCGTTCAAGCTCCTGCTCGACGAGATGAAAGCGCTCGGCATCGCGCCGCGACTCGAACTGGAGGACGCAGTATGAGCACAGGACAATCACCCATGGAAATCGGGGAAATCAGCTTCGGGCTGATGGACCCGGAGGAGTACCGGGACATGTCCGCGACGAAAGTCATCACCGCGGACACGTACGACGACGACGGCTTCCCTATCGACATGGGGCTGATGGACCCCCGCTTGGGCGTCATCGACCCCGGGCTGGAGTGCAAGACGTGCGGCCAGCGCTCCGGGAGCTGTAACGGCCACTTCGGCCACATCGAGCTCGCTGCGCCCGTCATCCACGTCGGATTCGCGAAGCTCATCCGCCGGCTGCTGCGCGGGACGTGTCGGGACTGCGCGCGCCTCCTGCTCACCGAGGAGGAGAAAGAGGAGTACCGCGAGGACCTCGACCGCACGCGCAGCCTCCGCGAGGACGTCTCCGACGTCACGAAGGCCGCCATCCGGGAGGCCCGCAAGAAGGACCACTGCCCGCACTGCGGGGAAGTCCAGTACGACGTCAAGCACGAGAAGCCGACGACGTACTACGAAGTCCAGCAGGTCCTCGCCAGCGACTACAGCGAGCGCATCGCGGCCGCGATGCAGCCCGACCCCGACGAGGACGACTCGGGCATCAGCCCGCAGGAGCTCGCCGAGCAGACGGACATCGAGATCAGCCGCATCAACGACATCCTCTCCGGGGAGTTCCGGCCGCGCCGCGAGGACCGCGAGGCCATCGAGGCCGCCATCGGCGCGGACCTCACTACCGAGGACATGAACAAGCTGATGCCCTCGGACATCCGCGACTGGTTCGAGGACATCCCCGGAGAGGACCTCGCCGTGCTCGGCATCGACCCCGACAAGAGCCGGCCCGAGTGGATGATTCTCACAGTGCTGCCGGTCCCCCCGGTGACCGCTCGGCCGTCCATTACGCTGGACAACGGCCAGCGCAGCGAGGACGACCTCACGCACAAGCTGGTGGACATCATCCGCATCAACCAGCGGTTCATGGAGAACCGCGAGGCGGGCGCGCCCCAGCTCATCATCGAGGACCTCTGGGAGCTGCTGCAGTACCACGTCACGACGTTCATGGACAACGAGATTTCGGGAACGCCGCCCGCCCGCCACCGTTCGGGGCGCCCGCTGAAGACGCTCAGCCAGCGCCTCAAGGGCAAGGAGGGGCGGTTCCGCGGCTCGCTGTCCGGGAAGCGCGTGAACTTCTCCGCGCGGACCGTCATCAGTCCGGACCCGACGCTGTCGCTGAACGAGGTCGGCGTGCCCGACCGCGTGGCGACCGAGATGACCCAGACGATGGTCGTCAACGAGCAGAACGTCGAACGCGCCCGCACGTACGTCCGCAACGGCCCCGAGGGCCACCCGGGCGCGAACTACGTCACGCGACCCGACGGCCGCCGCGTGCGCGTCACCGAGAAGGTCTGCGAGGAGCTCGCCGAGCGCGTCGAGCCCGGCTGGGAGGTCCAGCGCCACCTCATCGACGGCGACATCATCATCTTCAACCGGCAGCCGTCGCTGCACCGGATGTCCATCATGGCCCACGAGGTCGTGGTGATGCCGTACAAGACGTTCCGCCTGAACACCGTCGTCTGTCCGCCGTACAACGCCGACTTCGACGGCGACGAGATGAATATGCACGCCCTCCAGAACGAGGAGGCGCGGGCGGAGGCGCGCGTGCTGATGCGCGTCCAGGAGCAGATTCTCTCGCCGCGCTTCGGTGAGAACATCATCGGCGCGATTCAGGACCACATCAGCGGGACGTACCTGCTCACGCACGACAACCCCCGCTTCAACGAGACGCAGGCCTCCGACCTGCTGCGCCAGACCAGCATCGACGAGCTCCCCGAGCCCGCCGGCACCGAGGACGGCGAGCCCTACTGGGAGGGCCGACAGATCTTCAGCGAACTACTGCCCGACGACCTCAACCTCGACTTCACGGGGACGGTCGGCGAGCCGGTCGTCATCGAGAACGGCCAGCTCCTCGAAGGCACCATCGCCGAGGACGAAATCGGTGGGTTCGGCGGCGAAATCGTCGACACCATCGCGAAGGTCCACGGGAAGACCCGCGCGCGCATCTTCATCAACGAAGTCGCGTCGCTGGCGATGCGCTCGATCATGCACTTCGGGTTCTCCATCGGCATCGACGACGAGACCGTCTCCACGGAGGCCCGCGAGCGCATCGACGAGGCCATCGGGTCGGCGTACGACCGCGTGCAGGAACTCATCGAGACCTACGAGAACGGCGACCTCGAGTCCCTGCCCGGCCGCACCGTCGACGAGACCCTCGAGATGAAGATCATGCAGACGCTCGGGAAGGCCCGCGACTCCGCCGGCGACGTCGCCGCGGAGAACTTCGACTCGGACAACCCCGCAGTCGTCATGGCCGACTCCGGCGCGCGTGGGTCGATGCTGAACCTCACGCAGATGGCCGGCTGCGTCGGCCAACAGGCAGTCCGCGGCGAGCGCATCAACCGCGGCTACGAGGACCGCACGCTCAGCCACTTCGAGCCGAACGACCTCTCCAGTGAAGCCCACGGCTTCGTGGAGAACTCCTACACGAGCGGGCTCACGCCCAAGGAGTTCTTCTTCCACGCGATGGGCGGCCGCGAGGGGCTGGTGGACACGGCAGTCCGCACCTCGAAGTCCGGCTACCTCCAGCGCCGCCTCATCAACGCGCTCTCCGAGCTGGAGACCCAGTACGACGGCACGGTCCGCGACACCAGCGACACCATCGTCCAGTTCGAGTTCGGCGAGGACGGCACCTCGCCCGTCGAGGTGTCCTCCAACGAGGAGGTCGATGTCGACGTCGAACACATCGCCGACCGCATCATCGAATCCGAGTTCGACTCCACGGAGGAGAAAGAGGCCTTCCTCGGCGTGCAGGAGCCGCCGACGAACCTCTCCGAACACGGCGCGTCCTGGGAGGTGGAATCCGATGACTGACATCACTCCTGCCATCCGCGAGCACGTCGAGGGCACGGAACTCCCGCGACGGCTCAAGGAGCGCGTCTACGACACCATCGAGGACCGCGACGACGTCACCATCCCGGAAGCCAAGGACATCGCGACCGCGGTCGAGTCCCAGTACATCGACACGCGCGTGGACCCACTGGAGCCGGTCGGGACCGTCTCCGCGCAGTCCATCGGGGAGCCGGGGACGCAGATGACGATGAACACGTTCCACTACGCGGGCGTCGCGGAGATGGACGTGACACAGGGCCTGCCGCGGCTCATCGAGCTCGTGGACGCCCGGAAGACCCCGGACACGCCCATCATGACGGTGTACCTCGAGGACGAGTACGCCGAGCAGCGCGAGCGCGCCCACGAGGTCGTCTGGAACATCGAGGCGACGAAGATTCTCGCGCTCGGTGACATCTCCACGAACGTCGCCGACATGGTCGTCCAGATCGACCTCAACGAGGACACCCTCCAGGAGCGGTGGCCGCTGATGGACTCCACCACCGAGATTGCGGGCGAAATCGCGGAAACCATCGAGGGGAGCCTCGGCGTGCAGGTCACCCAGCAGGGGACCGTCCTGGAGTTCGGGCCGAGCGAGCCGTCGTACCGCGAGCTGCTCCAGCTCGTCGAACAGCTCCGCGACATCGTCTTCAAGGGCATCGAGGACGTCTCCCGCGTCGTCATTCGCCGCGAGGAGACCGACGAGGGCGAGGAGTTCGTCCTCTACACGGAGGGCTCGGCGTTCAAGAAAGCCCTCAGCATCGAGGGCGTCGACGCCTCCCGCACGTCGTGTAACAACATCCACGAGGTCCACAAGACGCTGGGCATCGAGGCCGCCCGCGAGGCCATCATTGAGGAGACGATGACCACGCTCGAAGAGCAGGGTCTCGACGACGTGAACATCCGCCACCTGATGCTGGTCGCGGACATCATGACCAACGACGGCACCATCCAGTCCATCGGCCGGCACGGTATCTCCGGGAACAAGGACTCCGTGCTCGCGCGCGCCGCCTTCGAGGTCACCGTCAGCCACCTGCTGGACGCCGCCATCTACGGCGAGTCCGACGACCTCGACGGCGTCATCGAGAATGTCATCGTCGGGAAGCCGGTCCAGCTCGGCACCGGCGACGTCGACCTCCGGATGGGCGCCAGCAACTCCGACTGATGACAGTCAGGCTCTCCGACGAGGCGCGCCGCCTCATCGCCGCGTTCGAGGACGAGACCGACGCCAGCGCTGTCGACTGCGTCGTCGACGACGAACAGGACCGCGTCATCTTCGTCGTCGCCGCCGGCGAGATGGGGTCGGCCATCGGCCCCGGCGGCAGCCGCGTCGAAGAGCTCGAAGAGAAGCTCGGCCGCGACGTGATGCTCGTCGAGGACGCGCCCACGCCGGAGGGGTTCGTCGCGAACGCGCTCTCCCCCGCGGCCGTCTACAACGTCACCATCAGCGAGAACGACACCACGGTCGCGTACGCCGAAGTCGCCCACGAGGACAAGGGCGTCGCCATCGGCACCGGCGGGAAGAACATCGAAGCCGCCAAACAGCTCGCGAAACGGCACTTCGACATCGACGATATCCAGCTCACGTAGTACTTTTTGCGCTGCGCTCGGCGGCTTCGCCCCCTCGCTCGGCAAAAGCTACGCTAAAAACACTCCTCCTTCGTGGTTCGAGAGAGCGGAGCTCTCTCGTCATCACGAAAGAGCGCTATGCGCTCTTTCGAACGACTTCGTTTCACTCCGCTCAGTCGTCGGCCCGAGCGCTTACTGCTCACGGCTCGCTGCGCTCGCCGCTCGCGCCGTTCGCGCTCGGTGAATCGCGGCCCTTCCGGGTCCTCCGGACCGCTCGAGCCGCGAATGCAAAACAGTCAGCTGTCCCTCTGCTGCAAGCATCGGCGAGCGAACGGTTCGGAGTTCTCGTGAGCGAAGCCGCTCGCCACGCGACCGTCGGGAGTGCGGGCGCCGAGGGCCCCCGAAGCGGGGTTCGACGGCGCGTTTGGCCGAGGTTTTGCCGAGCGAGCGGCCAGCGGCGGCTCCCGTAGCGTAAAAGGTCGAAGCGAAAGGCCGAGTTTAAGTGCCTCCGCTGGGTAAACGGCTGTATGTCGAACGGCAAGTACGCCGCTCGGAAACTGAAGAAGGACCGCCAGCAGCACCGGTGGTCCGACTCGGAGTACGCGCGGCGAGAACGGGGGCTCGGCAAAGAGTCCGACCCCCTCGAGGGTGCACCGCAGGGTCGCGGGATCGTCCTCGAGAAGGTAGGTATCGAAGCGAAACAGCCGAACTCCGCGATTCGGAAGTGCGTGCGGGTGCAGCTCATCAAGAACGGGAAGCAGGTCACCGCGTTCTGTCCCGGTGACGGCGCTATCTCGTTCATCGACGAGCACGACGAAGTCACCATCGCCGGCATCGGCGGTGCGAAGGGTCGTGCGATGGGCGACCTCTCGGGCGTGAACTACAAGGTCGAGAAGGTCAACGGCGTGAGCCTCATCGAACTGGTCCGCGGGAACGCTGAGAAGCCGGTGCGATAATCATGAGCGAGGAAGAAGCCCCCGAACCCGAGGCGCCCGCTGGTACCGACGAGGACGACGTCAACGCGAAGCTCTTCGGCAAGTGGGAGGTCTCGGACATCCAGTACCGCGACCCGAGCACGCGGCGCTACCTCTCCGTGACGCCCATCGCGCACACGATGGGGCGCCACGCCCAGAAGCAGTTCAAGAAGAGCGAAATCAGCATCGTCGAGCGGCTCGCGAACCGCCTGATGAAGACCGGCGCGAACGCGGGCAAGAAGCAGCAGGCGCTCGGCATCGTCCGTGACGCCTTCGACATCGTCCACGAGCGCACCGAGGAGAACCCGATTCAGGTGCTCGTGCGCGCCGTCGAGAACTCCGCGCCCCGCGAGGAGACCGTCCGCCTGAAGTACGGTGGCATCTCCGTCCCGAAGGCCGTCGACGTCGCGCCCCAGCGCCGCGTCGACCAGGCGCTGAAGTTCATCGCCGACGGCGCTCACTCGTCGTCGTTCAAGACGCCCGTCGACGCCGCCGAAGCGCTGGCGAACCAGCTCATCGGCGCCGCCGACTACGACGTGCAGACGTACGCGGTCGGGCAGAAAGAAGAGAAGGAACGCGTCGCGGCCGCAGCCCGCTAACGCGGTCCCGTTCGGTTCTGCGAATCTTTCTCCAGTTTCCAGCGGCGGCGTTTCGCTGGCCTGCGGCGATACCTGAAAACAGTTAACCCTGCGTTCCACAAGCGTCAGGTATGCGATGTAACCGCCGTTCGTTCCTCGCTGCTGCGGGCCTGGCCGGCGTCGCCGGGCTGGCCGGCTGCACGTCGCCCGACGAACCGAGCGACACGCCGACCTCCACCGAATCGCCACCGGTCACGACCGTCGACGACCCCTCCTACGACCTCGGTGTGACCCACGACGTCGAGAACTGGAGCGAGTACGACCCCGACTGGTCGCATCCCACCGAAGCGCCGAACCTCGACGTCGAAGTCGAGACCGTCATCGAGGGGCTGGAGATTCCGTGGGACCTCTCCTTTGCGCCGAACGGCGACCTGTTCATCAGCGAGCGCGTCGGCCGGATATCGCGGTACACTGCCTCCGACCTGGAAACCGTCGCAACCCCGGACGTGATCGACCACGCCGCCTCGATCGCTCCCGGCGAGGAGGGCGGCTGGTGGGAGGCCGGCAGCGAGGGCGGCCTGATGGGGCTGGCAGTCCACCCGAACTATCCCGACGTGCCCCTCGTGTACGCCATCTACACGTACGCGGGTGGGGCCGCAGTCTCCGGAGGCGACCGGTTCGTCAATCGGCTCTCGTACTTCGACGTTTCCGCGGACAACCCCGGGGAGACCGAGACGGTCGTCATTGACGACATCCCCGGCAACGAGATCATCCACAACGGCGCGCGGCTCACCTTCGGCCCGGAGAACTACCTGTGGGTGACGACGGGTGACGCGGCGTCGGTCAACCCCGACCTCGGGACGACCCAGCCGCTCCCACAGGACCCCTCTTCGCTGGCAGGGAAGGTGCTCCGAATCGGCCCGGACGGGAGCGCGCCGGAAGCCAACCCCGACATCGACGGCGGCGACCCCCGGGTGTACACCTACGGCCACCGGAACCCGCAGGGAATCACGTTCATGCCGGACGCGACGCCCGTGGAGACCGAACACGGGCCGGGCGCCCACGACGAGGTGAACGTGCTTGAAGCTGGGGGGAACTACGGCTGGGGGCCCGAGGGTGAGCGCGCACGTACGGCCGATGAGTACCGGGGCACCGACTACGCGCGCCCGGTTGTGAACACCGAGGAGACGTGGGCGCCGCCGGGCGCGGTGTTCTACACGGCGGACACGGTGCCGTCGTGGCAGAACCGCCTCCTCGTCGGCGGGCTCATCTCCCAGCGCATCAACCTTGTCACCGTCTACCCGACGGACGGCGAGCCGGCGTCCGCGGAGAACGGCGGCACACGCTTCGATGCGGACTGGATGAACTCCGAGTACAGCGCGGTCCACCACACGGTGCTGGAAGACGAGCTCGGGCGCATCCGGCACGTCGAACAAGGGCCGGACGGCACGCTGTACGCGGTGACGTCGAACCGCGACGGGCGCGCGCAGGGCGACCAGTTCCCCCGCGAGGGCGACGACCGCCTCGTGCGCATCACGCCCGCTTAGTCCGCTGCAGGTCCAGTTGTCGTCTCTTGGGCGTCGACGTACGTGCGGATTGCGTCGACGAGCCCGCGGCGACAGTCGCTCTCGTCGGGGTCGGCCGCGAGGTCGACGAACCGCTCGCGGAACGCCTCCACGTCGATTTCGGGAGCGTCCTCGGCGGCCGCGTGCGCGAGGTCGTAGATGCGGTGGTCGTCGGCGACGGCGTCGTGGCGTTCGAGCAGCGCGAGCGCGAACGCGGCGTTGACGGCGGTCATCGAGGGGTCAGCGCCCGCGGTGAGGCGCTGGCCGACCGTCGGGCCGGCGACCGGCTGGTCGGCGAGGGCGGCCGCGAGCTCGGATTCGAGGAACGCCACGAGCTTGTCCGTGGGGCCGACCGAGAGCGTGATGTCGTCGGCGTAGATGTCCTTGACGTGGTTGGCAATCTGGTAGCAGTGCGTGAGCACGCGGCGCTCGACGCTGCGCCCGGTCAACGCGAGGAACAGAACTTCGTCCATCGAGAGGACGTGGCTGGGGTGGTCGCGTTCGTGGCGGAGCATGTGGGAGAACTCGTGGAGCGCGAGCTCGCGTGCCATCGCGGACGTGGCGGCCTGCTGGGAGATGTTGAGGACGTGGTGGTCGTCGTAGTGGCCGGCCCACGTTCGCTCGTCGGGGTTCTCGCGGATGTGCACCTCGACCGGCTGTTCGAGGTCGTGTTCGGTCTCGAAGACGTCGCGGGCGCCGAGAAACGGTTCGGCGGGGCCCCCGCTCGTCACGCGCAACTCCATGGTAGCTGTTCACAGGGTATTGGCGGCAAAGACTCTTTCGCCCCCAGAAGTGGTCGCGGGCGACGAGACGAACCGGACGCGCTAGGGGCTACGCGTCGTGTTCCGGCGTGCCGTGCTCCCGGCAAAACACTACCCTTTTGAACCCGCTGGCAGTATGAATGCCCAATGGGCCGACGAAAGAAGATTGTCGAAAAGTGCGAACGGCTGATGGACGAGCCGGAGCAGATCCGGAACATCGCCATCGCCGCGCACGTCGACCACGGGAAGACGACACTGACGGACAACCTGCTGGCCGGCGCCGGCATGATCTCCGAGGACACCGCGGGCGAACAGCTCGCGATGGACACGGAGGAAGACGAGCAGGAGCGCGGCATCACCATCGACGCCGCGAACGTCTCCATGACCCACGAGTACGAGGGCGAAGACCACCTCATCAACCTCATCGACACGCCCGGCCACGTCGACTTCGGCGGCGACGTGACCCGTGCGATGCGCGCCGTCGACGGCGCGCTCGTCGTGGTGGACGCCGTCGAGGGCGCGATGCCCCAGACGGAGACGGTGCTCCGGCAGGCGCTGCGCGAGGGCGTCAAGCCGACGCTGTTCATCAACAAGGTCGACCGCCTCATCTCGGAGCTCCAGGAGGGGCCCGAGGAGATGCAGGAGCGCCTCCTGAGCGTTATCCGCGAGGTCAACGAGCTCATCCGCGGGATGACCGAGGAGATGGACGACATCACCGAGGACTGGACGGTCTCCGTCGAGGGCGGCACCGTCGGCTTCGGCTCCGCACTCTACAAGTGGGGCGTCTCGATGCCGTCGATGCAGCGCACGGGCATGGACTTCGGCGACATCATGGAGCTCGAACGCGCCGACAAGCGCCAGGAGCTCCACGAGCGCACGCCGCTGTCGGACGTCGTCCTCGACATGGTCTGTGAGCACTTCCCGGACCCCATCGAGGCCCAGCCCCACCGCATCCCGCGCATCTGGCGGGGCGACGCGGACTCCGAAATCGCGGACACGATGCGGATGGTCAACGAGGACGGCGAAGTCGTCCTGATGGTCACCGACATCGGCATCGACCCCCACGCCGGCGAAATCGCCGCGGGCCGCGTCTTCTCCGGCACGCTGGAGAAGGGCCAGGAGCTGTACGTCTCCGGGACCGCGGGCAAGAACCGCATCCAGAGCGTCGGCATCTACATGGGTGGCGAGCGCGAGGAAGTGGACGAAGTTCCCGCCGGGAACATCGCCGCCGTCACCGGCCTCAAGGACGCCATCGCCGGCTCGACGGTGTCCAGCGTCGAGATGACGCCGTTCGAGTCCATCGAACACATCTCGGAACCGGTCATCACGAAGTCCGTCGAGGCGCAGAACATGGACGACCTGCCGAAGCTCATCGAGACGCTCCAGCAGGTCGCCAAGGAAGACCCCACCATCCAGATCGAGATCAACGAGGACACCGGCGAACACCTCATCTCCGGGCAGGGTGAACTCCACCTCGAAGTCATCACCCAGCGCATCGAGCGCAACCAGGGCATCCCCGTGAATACGGGCGAACCCATCGTCGTCTTCCGCGAGTCCCCGACCAGCGACTCCCGCGAGGTCGAGGGCGTCTCCCCGAACCGCCACAACAAGTTCTACATCACCATCGAGCAGCTCGACGACGACGTCCTCGAGCAGCTCCGCCTCGGCAACGTCACGATGGACATGCCCGAGCAGGAGCGCCGCGAGACGCTCCAGGACGCCGGCATGGAGAAGGATACCTCCCAGAACGTCGAGAACATCATCGGGAAGAACATCTTCATCGACGACACGAAGGGTATCCAGCACCTCAACGAGACGATGGAACTCGTCGTCGAAGGCCTCGAAGAAGCCCTCGGTGACGGTCCGCTCGCCGCCGAGCCCGTCGAGGGCGCGCTCATCCGCCTCCACGACGCTCGCCTCCACGAGGACGCCATCCACCGCGGCCCCGCGCAGGTCATCCCGGCCGTCCGCGACGCCGTCCACCGCGGCCTCATGGACGCCGAGATCCGCCTGCTCGAGCCGATTCAGGACGTCCGCATCGACGTCCCCTCCGAACACATGGGCGCCGCGTCCGGCGAGATTCAGGGTCGCCGCGGCCGCGTCGACGACATGTACCAGGAAGGCGGCATGATGGTCGTCGAGGGCATCGCGCCCGTCGAAGAGATGATCGGCTTCTCCAGCGACATCCGCTCGGCCACCGAAGGCCGCGCATCCTGGAACACGGAGAACGCCGGCTTCCGCGTCATGGCCGACAACCTCCAGCCCGAGATCATCAAGCAGATTCGAGAACGCAAGGGCATGAAGACCGAGCTGCCCGAGCAGATCGACTACTTCTAAGTACCTTTTTACGCGGTTCGCGCGGTGAACCGCGTAAAAATCTACGCTAAAAAACCGCAACCGGCTGCGGAATCTCACGGTTCTCTCTGTGCGTTCACTCGGCGACCAGCGTGACCGCTATGCATCGGTAGGATTTGTGCGGGCCGAAGGCTTATAGCGCGAACGACCCCGAGTGAGAGTGTATGCACGCAGGCAGACGCGCCCGGCGTGGTATCGGCACGGAGCGACAGCACTCGCGCTCGCAGCCGACAACAACAGCCGGGGCGTCGCCAGCGGGGGGAGACGATGAGTGAGGCCGACGACCGCGCGCACACGCTCCGCCTGGAGCTCGTCGACGAGCCCGGCGAGCTGTTGAGCGCGCTCTCCCCCATCGCGGAGAACGGCGGCAACCTCCTCTCGATCTTCCACGAGCGCGGGTCGCTGACGCCCCGCGGCTACATCCCCGTGGAGGTCGACCTGGAGTGTTCGCCCGAGCGCTTCGAGCACATCGTGGACGCGCTCCGGGACGCCGGCGTCACCATCATCCAGGCGGACTCCGAGCGGTACGGCGAGGCCGTCAGCGTCCTGCTGGTCGGGGACCTCGTGGACACTGACCTCTCCGATACGCTCGCGGCACTCGAGGAGTGTGGGAGCGCGACGGTCGCGGACTTCTCGCTGACCACCGAGAAGGGCACGGAGGGCGTCTCCAGCGCGCGCGTCCGGCTGGCCATCGAGTCCGGGAGCACGGAGCGCGCGCTCGAACAGGTCCGGGACGTCGCGGCGCAGAAAGACCTCTCCGTCGTGGAGCCGCTCGTGGGGGAACTATGAGACTGGCCGTGATGGGCGCCGGCGACGTCGGCCGGTCGGTCGCGGAGCTCGCCGGCGAGTACGGCCACACGGTGACGGCGTTCGCAGACTCCGCGAGCGCCGCCGTCAACCCCGACGGCATCGACGTCGACGCGGCGCTCGCCCACAAGGACGACGTCGGGCGCGTCGGCGAAGGCGACCCGGCGGACGCGCTCGGTGCGGAGTACGACGCGCTCGTGGAGGCGACGCCGACGACGCTCGGCGACGCCCACCCGGGCTTCGAGCACGTGCGCGCGGCGCTGGAGGCCGACCGCCACGCCGTCCTCGCGAACAAGGGCCCGGTCGCCGAGCGCTACGACGACCTCCGCGAACTGGAGGCCGACAGCGACGGGTCGATTCGCTTCGAGGCGACCGTCGCGGGCGCCATCCCCGCGCTGTCGACCATCGACGGCGTCGGCGCCGAGCGCGTCACCGCCGCGCGGGGCGTGCTCAACGGCACGGCGAACTTCATCCTGACGCGGATGGCCACGGACGGCCTCGACTACGAGCACGTGCTCGCGGAGGCCCAGGACCTCGGCGTCGCGGAAGCCGACCCGACGTTCGACGTGGAGGGGACCGACGCCGCGCTGAAGTGCGCGATTCTCGCGAACGTCATCCACGGCGGCGGCTACTCTCTGGAGGACGTGGACGTCGAGGGCATCACGGACGTGCCGCCGTCGGCGCTGGAGCTCGCCGCCGAGGACGGCCGGACGGTCCGGCTCATCGGGGAAGTCACCGAGGACGGCGCCCGCGTGGGCCCGCGGCTCGTCCCCGAGAATCACACGCTGGCGGTGTCCGGGACGATGAACATCGTCCAGCTGGAGACCGAGCACGCCGGCCGCCTGAACCTCTCCGGGCGGGGGGCGGGCGGCCCCGAGACGGCGACCGCGGTGTTGAGCGACGTCGACCGGCTCTCGTAGCGCGAACCCGCCGGGGTCGTGTGGCGTGTTGCCACAAACCCCGAGACGGCGGGCGGGTGGTGCTGAGTGCGTACCGAAATGGTTTTAGTGCGAACTGCCGAATGATTCCCACAGAGCGCGCCTTTCGCGCGATACTAGACAATGAGCGACGAACGACACCAGAACCTGGCCGTCATTGGCCACGTCGACCACGGCAAGAGCACGATGGTCGGGCGCCTCCTCTACGAAACGGGGAGCGTTCCCGAGCACGTCATCGAACAGCACAAAGAAGAAGCCGAGGAGAAGGGCAAGGGCGGATTCGAGTTCGCCTACGTCATGGACAACCTCGCCGAAGAGCGTGAGCGCGGGGTCACCATCGACATCGCCCACCAGGAATTCAGCACCGACGAGTACGAGTTCACTATCGTCGACTGTCCTGGTCACCGCGACTTCGTGAAGAACATGATTACGGGTGCGTCCCAGGCGGACAACGCCGTCCTCGTCGTCGCCGCCGACGACGGTGTCGCGCCCCAGACCCGCGAGCACGTGTTCCTCTCGCGGACGCTCGGCATCGACGAACTCATCGTCGCTGTCAACAAGATGGACATCGTCGACTACGACGAGTCCAAATACAACCAGGTCGTCTCCGACGTCAAGGACCTGTTCGGTCAGGTCGGCTTCGCGACCGAGGACGCCTCGTTCATCGCGACGTCCGCCTTCGAGGGCGACAACGTCGCCGACCACTCCGACAACACCCCCTGGTACGACGGCCCGACGCTGCTGGAGGCCCTCAACGACCTCCCCGAGCCGTCCCCGCCGACGGACACCGACCTCCGTCTGCCCATCCAGGACGTCTACACCATCTCCGGCATCGGTACCGTCCCCGTCGGACGTATCGAGACCGGTGTGATGAACACGGGCGACAACGTCAGCTTCCAGCCGTCTGACGTCGGTGGCGAGGTCAAGACCATCGAGATGCACCACGAAGAGGTGCCCAAGGCCGAGCCCGGTGACAACGTCGGGTTCAACGTCCGCGGCATCGGCAAGGACGACATCCGTCGCGGTGACGTCTGTGGTCCCGCCGACGACCCGCCGAGCGTCGCCGAGACGTTCACGGCGCAGATCGTCGTGATGCAGCACCCCTCGGTCATCACGGCGGGCTACACGCCGGTCTTCCACGCCCACACGGCGCAGGTCGCGTGTACCATCGAGTCCATCGACAAGAAGATGGACCCCTCCTCGGGCGAGACCCAGGAGGAGAACCCGGACTTCATCCAGTCCGGCGACGCTGCGGTCGTCACCGTGCGCCCGCAGAAGCCCCTCAGCATCGAGCCGTCCTCCGAGATTCCGGAGCTGGGCTCGTTCGCCGTCCGCGACATGGGTCAGACCATCGCCGCCGGCAAGGTCCTGGACGTCAACGAAGCCTAATCCATGCAGCAGGCACGCGTTCGTCTCGCCGGCGTCAATCCCGACGACCTCGACGACATCTGCGACGACGTCCGGGAAATCGCGGACAAGACCGGCGTGAAGCTCAGTGGGCCGGTCCCGCTCCCGACGAAGACCCTCGAAGTCCCCTCGCGGAAGTCCCCCGACGGCGAAGGGACGGCCACGTGGGAGCACTGGGAGATGCGCGTCCACAAGCGTCTCATCGACATCGATGCGGACGAACGCGCGCTCCGCCAGCTGATGCGGATTCAGGTGCCCAACGAAGTCAGCATCGAGATCGTTCTCGAAGACTGACGCGGGCGACACGCGTCCTTCTCACTTATTCACGGCGCGTAGCGCCCGCTGAACGAGCCGCGCGCCGTGCGTGAGTCGTTCACTGGTGGGCCGCGAAACAGAAGTCTGAAATACGTCCGTCGACTTCAATCGGGTGCGGGCTCGTAGATCAGGGGTAGATCGCTTCCTTCGCAAGGAAGAGGCCCTGGGTTCAAATCCCAGCGAGTCCACTTCTCCGAACTTCGACCGCGAAGCGACAGCCCTGTCGCTTCCGTCGAAACCAGCGACCGTTCGTCGTCAGTCGTCGACCGTGGCCGCTTGGTACGCCGTCAGTTCGCCGGTCTGGAGAATAGACATCGCTTCTGTGACGAAGCCGGTGAGCCGGTGGGCGACGTCACGGTCCAGCGAGATGATGGTGCCCTCGTCTGGTCCTTCCGGGAAGTGGAGGATAGCGCCGTCCTCGTGGACTTCTGTCGTCGCGCCGAGCTCCCCGAGCGGCGGGTAGTCGTCTTCGCGGAGCAACGGCTGGTTGGATCGCGCGCGCTCGACGAGGTCGGGGAGTTCGTGTCGGAGGCGGTTGGTCGCCACGTCGTCGCGAACGTACAACGTCTCCCAGTCGTCGCCCTCGTAGTAGAACGCCGACCGGTACGAGTCGCTCGCGCGCTCTTCGACGAACCGGTGGAGCGCTCGGTGGCGTCGCTCGCTCATGGATGGAGACTGGCCTCCGCACGGTTCCTCTTTTTGGCTAGTTGACTAGTTTGCGTGGGGCGGGTGACGATGCCGGTCAGCCCGCTCCCGAGACGGCTGCAGGCCGAGAGTGCGCCGACGAGCTCACGACGAAGCGGTCACTCGCCCGTTTTCCGGCTGTACAGTGTGCACACGAACGGTACGTTAATGCGGGGAACGCGACAGTTTGGGGACGATGGCGCGCGTCCTGTCGGTGGTCGCGGTGCTCGCGCTCGTCGTCACAGCGGGCTGTCTGACCGGCGAGCCGACGGCCGTCGGACCGACGAGCACGGTGGAGTCGGCGCCGGACGCGCCGTTCACGGTGCCCGACCGGATCGCTGACCGGGAGTCGAGCCCGTGGGGGTCGGGGCCGATTACGGTCGTCGTGGACGACCACACGGGCGTCGTGTCGGACGTTCGCCCGGCCGTCGAGGAGGCGCTGGCGTTCTGGGAGCACGCCGTCTATCCGGGCGACCACTATCGGCCGGCGTTCGAACTCGCGGCGGGGAACGCGTCGGCGGACGTTCGCGTGGAGGTCGTTCCGGCCGTCGAGCGGTGCCGCGTTCACGAGGACGACGTCGCGCTCGGGTGCGCGCCGGTCGTGCCGGCGAACGCGACGGTGACCGGCGAGGTGACCGTGCAGGTGCGGGCGGGACACGCGCCGGCGACGACGCGCGCGGTCCTGAAACACGAGCTCGGCCACGTGCTCGGCTTCCGCCACGGCGAGGGGCCGGGGGACGTGATGGCGCCGAACCTCTCCGCGCGCGTGGACAGCGACGTCGCGGACGCGGCCGCGCGGACGTACTCGTGGGGGTCGGAGACGCTGCAGGCTGCGGTCGTCTCGGAGACGACGGCGACGGCTGCGGCTCGCGAGCGCGTCCGGGCCGCGCTCGGGTACTACGAGCGCGGGGCCGACGGCACTGTCGCGTCCCCGCCGGCGTTCGAACTGGTCGACGACCCCGGGGACGCGGACGTCGTCGTGGCGTTACGGGAATCCGTGGACTGTGAGGCGGTCGGCGTCGATTCGTCCTGTGCGCACTGGGACGGTCCGGACGTCGACGACGACGGCGTGCCGGAGTACTACACAGACGTCCGCATCGCCGTCGCGCCCGACGGCCACGACCGCGCCGGCTGGCACGCGGGCTACTGGCTGGGGAAGTCGCTGTGGACGAACGGCGTCCCCAGTCCGTTCCGGTCGAGCGAGCACCCGCCCGCGGACTCGTGGTGAAAACGCGAGTTATTCGGCTGTTTCTTCTTCGTCAACAACCTCGACGCCGCGGTTGTTCACGGCGTCGGGGTCGAGGCCGACCTCTTCGAGGAAGTCGCGGTACTCGCGCTCGGCGGACTCGCCGGCTTGCTGCTGGTCGCTGGCGTGGTCACAGAGCTCCACGAGGTTCTCGGGGACGTCGTTCTGGTAGACGATCCAGTGGTTGACGAGGTCGCTCATCCGGCGGATAGGGCTGGTGAAGTGACCGTAAATCTCGAAGTTCAGGGCGTGGTGGCCGCCGAACGGGTCGTTCATGTAGCGGGCGCGGGGCATCACCTTCATCACCGCCCACTGAATCTTCCCGAGCTGGCGCTCCGGGGCCTGCTCTAAGGTGGCGTTGACGGCCTTCCGGGGGTCGTCCCAGGAGTCGCCGGGGATGGAGACGCCGTCCAGCTCCTGAATCTCGCGGAGCGCGTCGTCCCACTCGTCCGGGGACGGCTGGGGGTGGACGCGGTACATCGCCTCGACGCCGCGGTCCCACATGAGCTCGTGGGTGACCGCCTTGTTCGCCTTCAGCATGCACTCCTCGATGATGGTGTGCGCGCGGTCGCGGCGCGGATTCAACACGAGGCTGCCCTCCTCCTTGCGCTGTTCGTGCATCTGGTCGGCGAGCTCGAACACGAGCGAGATTTCGTCGTGCAGCGGCGCGTCCTCGTCGTCGAGGCGTTCCTCGGTCTCCTTGTACGTCAGGCGCTCGTCGCTGTGGATGACGGACTTGTAAATCTCGATGTTGCGGTAGGAGAGGTCGTCCTTGTCGAGGTGCATCTCGACGGTGTGCGCGAGGCGGTCCTCGTTGGGGACCAGCGAGCAGACCGTTTCGGCGAGCACCGGCGGGAGCATGTGGATGGTGTAGCCGGGGAGGTAGATGGTGTTCCCGCGCTCCATCGCGGCGTCCCACATCTCCGAGCCGGGATGGACGTAGTGGGTGACGTCGGCGATGTGCACCCAGACGACGTACTCCTCGTCGCGTTCGAGGACGCTGATGGCGTCGTCGAAGTCTTGGGCGTCCACGGGGTCGGTCGTCCACGTCGGGAGCGGGCGCATGTCCGCGCGCTCGTCGACCTCGTCCTGAATCTCGGCCTGCACGTCCTCGACGCGCTCCTCCGCTTCCTCGATGACCTCGGGCGCGAAGCCGTCGTAGAGTTCGAACTTCTCCAGGAGGTCGTCGCGCTTGTTCTCTATCTGTCGGGCGAGCTCCGGGGAGATCTCCACGGGGCCCTGGTCCTCGATAGAGCCCGGAGCCGCCTCTGCGTCGTTTGACATACTACAGTGTAGCCGGCACCCGCAGTTAGGCGTGTCGCCACGGCTACTCTCGGCCCGGCTGTTCCTCGCTGGCGGCGTCGAGGAACCGGGCGACGAACTCGGCGTCGTCGACGCGGCCCGCGCCGGCGGCTTCGAGGCGGGCTTCGAGGCCGCGGCGGGGCTGCTTGGCGAGGCCGCGGAAGCACGGCTTGCAGAGGTACTCGAAGCGCTTGCCGTCGCGGTCCCAGCGGTCGCCGTGCTTGTCGTACTCGCGGGCGTCCTCGCGGGGCACCGACGCCCCGCAGGCGATACAGGAGACGGACTCGTCCCCGGAGCCCAGCATACGCGGTGGTTGCTCGGCCGCGCACTTAGCGGTTTGGCCGCGCGAGCCGCGACGGAGCGGCGGTTTTAAGCGTGGAGCCGCCCGAACCCACGGTATGGAAGTGTCCTCTCGTCACCACCTGCGGAGCGACGCCGTGCGCGAAATCGCCGACGCGCTCCGGGAGGGACTGAGCGTCGAACTGGACGCCGAGTCGTTCGAACTCGTGGAGATCGCCGACGAGGACTTCGACGTCGTCCTTGTTGACGGCGACCCGCTCGTCTGGTACCCGGAGGGCGAGCCGTTCGTCACCGTGCAGGGCGCCAACGAGTTCGACCCGTCCACCGGCGTCGTCACCGTCGACTCGGGCGCCATCTCGTTCGTCAGCGACGGCGCCGACATCATGCGCCCCGGCATCACCGAGGCCGAGGCGGGCATCGAGGAGGGCGACCTCGTCGTCGTCGAGGAGGAGAACCACGGGAAGGCGCTGGCGGTCGGCCGCGCGCTCACGAGCGGCGACGACATGGTCGGCGACTCCGGGAAGGTCGTCCAGAACCTCCACCACGTCGGCGACGAACTCTACGAGTTCACTGTCTAGCGACGCGTCGCCCGCTTCGCTGCCGTCTATTCCTCGTCGTCCGCTCCGTCTTCGTCCTCGCTTTCCTCGTAGCGTTCGAGCGCGTCCTCGTAGCCCTGCTTGGCGAGCCGGTAGGTCTCGCGGAGGTCCACGATGGGGTCCTCGCTGGCGTCCACGCGCAGGTTGTCGTAGTACGCGCGCTCGTCCTCGCCGGTGTCGACGACGTTGACGGCCGCGCTCTGAATCGTGAGGTCCTCGCGCTTGTCGCCGCCGGCGGCCTGCCCCGCGCCGAGCGCGTCGATGAGGCGTTTCGCGAGCGGTTCGTCGCCGAACGCGAGGTCCTCGTACTGCTCGGCGGTGCGCTCGACGACCGCCTCCCCGGTGAGGAGGTTGCCCGCGACGGTGTAGTTCTCGCCGCTGGTGTGACCGTACCAGCCGTTGCACTCGTCGCCGGAGAACGTGAACTCGCCGTCCCGGGAGACGCCGTGGAGTTGGCGGCTCGCGCTGCCGTCGTCGGCGTTCAGCAGGCCTTGCAGTGCGTCCTCGATGCCGAGGCCGTCCGCGAGGTACTCGATGCCCTTCGACCCGAGGCGCTCGTTCGTGAGGCTCTGCGTGGCGACCGCGCCGTGCTCGTTGACGTGCGGGCACGGCACGCCGACCGCGGGCAGCCGCGTGGTGATGGCGACGCCGAACCGGTACTGCTGGTCGCCGTCGTCGTCCTCGTAGGGTTCGCGAACGCAGATGCTGAAGGTCACGCTCGAACCGTGTCTGCCCGGCGAAATAAGCCCCGGTACTCCGGCAGTCCGCCCGACGGCGACCCGAAAGCCGTGGTACTTGCCGGCGTCTCGGTCGCTCCCGTTCGAGTGGACCTCCAGTATCCGGGGGAACGGGGAGCTACAGCCGCTCTTTCGTCGTTTTCGGTGTGTCCCGCGCCCGGGCAGCGCTTCCCGATTCGGCGCCCGTTAACTTCGCCGAGGGCGTGGACGTGAGACACCGTGAACAATCTGGTCGTGGCAGCGGTCGTCGGACTCGGCCTCGGCGCGTTCCTCCAGAAGGGCCGGTTCTGCTTCGTGAACGCCTTCCGGGACTTCTTCGCGTACAAGGACTCCCGGGTGACGAAGGGCGTGCTCGCGGCGACCCTCCTCACGATGGTGTTCTGGGGCATCGCCTACCAGCTAGGGTACTATCAGGGGTTCTGGACGCCGGCGTGGGGGCTCACCGGCCTCGTCGGCGGCTTCATCTTCGGCATCGGGATGACCTACGCCGGCGGCTGCGCCAGCGGCACGCTGTACCGCGCCGGCGAGGGGTACCTCCAGTTCTGGCTCACGCTCGCGTTCATGGGCGTCGGCTACGCGGTGTTCACCGTCGCGTTCCCGACGCTCCAGAGCACGTACTTCGGCCCCCTGCAGTTCGGCGAGGGCGTCAGCCTCTTCACTATCTCGCCGATTCCCGCGGGGCTGCTCGCGCTGCTGGTCGCCGCCGGCGTCACCGTCGTGTACGCGACGCTGGTCGGCCGCGGCGCGACGAAGGGCGACCCCGAGGAGCGCGCGACCGTCGCGTCCGCACAGCCGTCGGTGCTGCTCGCGCCCGCCGTCGGCGCTCGCCAGTTCGTCCGCGGCACCCGCCAGTACTTCGCCGGGCTGTTCGAAGCGTGGCGGACGCCGCTGGCGTCCAGCAAGCGCCCGTGGGACCCGCGGACCGCCGCGCTCGGCATCACCGCGGTCGCCGTCCTCTGGTTCACGCAGGTCTCCATCGTCGGCGTCACCGGGCCGGAAGCCCGCTGGACGGGCTACCTGCTCTCGCAGGTCGGCGTCGACGCCGGGAGCTTCGAGTACTGGGGTGCCGTCCTCTTCCGCGGCGCGGGCGTCGGCGTCACCACCGACATGGTGATGATCGGGTTCGTCATCCTCGGCGCCGGCCTCGCGGCCGCGTGGAGCGGCGACTTCTCGATTCGCGTGCCGAAGCGCCGCCGCCTCCCGAACGCGGTCGTCGGCGGCTTCCTGATGGGCGCCGGCTCCCGGCTCGCCCCCGGCTGTAACATCGGGAACATCTACTCTGGCATCGCGGAGCTGTCGGTCCACTCCTTTATCGCGGCGGCGGGCATCGTGCTCGGCGTCTACGTGATGACCCACTGGATCTACCGCGAAGTCGGCTGCGCAATCTGAACCGCCCGCCAACTGACCACCACACTACACACCAATGCCATCCATCGACGACGTCACCGACGCACCCGATGAACTGTCCGACGAAGAAGCCGAATCGCTGTTCGAGCAGGCCGACGAAGTGCAGGATATGATGGGCGAAGTCTGTCCGTACCCGCAGGTCGAGGCGAAGAAAGGCCTCCAAAACCTCGACGAGGGCGACCTGCTCGTGCAGGAGACCGACCACGTGCCCTGCACGGAGAACGTCCCGCGCGCCGTCGGCGACGACGCCGACGCCCGCGTGTGGCGCAGCGGCGACGGCGTCTACCGCATCTACCTGGAGAAGCAATGAGCGAGGACGTCGACACGATCGACCCCGAGACGGTCCGCGAGCGCCTCGCTACCGGCGACGACGACTTCGACCTCGTGGACATCCGCGAGACCGACGCCTACGAGGACGGCCACCTCCCGGGCGCCGAACACCTCACCGTCGAAGAGCTCGAGGACGTGGTCGCCGAGCGCGACTGGAGCGACGAGGTCGTCGTCTACTGCTACGTCGGCCAGACCTCGGTGCAGGCCGCGCGCCTCGTCGAGGAGTACGGGAACGCCGACGAGGTCGCGAGCATGGACGGCGGCTACGAGGCGTGGGAGGAGGCCGTCGAACCGCTGGCGAACGCCGACTAGCCGGCGCGTCTGACGCAAGAACTATGCCCGCGGCGAACCCCTCTTTCCGCCATGGGCTTCATGGACAAGATTCTCGGCGGGAGCGGGAGTTCCACCGAGGATTACGTCGAACTAGACGTCGACGACTTCGACACCGACGGCGGCGAAGCGAGCGTCACCGTCCACATCGCGGAAATCGACGGGCAGGAAGACGTCATCGCCATCAAGGACGCCGTCTACGACGGCGACGTCGTCATCGCGGACATCACGCGGCTCCGCACGGAGGACCGCACGGTCGAACACGTCGTCGACGAACTCCGGCAGGTCGCCCAGGAGGTCGGCGGCGACATCGTCCAGAAGGGCGACGACCAAATCATCGTCGTGCCGAACGGGCTCGCCATCAGCCGCACGAAACTCAACCGGCGCTGAGACGGCGCTGGCGGCGAGAAAACGGAGGAGTGTCGCGAACGAACGACGCTGACTGACTTACGCGACGTCGTCGGGCGCGTCGGCGTCGTCCTCGACGGCGCGCTTCATCGAGTCGCGGCGGGACTTGGCGTCCCGGCCGGTCGCTTCCAGCAGGAAGTCGTTTTTCGCGTCCACGGCGTCGGCGGCGGCCTCGGCGTCGCCGTCCGCGATGACTTCCTCGGCGGGGCGCTCCTCGAAGTCGACGGCGAGCTTGTCCTTCTTCCCGGAGTATTCGACGGCGCCGGCTGTGACGCGCTCGAAGACCGGGTTGTCGGGGTCCTCGACGACGTAGAGGTCGCTGCCCTTGAACTCCTCGGTGTCCGTGACCTCGCCGAAGTAGTCCTCGACCTCCGAGAGGAGGTCGGGCATCCGCTCTTCGAGGTACTCGCCGCGTCGCATCTTGTACTCCTTCATGAACGCGAGAAGGACAGCGAGGGGTTTAACGGCTTCGTCACCGGTCTTCGGCCAGGTAGCCGCGCTGGCACTCCGGGCAGATGTCGCCGGCGCGCAGGCTGGAGCCGGCGGCGTAGCGCTCGAAGCCACACTCCGGACAGTACAGCGCGAAGTCCAGCTCGTCGGCGGCCTCGTTGGTCTCCACCGGTCCCGCGCTCGTGAACCCGGTGTCGGCCTCGACGGCGCCGTCCTCGGCGCCGAACTCGAACGTCGACTCGTCGGTCTCGGTGGCGCTCACTTCCGCGTCGGCGTCCGCGGTCTCGGTCGCGTCGAAGCCCTCGTCCTCGCCGTCGGTGTCCGGCCACTCGCCGCGGTCGCGGTCGAGCGTCGACGCCGACTCCGCCTCGGGCTGGGATTGGGACTGCTCGACGTACTCGGTCTGCGCGCCCGAGTCGGGGTCGCTGCTCGGGCCGGCGTCGACGACTTCCGCGTCGTCCTCGACGGGCTCGGGGTCGGGGTCGGCTTCCGGTTCGGCGGGCTCGTCCCACTGGTCGCTCCCCGGCTCGTCGCTGGCGTCGGCGTCGTCGTCGAGGATGACCGCGTCGTCCTCGTCTGGCTCGCCCGCCAGCGCGTCGTCGGTCTCCATCCCGACTTCGGCCTGCTCGATGGCGTCCGAGGCAGACGTGAACGCGCCCTCGGCGGCGCCGTCGTCGGCGGTGGCCGCGGGTTCGCCGGCCGGCTCCTCGGTCGGCTCCGGCTCCGCGGTCGCGTCGCCGTTGTCGCGGCGCTGTGGCTCCAGCGACCGGACTTCCGTGTTCTCCGTGGTGACCTTCTCGGAGCCGCATCGCGCGCACTCCTTGAGCTCGCGTTCGGTCACGACCACTTCGTCGCCGCGCTCCTCGCGGTCCCGCTCGACGAACGCCTCGCCGTAGTCGTGTCCGAGCAGGGAGCACCTGAGACCCATTAGGACGGCAGTATCCGAGCCAGCGGCAAAAGACTACCGCTCGGGGATACTGCTAAGGCGCCGGCTGCCGTCGGTCCGCGTATGCACGTCAAACCCGAGTACCGCGACCGTCCCGAGACGGAGGTGGCGGTGCTCGACGCGCTCGTCGACCGGCCGGGCGAGGGGATGACGCTGTTCGAGTTGCGCTCGCACGTCGACGCGAGCATCGACGACCTGGAGGACGCGCTCGGCGCGCTGAAGGCCGACGGCCTCATCGACGCCGAGGAGACCGACGGCCGCACCGTCTTCCGGGCCGACGACCGCGTCTTCCCGGACGGCGACGAGACCGAGGAGGCCTCGATTCTGGACGAACTCCGGCGCCGCATCGGGCTGTAGCGGAGGAACCCGGTGGGTTTACCCGCGCGAGCGCCCGACCTACGGACAATGACAGTCGTCAGGGACCTCCACGAGGACCACGGCGCGTCGTTCCGTGACGTCGCGGGCCGCGCGCTCCCCGAGGAGTACGGCCGCCCGGAGCGCACGCACCGCGCGGTGCGCAACGTCGTCGGCGTCACCGAGCACGCCTTCGACGTGGTCGTCGTCACGGGCGAGGACCGCCACGAGTTCGTCGACGACACCGTCACCAACCACGTCCCGACCGAGGACGGCGAGGGCGTCTATGCGCTCCTGTTGGACCCGCAGGGCCGGATTCGCGTGGACTGCTACGCGTTCGCCACCGGCGACAGCCTGCTCGTGTTCTTCCCGGCCGGCGAGGGCGAGGCTATCGCCGAGGAGTGGAGCGAGCGGACGTTCGTGCAGGACGTGGACGTGGAGTACGCGACCGACGACTTCGGCGTGTTCGGCGCGCACGGCCCGAAGGCCACGGAGAAGATTGCGAGCGTGCTCGGCGGCGCGAGCCCGCCCGAGGAGCCGCTGACGTTCGTGCGCGGTGCGATGGAGGAGGGCGTCACGGTCATCCGCGACGACGACCTCGCGGGCGAGGAGGGCTACCTCGTCGTCTGCGCGGCCGCCGACGCTGACCCGGTCTTCGAGACGCTGGTCATCCGCGGACTGAACGCCACGCCGTTCGGCCGGCGGACGTGGGAGACGCTCACGCTGGAAGCCGGCACGCCGCTGTTCGAGACGGAACTGGAAGACCGAGTCCCGAACGTGCTCGGCCTCGACAACGCCGTCGACTACGAGAAGGGCTGTTTCGTCGGGCAGGAGGTCGTCTCGAAGGTGAAGAACCGCGGCCGACCCAGCAGTCGGCTGGTTGGCCTCACCGCCGAGGACCTCCCCGAGGCGGGCGCGACAGTCACGCAGGATGGCGACGACGTCGGCGAAGTCACGCGCGCGGTCGTCAGCCCGCTTCGCGACGAACCCATCGCGTTCGCCGAAGTGAACTACGACGTCGAGGGCGGCGACGTGACCGTCGCAACCGACGACGGCGACGCGTCTGGAGAGATTACGGACCTGCCGTTCGTGGACTGTACCGGGCGCTCGGCGCGCATCCCGACCTACGAGTAGTCAGCGGAGTAGCGCCCGCAACTGTTCTGCGGAGAAGAGGCTCGTCGGCTGGTCCATGTGGACGCCGATTTCCCCCTCGAACAGCCGCATCCCCGCGCGCTGCAGCGGCTGGGGCGCGGAGTACCCCTTGCGGACGAGGTGGCCGAGTTGGATGTCCCGGCCGAGTTCGTCGCGCCACGCGTTCTCGTAGGCGGTGAGCGTCGTCGGACGGTCGGGGTCGATTTCGCGCGCGGCGCAGTCCGCGGCCGTCATCCCGTAGAGGATGCCGCCGCCCGTGAACGGCTTCGTCTGACCGGCGGCGTCACCGAGCAGGAACCCGCGCGTGCTCGTCACGGTGTCCGGGGGGCCGATTGGGATGACGCCCGAGCAGCGGTGCTCGATTTCGACGCCGTAGTCTTCGACGAGCGCGTCGAACAGCGCGGGCACGTCCTCGCCGGGCGCGGCCGCCAGCCCGTACTCGACGCCGCCCTCGCCGCGGGGGATGCGCCACGCGAAGAACTCCGGGACGGTGAGGTGGACGTCCACGAAGTTCTCGTGGTCGGGTTCAGGGTCGAACGCGAGCGCGCCGTGCAGGAACTCGTCCGGTTCCGGGAGGGCGAGCGCGTCTCGCACGCGGGACCGCGGGCCGTCGCTCCCGGCGACCATCTTCGCGGTCACGTCGAACGTCTCCTCGGGGCCGCGCACAGTGAGTTCCACGCGGTCGTTGAATTCCGCGACCTCCGTGACGGTGTGTTGCTCGCGGACGTCAGCGCCCGCGTCCCGGGCGGCGTCCGCCAGCACCTTGTCCAACTGCACGCGGTCGACGGCGTTCGAGATGGCCTCGTCCTTGTAGAAGGGGTAGGCTTCGGAGTCGGCGCCGCCGAGGTGGAAGCGTGCCCCCCGAATCTCGTTCTGGAACAGCTCCTCGCGGGCTTCATCTGGAACGTACTCCCAGACGTCGAGGCTGACGTGCCCCGAGCACGCCAGCGGCTTCCCGAGTTCGCCCTGCTCGAAGGCGACCACGTCGTAGCCGCGTTCGGCCGCGCGGCGCGCGAACCGCGCCCCAGCGGGGCCGATGCCGACGACCGCGAAGTCGTACATTACCGTCGCGTACGTCGCGAGCGCGAAAAGAGGCTTCGCTTAGTATCCGAGCGTCTTCTCGACGAGCACGAGCGTCGTGCGGCCCTCGGTGCCCTCCTGGCGGTAGATGAGCTCCTTGGAGGGGTAACTCTCGACGCCGTAGGCGTCCTGGGCGCGCTGGTTCTCGAACTCGTAGGCGTACTCGTGGAGGCGCTCGCGGGCGGCCTCGACGTCCTCGACGACCTTGTTCACGCCGGCGACCAGCAGGAGGTTCTTCGCGGCGAAGGGGTACGCGCCGACGCGGCTGCCGGAGAGGTCGGCGGCGACGAGCGCGCCGTCCTCGCGGCCGATGCCGTTGACGCTGCCGAGGAAGTAGTCGGCGGTCTGGGCGTCGCGGCGCGCGGCGTCGCGCTCCTCGTCGTCGTCGATGCTCCAGATTTCCGCGGCGAGGTTCTCCCAGTCGTGGTCGCCGTCGTCGAGGTAGTCGTCGAACCCGACTTCTTCGAGCGTCGTCGAGTGGCCGTTCATCACGGACGCACCCGCCGGAATCTCGTCGACGAGCACGTCGAGCGCTTCGTCGGCGTCCGCGACGACTTCGACGTCGAAGCCGCTGGCTTCGAGGTTCTCGACGGCGGCGTCGAGTTCCTCGTCGGTCGGGTGGCTGTCCCAGTCGTCGTCCACGTCGACGTCGTCGACGTAGTCGGATTTCTGCTGGCTCACGTCCAAACGATGTCGCTTGCCGGGAAAGAAGGTGCGGGCACCGGCGAGTCGCGCCCAAACGAGTAACCCGCGTGTCACCGGGTTCGCGCCGGGCTACCGCGCGGTCTAGTCGTCCTGTGCCGGCGCGGCCTGCTCGTCGGCGGCGGGCTTCTCGCGGTCGCTGCGCGGCCCCTCCAAGTCCACGCGCGGGAGCTTGTCGCGGAGGTACCGTCCCGTGTGGCTGTCGTCGTTGCGCGCGACCTCCTCCGGGGTGCCGGCGGCCACGAGGTCGCCGCCGTGCTCGCCGCCCTCGGGGCCGAGGTCGACGACGTGGTCGGCGTTCTTCACGAGGTCCAGTTCGTGTTCGATGACGACGACGGTGTTGCCGCGGTCGGTGAGCCGCTGGAGCACCTCGATGAGCTTGCGCTCGTCGGCGCTGTGCAGGCCCGTGGTGGGCTCATCCAGCAGGTAGAGGGTGTCGCCGGAGTCTTTCTTGCCGAGCTCTTCGGCGAGCTTGACGCGCTGAGCTTCCCCGCCGGAGAGCGTCGTGGACGGCTGGCCGAGTTTCATGTAGTCGAGGCCGACGTCCATCAACAGTTTGAGGCGGCGGCCGAGCCGGCTGTCCGCCTCGAAGAAGTCGTAGGCCTCCTCGACGCTCATGTCGAGGACGTCCGCGATGGTCGCGTCCTTGAACGTGACGTCCAGCGTCTCGTCGTTGTAGCGGGCGCCCCCGCACTCCTCGCAGGGGACGTGGACGTCCGAGAGGAAGTTCATCTCGATCTTCTGGGTGCCCTGCCCGCCGCAGGCCTCACAGCGCCCGCCCTTCACGTTGAACGAGAAGCGCCCCTTCTCGTAGCCGCGCTGTTTCGCGAGCTTGGTCTCGGCGAACTTCTCGCGGATGTAGTCGAAGATGCCCGTGTACGTCGCGGGGTTCGAGCGGGGCGTGCGGCCGATAGGTGACTGGTCGATGAGCCGCACCGTCTCGACGTTGTCGATACCCTCGATGGCGTCGTGCTCGCCGGGGTCCACGGAGGTGTTGTCGTTCATCTCGCGGGCCAGCCCCTTGTAGAGGATGTCGTGCATCAGCGTGGACTTCCCGGAGCCCGAGACGCCGGTGATGGCGGTGAACGCGCCGATGGGGAGGTCGACGTCGAGGTCGCGGAGGTTGTGCTGGCGCGCGCCCTCGATGGTGAGCGTGTCCTCCCAGTCGCGGCGCTCCTCGGGCACCGGAATCTGCTCGCGGCCCGCGAGGTAGTCCCCGGTGACGGAGTCTTCGGCGGCCATCAGGTCCTCGACGTCGCCGTTCGCGACGACCTCGCCGCCGTGGCGGCCCGGCCCGGGACCCATGTCCACGACGTTGTCCGCGCGCCGCATCGTCTCCTCGTCGTGCTCGACGACGACCAGCGTGTTCCCGAGGTCGCGGAGTTCTTCGAGGGTGTTCAGCAGGCGGTCGTTGTCGCGCTGGTGGAGGCCGATGGACGGCTCGTCGAGGACGTACAGGACGCCCACGAGCCCGGAGCCAATCTGGGTGGCGAGGCGGATGCGCTGGCTCTCCCCGCCCGAGAGGGTGGAGGCTTCGCGGTCGAGCGTGAGGTAGTCGAGGCCGACCTCGGTCATGAAGCCGAGGCGCGCGCGAATCTCCTTGAGAATCTCCTCGGCGATGGTGCGGTCGCGCTCGTCGAGGTGGTCCTCCATCCCCTCGAAGTGGTCGAGGGCGTCCCCGATGCTCATCCGGTTGACTTCGGTGATGGGCGTGCCGTCCACGAGCACCGCGCGGGACTCGGGCTTGAGGCGCGTGCCGTCACACGCCGGGCACGTCGTGACGGACATGTACTCCTCGATGTGGTCGCGGGTGCTCTCGGAGTCTGTCTCGACGTAGCGGCGTTCGAGGTTCGGGATGACGCCCTCGAAGGGCTTCTCCTTGCGGCGGGTGCCGTTCTTCGTCTGCCGCTTGAACACGACGTCCTCGTCGGTGCCGTAGAGGAACGCCTGCTGGACGTCCTCGTCCAACTCCTCGAACGGCGTATCGAGGCTAATCCCGAAGTGCTCGGCGACCGAGTCGAGGCGCGTCTGGTAGTACGAGCGGTTGTAGCTCCACGCCTCGAAGACGTGCTTGACGGGCTTGCTCTCGTCGACGACGACGAGGTCTTCGCTGACCTCCTTCGTGTTCCCGATGCCCTCACACTCCGGGCACGCGCCGTGCGGGCTGTTGAAGGAGAACGAGCGGGTCTCGATTTCGCTGATGTCGATGCCGCAGTGCGTACAGGCGAGGTCCTCGCTGAACTCCACGACGAAGCGGTCCTCGTCGTCCTCGTCGGCGAGGTCGCCCGTCGAGCGCGCGGTCGCGCCGCCGAGTTCGAGGTCCTCGTCGGCGTCCGGGACGATGACCTTCAGGACGCCGTCCGCCTCGTCGAGGGCGGTCTCGACGCTGTCGTTGATGCGCGAGCGGGCGTCCTCGCTGACCGCGACGCGGTCCACGACGACGTCGATGGTGTGGTCGTAGTTCTCGTCGAGGTCCGGGTCGTCGTACGCGAGGTCGTAGGCTTCGCCGTCGACCTCCACCCGGGAGTACCCCTCGCTGACGAGCTCCTCGAAGAGCTCCTCGAAGGCGCCCTTCTGGTCGCGCACGACGGGCGCCGCGATTTTCGCCTTCGTGCCCTCGGGGAGTTCGAGGATGCGCCGCACCATCTGCTGGGCGGACTGCTCGCCGACCTCGCGGCCGCACTCCGGGCAGTGCGGGACGCCGACGCGCGCATAGAGGAGGCGCAGGTAGTCGTGGAGTTCCGTGACCGTCCCCACGGTCGAGCGGGGGTTGTTCGCGGCGTTCTTCTGGTCGATGCTGATGGCCGGCGACAGCCCCTCGACGGACTCGACCTGCGGCTTGTCCATCTGCCCGAGGAAGTTCCGGGCGTACGCCGACAGGCTCTCGATGTAGCGGCGCTGGCCCTCCGCGTAGATGGTCTGGAAGGCCAGCGACGACTTCCCCGACCCGGAGAGGCCGGTCACCACGTTCAGCGCTTCGCGTGGAATCGTCACGTCGAGGTCGTCGAGGTTGTTCTCCTCGGCCCCGCGGACCTCGATGTAGTCGTCACTCATTGAGCGTCTAGTACCGCGCGAACCGCTGAAGGTCTGTCGGTCACGGTTGGTTTACACGGTTACATAGATAGTTCGACGAACGTTTCGCGGCGCTGGGCAGAGTCTGGGTGGCAATCAAGGAAGTGAGTGGACTTCGGTTCGCCAGTTCGATCCACCGAAGTCTCATAAACTACCTGAAAGAACTCGCACTCCTGCTGAATCAAGAATTCTAGGGCGTCTCGACGCCGCAGCAGTTGTGTTCCGGCCCACGTTCCCTCACCGAAGCCACCAGCGACGTTGATAACGACGTATTCGTCGTCGTAGGGATTTGGCATTCGCGTCACAAGCCCGTAATCGAATTCGACTCGCCGCTCGTCCGATACCGGGTCATAGACCGTCTCGGGGTCGAGCCGGAGTGATGGGTCTCCGATTCCCGTCGAGGTCAGCGTACCCGTCACGGTGTCTGTTTTCGTTCTCTCGAAGTTGTAGTGAACTCCGGGCCGGTAGAGGAGTTCGTAAGTGACATCGTTCGGTGCCGGCCCCGCAATCGAGATGATGTGATTTGAGTGGTACGACGGGCCGAAGTTGCCCGACGAAACGAATGAGAACTCAACGTCGTCGAACTCACTATCGATTTCTGTGAGCAACTCGTGGGCTCCTTGGTGGTCTAACTCCTTCTTGTCGTCTCTCAGATATTCGATCTCGTGGTGGGGGAGAACGACCACGAACTCCCCGTCGGAAACTATCGGCTCCCAGAACTCTTGGAAGGGATCGGTGGCCGAATCATTGGGGACGACGTAGAGAGACGACTGCATAGCCGAGACTGTGCCCCGGTCAAATCGGTAGTGTAGTCGCTCTCAAGGAGCGTCACAATGCCGGCGATCAAGCTGAGTGGCGAGGGCTGCGAGAGCGCTACCGACTGTCGGGGCGCTCATCGGCAGATGTATTCGAGACCACCCAGTTATCGTTTGCCCGTTCATCGTACGGTGCGTATAAAACGGTCCTCGGACCGACGGATTGCGGCATTGCTCACGGAGCGTTCTCGGCTTGAGTAGGTCAGTCAGCACGCTACTTGATGAGGGTTGTATTCGGTGAAATCGGCTGGGAGAGGCGGTAAAGCCTTCGATGAAGGTTAGCAGTACGAGTTAGTCACCAAACGCCTCGCGGAGGTCGCCGGCGACGTCCGCGACCGCGTCGTGCGCGCGGTCGAGGTCCGGGTTCGAGAGCATCGTCGCGAACCCGTGAATCATCCCCTCGTACTCGACGTGGCGCGTCGGCACGCCGTCCGCGACGAGCTGGTCGGCGTACCGCCGGCCGCCGTCCCGGAGCGGGTCGAAGCCCGCCGTGAGCACGGTCGCGGGCGCGACCCCCGAGAGGTCGCAGGCGTTCGTCGGGTCGCCGTAGGGGTTGCGCTCGTGAATCTCGGAGCCGTAGTAGCACTCCCGGAACCACCAGAGGTCGTCCTCGCTGAGGACCTTCCCGGCGTGCTCGCGGACGGAGTCCTGGTCTTCCTCGATGCCGACGCCCGGGTACAGCAGGTACTGGTAGTCGACCTCGGGGCCGTCGCGCTCGGCGGCCATCAGCGAGACGACGGCCGCGAGGTTCCCGCCCGCGGAGTCACCGACGACCGCGAGGTCACCCGTGCCGGCGAGCGCGTCGCGGTTGTCGGCGGCCCACTCCAGCGCCGCGTACGCGTCCTCGACGGCCGCCGGGAACGGGTGTTCGGGCGCGAGCCGGTAGTCTACCGACATCACGACGCAGTCGCTCTCGCGCGTGAGGTGCCGGCAGAACAGGTCGTGGGACTCGACGCTCCCGAGCACGAACCCGCCGCCGTGGTAGAACACGATCGTCGGGAACGGCCCGTCGCCCTTGGGCCGGTAGAGCCGTACCGGGAGGTCGCCCGCGGGCCCGGGAATCGCGCGGTCGACGACGCGCCCGACCTCCGGAGGATTGCGGTTCTGCCACCAACTCGACGCGCGCTCCAGCAGCCGGAGCGGCCGCGCCCCGAGCGTGCGCAGCGACACCGGGAGCTTCTCGCGGCGTTCGAGCACCGCCCGCGCCTGCGGATGCAGTTGCTCGTCCATACGTGACAGTCGCGTGACTGCAGCAAAAAAGCCGGGCTGCCGGCAGCCCTCACTCCGCGATGTCGACGGCCTCCGCGCCCGCGAGGTCTCGCAGGCGCTCGGGCTCGATTGGCCAGACCGCGGTCGGCGTGCCGGCCGCCGCCCACACCTTGTCGTAGTCGAGCAGCGTCTCGTCCAGCAGGACCGGCACGTCCGTCGCGTGGCAGATGGGCGGCACGCCGCCGATGCTCCAGCCCGTCGCCTTCTTCACCTCGTCGGCTTCGGCCATGCGCGCGTCGCTGGCGTCCCGGTAGACCGCGACCGTCGCGAGGTCCACGCGGTTCGCGCCGCTCGTGACGACGACCACCGGCTCGTCGTCGGCGACCACGACGATGCTGGACGCGATTTGTGCGACGTCGCAGCCGACCGCGTCGGCCGCGTCGGCAGCCGTCTTCGTCCCCTCGTCGAACTCGTGGACGTCCACGTCGACGTCGTACTCCTCGCGCGCCCGCTCGACGAACTCCGCGGCTCGCTCGTGCATACGACAGTCGGTGACTGAGTGGGCGAGTAAAGGTGTATCGCTCCGCGCAACCGGGTGGGTTCTTCCGTGCGAGCGCGGTAGTCATCGTATGGCCCCGCAGTCGAACTCCGTGCTCGCCCGCCTGCTCCCGGTCGCCGGGACGGCCTATCTGGCGTACCTCGCGACGCGACCGCCGCCCGCCCGCTGGGTCGGACTCGGGTGTCTGGCCGTCGTCACGCCGTTCCTCGTCGGCTGGGTGCTCGGGAACGTCTTCGGCGTCGGCCCGTGGAGCGGCGACGACGAGTGACCGAGAAGGTGCCTACACGTCCTCGGGCAGCCACCCGCCATACACGTACCTTTTTACTTCGTCGGGTGCGCTCGCTGCGCTCGCGCACCGCTCTCTGCTCACGGGCGCGAAGCGCCCGTTCGCACGGCCAGCGAGACCGCCGGTCTCGCTCGGCTCGCAAAAATCTACGCTAAAAACACCTGCCTCCGCGGGGCTCCGCCCCACTCCGGCAGCGAACCGCTCGCTTCGCTCGCGGATGCTCGCGAACGCCGGACGCCGTTACACGTCCTCGGGCAGCCACCCGCCATCGACTTCGACGTTCTCCCCGGAGATGTAGTCCGAATCCTCGTCGCAGAAGAACCGGACCGCCTGCGCGACGTCGTCGGTGGAGGCCCAGCGGCCGCGGGGGGCGTCCTCGGGGAACTCGTCGGAGGTCTCGACGACGTACGGGGAGACGGCGTTGACGGTGATGCTGTCGTCTTGGGTGTCGGCGGCGAGCATCCGCGTGAACATCAGTACGCCCTGCTTGGCGGCGAAGTACGGGAAGTTCTGCGGGGAGACCAGCCCCTTCTCCGAGGAGGCGTAGCCGATGTTGACGATGCGACCCCACTGCCGGGCGCGCATCCCGTCGAGCGCGCGCTTCGAGCAGAGGTACGTCCCCGTGAGGTTCGTGTGGAGGACGCGGTTCCACGTCTCGAAGTCGACGTCCTCCCAGTGGGCGGGCGCGAAGTCCCCGACGTTGTTCACGAGCACGTCCACGGTCCCCAGTTCGGCTTCGGCGGCGTCGAAGATGGCGTCTACGCCCTCCGGGTTCGTCACGTCGCCCTGCACGGCTGTGGCGGCCGGCGCACCGTGTTCGCGGGCGTCGGCGGCGGTCTCGCGCGCGGCGGCGTCGCTGCTGTAGTAGTGGACGGCGACGCTGGCGCCGCAGTCAGCCAGCGACAGGCAGAGCGCGCGACCGAGCCCCTTCGCGCCGCCGGTGACCAGCGCGGTGCGGTCGGTCAGGTCGGGAGCGAGCATGCCTCGTACTCGCCGACCGCACGGGATATTCTTATGGGGTTGCCCGAACACGCCGGAGACATGGCTATCCAGAACCTGCTGCTCGCGGTCGGTCCGAGCGACGACGAGCGAATCGAGCCGATGGCGCGCACCGCCACGGACATCGCCGGGCCGGCGGGCGCGACGGTGACGCTCGCGCACGTCTTCACGCGCGAGGAGTACGAGGACACAGCCGACCGCCTCGGCTTCGGGCCGGACGACGAGGTGACGCCGGACGTCGTGGCGCGCCGCCACGCGACCATTCGCGACCTCGGCGACCAGCTCGACGACGCCGGCGTCGACTACGACGTGCGCGGACACGTCGGCGGCCACGGCGAGAGCATCGTCGAACTCGCGGACGACGTGGACGCCGACATCGCGGTAGTCGGCGGGCGGAAGCGCTCGCCGACCGGAAAGGCCGTCTTCGGCAGCACCGCCCAGACCGTGCTGCTGTCGGCGCCCTGTCCCGTGACGTTCGTGCGCAGCGACCACTGAGATGGACGCGACCGTCGAGGACGGCGCGGGCGGGCTGCTCGTCGTGGAACTGGACGGCGGAGAATCCTTGCTCGCGGCGTCCGGGTCGCTGGTGGACTACGCCGGGCGGCTCCGCGTCGAGCGCGCTCGCGAGGGCGTGCTCCGGTCGGTCGCGAATGCGCGCCAGCGCCAGCGCACGCCCGTCCGCGTGACCGCCGACGAGGCGACGACCGCGCGGTTCGGGCCGTCCCACCACGGCAGCGTCGTCGCCGCCGACCTCGACGGCGAGGGCGTGGCGGCGACGCGGGAGGCGTTCGTCGCGGCGACCGGCGACGTCCGCGTGGGTGCCGACCGCGTGGGGGACGCGCCCGCCCGCGGCAGCGGGCTCTTTCTCACGACTGTCGCCGGGGACGGCACGGCGTATCTCGCGGGCCGCGGGCGCGTCGAGCGCGTGACCGTCCCCGACGGCGAGCAGCGCGTGGTCGCGGCCGCGAACGTCGTCGCGTTCGACGCGGACGCCGCGGTCTCCGTCGAGCGCGTCGGCGCCGTCGAGGACGCCGCGTCCGTCTGTCGGATTCGCGGGCCGGCGGCCGTCTGGACGGCGACGCGGCCCGCGCCGGGCGCGACGAACTAACGCGGCCGCGAGTGAAAACTGTGCAGTTAAGTGCCGGGGCGCCTCCATTCGAGGTAGATGCCGTACTACGTCGGCGTTGACCTCGGCGCGACGAACCTGCGCGCCGCCGTCGCGAACGACGACGCGACCGTCCTCGCCACCGACAAGCGGCCGACGCCCCGCGGGCCGACGGGGATTCAGGTCACGGAAGCCGTCCTCGACGCCGTGCGCGCGGCCTGCGAGGACGCCGGCGTCACCCCCGCCGAGGTGCGGGCCGCCGGCATCGGCAGCATCGGCCCGCTGGACCTCGCGGAGGGCACCATCGACGGTCCCGCGAACCTCCCGGACTCCGTGGGGACGGTCCCGCTCGTCGGCCCGATTTCGAACCTCATCGACTCCGAGCGCGTCCACCTCCACAACGACACCGTCGCGGGCGTCATCGGCGAGCGCTTCCACGCCGACAGCAACCCCGACGACATGGCGTACGTCACCATCTCCTCGGGCATCGGCGCGGGCGTCGCCGTCGACGGCGAAGTGCTAGAAGGCTGGGACGGCAACGCCGGCGAACTCGGCCACATGCTCGTCGACCCGCAGGGCCGCCGGACCTGCGGCTGTGGCCGCGACGGCCACTGGGAGGCGTACTGCTCGGGGAACAACATCCCCGAGTACGCCCGCATGCTCGCCGAGGAGGATCGCGGCGTCGAGACCGCACTCCCGCTGGACGACGCCGACTTCTCCGCGAAGCACGTTTTCGAGCACGCCGGCACCGACGAGTTCGCCAGCCACGTCGTCGACCAAGTGGGCTTCTGGAACGCGATGGGGGTCACGAACCTCGTGCAGTCGTACGCGCCCCTTGTGGTCTACGTCGGCGGCGCCGTCGCGCTCAACAACCCCG
Organism: Halobacterium hubeiense; assembly: GCF_001488575.1. Classification (NCBI taxonomy): domain Archaea; kingdom Methanobacteriati; phylum Methanobacteriota; class Halobacteria; order Halobacteriales; family Halobacteriaceae; genus Halobacterium; species Halobacterium hubeiense. Next base: position 284,083 of record NZ_LN831302.1, read on the forward strand.
ACCAAGTGCTTGCCCCCATCCGGGAGTACATCGACGAGAGCGTGTTCAACAACGTCCCCGAGATTCGGCTGACGTCGCTGGGCGACGACGTCGTGCTCCACGGCGCGGTCGCCTCTGCCATCACTGGTGGGACCGGCGAACGCACGCGATAATCTTCTCTGACTTCCGCTCTCTCCCGAGAATCGTGTTCGGAGTGTCCTACTCGCCGCCCTGCATCCGCACGAACCGCACGGGGCCTTCGTCCGATTCCACGAGCCCGCCGTCCTCGTTCTTCTCCGCGCGGACGAGGCGCTGGCTGGCGTCGCCAATCGGCCCGACCAACCGACCGCCGTTCCGCACTTGCTTGACGACTGCGTCCGGGAACTCGGGCGCCGCACACGTCAGGTACGCGGCGTCGTAGGGCGCGTGCTCGGGCCAGCCGTCGTGGCCGTCGCCGTGTCGGACCGACACGTCGCCGTAGCCCGCGCGGGCGAGGTTCTCGCGCGCTCGCTCGGCGAGCGCCTCGACGTACTCGATTGAGTAGACGTGCTCGGCGCCGACGAGCTCGGCGGTGACGGCGGCGTGGTAGCCACAGCCCGTCCCGACTTCGAGCACGCGGTCGTCCTCGCGGAGGTCCAGTTCGTCCGCCATGATGGCGACGACGTGTGGCGCGCTGACGGTCTGGCCCTCCCCGATTGGGAGCGGGCGGTCGTCGTACGCCGCGTCCCGCTGGTCTGCGGGCACGAACTCGTGGCGCGGCACCGCGCGAATCGCGTCCGCGACGCGCTCGCTGACGTTCGGCCGCTTGGCGAGTGCGTCCGCGAGGTCGTCGCGCTCGCTCGCGAACTCGTCGTCAGAATCAGGTTCCTCGTCGGTCATGGCTCCGTAGTCAGTCGGTTACCAGGGGGACCAGGCGCCGCTGGTCTCGTCGTCGCCGTACACGCGCTTGACGTCCTTCGCGAACACCACGTCGCCCTCGTCGCCGAGCTTCGGGAACTTGTAGCTGTCAATCGCGTTCTCGCGGACGTGGATGCCCGTGACGGTGAACGCCTCCTCGCCGAACTCCTCGGTCTCGCCGACCGCGAACTCGTAGTCGCCGGGGACGTGGACCTCGATGCTCCGGCTGCCCTCCTCGCTGTCCTCCTTCGGGTTGATGGTGACGTCCACGCTGACGTTGCCGACGTCGCGCGCCCACACCGTGTCGATGTCGGCGGCGTCCGCGCGCGTCGTGCGGTCCTCCGGGCCGACCTCGATGCTGGTCACGCGAACCTGCGCGATGACCGCCTCGGTCTCGACGACGAACTCGTCGCCCTCGTAGACGGTCTCCTCGGGGTCGAACTCCGCGGTCCCCGTGAAGGACTCGCCGTCCTGCGAGACGACGACGTCGACGCTGACGGTGGTCTCCTCCTCGACGGGCTCCTTGTGGACGTGGCCGCAGTCGGTACACTTCACGGTCGCGTTCCCGCCACCAGTGGTGAGTACCTCGTGGACGGTTTCGAGGTCCGGCGAACACGACGGACACTCGAAGGGGACGTGCTCCCCGACGTTTTCGCTCATGGTGGCGTATAGCGGCCCCGTACGTAAAAGACCGCGGAGTTGGGGTTTTGAAAGTAGGGTCGTTTTTCTCTGCTCTTCGGTGTCGATGCTTTCTCGAAAGCCCCGGCGGGCTCGACGGCTGCGACTCGCTGCGCTCCTCGCTTCGCTGCGGTGCTTGCGTCGTCTCGCTCGTCGAGCCCGCCGCCCCTTTCAGTCCCGGAAGACTCACTGCGTTCGTCTTCCGACCCTCGCGAACGCGTCCCGTTCGCTCAGTCCACCCGCTACTGGGTGGTCGGTCGGCTGTAGCTGTCGGTCGTCCAGTCCGGAGTTACGGACTCGGCAGTTCGACTTCTTCGCCGTCGGCGAAGACCGTGGGCTCCCGGATGATGCCGTCGAGGTGCAGCGGCGCGTCGGTGTCGCCGCCGATGCCGGCGTCGTCTCCGATGGCGATGTGGACCGTCCCCGCAGCCTTCTCGTCGAGGAGGACGCTCCCGACGAGTTCGGTGACGGCGACGTTCGTGCCGATGCCGAGTTCCGCGAGGTTGTAGGCGTCCTCGCCGACCTGCTCGCTGGCGGCTTCGACCTGCTCGCGGACTTGGTCGTCCGAAATCTCGGTCACGAAGCCGTCCGCGACCTCGAAGCGGAGCTGTTCGTCGTCGTCCAGTTTCCCGTGGGGCATCATCGTGCCGTCCACGACGTACGTCCCGTTCGCATCTTCGGGGGAGACGAACACCTCGCCAGCGGGGAGATTCGAGAAGTCGCCGTCCTCGTGGACGATGCCGGTGTCGTCGCGCCACTCGCGGGCGCCCGGCTCGAACGTGATGTCCGTGCCCGCGGGCGTCGTCACGTGGAGTTCGTCGGCGCCCTCGACCTGCGCGAGTACGTCTTCGCAGTGCTGGCGGATGGTCTCGTAGTCGGCGTCCAGTCCTGTGGTGAACACGTCCTCCGTGATGCCGGGGAGGGTCGCGCCGCGGGCGCCGGCGTCGTTGGCGGCGCCGCGAGCGCGCGTGTGACTCAGGCTCTTCGTCGTCGGCGCGAGGAACACGTCCGCGTCTTCCATCGCAGCGGCGACGGGACTGGGCGGCTCCTCGCCGTGCTGGTCGCCCGGCGGATATCGGAGGAGCGTCGCGTCCGTAATCTCGCTCGCGACGTCGTACAGCGCCTCGCCGATTGGCTGGCGCTTGTCGTCCGTCACGATGACGCAGGACTCGTCGGCTTCGAGGCCGAGGCACTGTTCGACGGCGGTCTCGGCGGCCGCTCGCAGGTCGGTCATAGTGGGTCGTTGTCGCGGCGCCGCGTTAGGTCTTGTTGCTCGCGTCTCCGGGATTCACTCGCGTCGCGGTAAATCGGTCCTGCGAAACGGTTAACCGCCGGGCCGTGGCACTCCCGGGTATGATTCGCGTCGGCATCAACGGCTACGGCACCATCGGGAAGCGCGTCGCGGACGCGGTCCGCGACCAGCCGGACATGGACGTCGTCGGCGTCGCCAAGACCAGCCCGAACTACGAGGCCGAACAGGCAGTCGAGCGCGGCTACGACCTCTACGCCGCCATCGAGGACCGCTCGCACAAGTTCGCGGAAGCCGGCATCGAGACCGCGGGCCTGGTCGACGACCTCGTCGCGCAGAGCGACGTCGTCGTGGACGCCACGCCCTCCGGCGTCGGCGCGCAGAACCGCGCGCTCTACGAGGAGTACGACACGCCCGCCATCTACCAGGGCGGCGAGGACGCCGACGTCGCGGACGTCTCGTTCAACGCGCGCTCGAACTACGACGACGCCGTCGGCGCCGAGCACGTGCGCGTCGTCTCCTGTAACACGACCGGGCTCTCCCGGCTGCTCGCGCCGCTCCGCGAGGCGTACGGCGTCGAGAAGGTGCGCGCGACGCTCGTGCGCCGCGGCGGCGACCCCAGCCAGCCGTCTCGTGGCCCCATCAACGACGCGCTCCCGGACCCCATCTCGATTCCGAGCCACCACGGCCCCGACGTCAACACCATCTTCCCCGACCTCGACATCGACACGCTCGGGCTGAAGGTGCCGACGACGCTGATGCACATGCACGCCATCAACGTCACGCTCGCCGCCGAACCCGACGCCGCCGAAGTGCGGGAACTGCTCGGCGAGCAGTCCCGCATCACGGTCGTCGACGAACACCTCGGCATCGAGGGCACCGGCCAGCTCAAGGAGTGGGCGCTCGACCGCGGCCGTCCCCGGGGCGACCTCTGGGAGAACTGCCTCTGGGGGGAGTCCGTCACGACGGAGGGCAGCGACTTCTACTGCTTCCAGGCCATCCACCAGGAGTCCGACGTCGTCCCCGAGAACGTGGACGCGATTCGCGCGGTCACCGACAGCGCCGACGCCGCCGAGTCCGTCGCCACCACCAACGACAGCCTCGGAATCTGACCGGCCGGCCGACTCCACTTCTCGAAACAATCTTCGACGGCGGCTGAACACTCACTCGTTAACCAAGTGGGCGTCCCGAACTTTCGGAACTGAAGGAAAACTGGGGTAAGTCGTCCGCGCGTATCTTCACGCACGGAGGTGTCCACGTATGCTACGACAGTACTCGACTCGTCGTCTCGTCGCCGGCGCGCTCGCGGTGACTGCCACGGCCGTCGCAGTGCCCGCGCTCGCTGCGGGATTCGGGGGCGCTGCCGCGCCGATGCACCGAGCAGCTGGCGGACACGCGATGGGCGGGCACGCGATGGGCGGCGGCTGGCTCGGTGGCCCGGTGTGGTGGCTGGTCCTCGTCGGCGTCGTCGCCGTCGGGCTCCTCGCCCTCACTCGCGGCGATTCCGGCGACGGCGACGACGCGCTGGCGGCCGCCCGCAGGGCGTACGCCCGCGGCGACCTCACGGACGAGGAGTACGAGCGGCGCCGTGAGGCCCTCCGCCGCGACGACTGACCCCGTCCACAGCCGCCCGAGCGGCCCAAAACTCACACAGTCCGAACGCTTTTCCAGCACGCGGCCTAACCTCGGGGTATGAGACGCGACGACCGGGACGACCCATTCGACGACATCTTCCGCGAGATCGAGCGGATGATGGACGAGATGATGGACGGCACGAACGGGTTCGAGGGCGACCAGTCCGGCTTCTCGACGGACACCCACGTCGACGTCCACGAGACCGACGACGAGGTCCGCGTCATCGCCGACCTCCCCGGCGTCGAGAAGGAGGACATCTCCGTGCAGTGCGACGGCGAGCAGGTCACTATCAGCGCGAGCAGCGACCTCCGCGAGTACGACGAGCGCATCGGCCTCCCCGGCCCCGTGGACCCGCGCTCGGGGGCCGCGAGCTACAACAACGGCATCCTCGAAGTCACGTTCGAGCGCACCGGCGAGTCGACGAACATCGACGTCGAGTAGCTACTGTTCTGCCGTCCGTTCGACGAGCGCCGCGAGCCTGTCGTAGAATCCCTTCTCGTATTTTTGTTCGTCGTCGATGGTCGGGCGCGCGTTCGTCTCGTTGACGACCGCGCGCTCGTCGGTCACGAGCACGTCCACGCCGAGGAAGTCCACGTCCAGCGCATCGGCCGCGTCCACCGCGAGTTCTCGGAGTTCGTCGGGCAACGCGACGCCCGCGGCGTCCGCGCCGCGGTGGACGTTGTGCTTCCAGCCGTCGGGCGCCGCGCGCCGGACGGCGCCGACGACCTCACCATCTAAGACCATCACGCGGTAGTCCGCGGCTTCGGGCAGGAATTCCTGAATCAGGTAGGACTTGTCGCCGGTCGCACGGTAGTCGTGGACCAGTTCGAGGTAGTCGGTGACGCCGTCCAGCGAGTCCGCGTCGTGGACTTTCGTGACGCCGACGCCGCGCGTCGTGGAGTTCGGCTTCACGACGACGGGCGCGTCGAAGGCCTCGAACGCCGCCCGAACCTCGTTCTCGTCGGCGGGGTTCGAGACGTACACCGTCTCGGGGACGGGCACGCCGGCGTCCGCGAGCGTCGCCAGCGCGCCGGCCTTGTTCCGGGAGCGCAGCACGGCCGCGCGGTTGTTCACCCACGGCACGTCGAGGAACGCGTCCACGACGCCGCCCTCCATCAGCCGCCCCGGGAACACGAACCCCGCGTCGAAGCGCGCGGGGTCGAACGGCGGGTCGGCGAGGCGGGTGACGTGCTCGCGGACGGAGACGTGCTCTGCGCGAATCCCGCGCTCGGCGAGCGGCTCGCGCATCCGCTGGAACGTCTCCGCGTCGTTGGCGACCGCCAGCCCGAGCATACGCTGGCGTCGTCGCTTGAGGACTAAAAGACGCCGGTCGGCGCCGAGAAGCCGGTGCCGCGGCTACGCGACGGGAAAGCCGGAGAGAAGCGGCCGGATTACCGGACCAGCAGTTCTTCGCCGCGCTCGACGTTAATCTTGCACGGCGGCGTGATCTTGTTGTAGGCGCGGCGGAACGCCTCCTTGACTTCCTCCGCCTGGTCGACGTCGCAGTACGCGGTGAACAGCTGCTCGCCGGGGTAGATGCGGGCCGCGGTGCCGACCGGGACGCCGAACGCCTGGCGCATCCCGTCGGAGACGCGGTCCGCACCCGCGCCGGTCGCCTGCTTGTTCTCCCGGATGATCTGGTGGGGGAACTTGCGGAGCTGCATCTTGTAGTTGCCCTCGCCGAGTTCCTTGATGAGGTGGCGGTTCGCGGAGAGGCGCGCGGCCTCAAGCGAGCCGTGGCGGAGCTGACACTCCTCCTCGGGGACGAGGCTGATCTGGACGGGGTAGTCGTCTGCGTCCGCCTGCAGGTCGCCCATCTGGTGCTGTGCAATCTTCGAGCCCGGAATGCCCGTGACGTAGTCGCGACGGGTGTACGACGGCTTGTCGATTTTCCGGTACATGGAGGCCGGCTTCTCGGACATAGTTACTACTGGGGTCTGACGGCCAGCGCGCGAATAAAGGCTTCGAACCCGTTCCGTCGCCGTGCCCGCCGTTGCGCCTCTGACGACGCCGCGGATGCAGCTCCGCTTCCCTCCCGGATACCGGCGGACGAGGACGGGAATCCGGCCGCTTTAGCCGCCCCGCCCACAAGCCAGCCCATGACCTTCCACGAGTTCGAGGACCTCCGCGACGCGCTCGCGGACGCGGACTTCGACCGACCGCCAGCGTTCGTCGCGAACGCGCACGTCACGGGCGTCTCCGTCGCCCGCGCGCTCGACGCCCACGGCGTCCCCGTCGTCGCGCTCGACCGCTCCGGGGACGGCGCCGCGCCGCCGTCGAACGCCGTCGACTACGCGGGCCGCGTCACGTACCCCTTGGACGACGAGGACGGCTTCCGCGAAGACGTCGAAGAGCTCGCCGCACAACTGGACCACGAGCCGGTCGCGTTCGGCTGCATGGACGAGTGGGCGCTCGCGTTCGCCGAGACCGAACCGGAGGGCGTCCGCCTGCCGTTCGCCGACAGCGAGACGATGGACGCCGTCCTCGACAAGAGCTCGCTCTACGAGACCTGTGAGGAACTCGGCGTCCCCTACCCCGAGACGTACCGGCTCTCCGAGGTCGACCCCGACGAGGCCGCCGACGAACTCGGCTTCCCGCTCGTAATCAAGCCCGCGCGCAAGCGCGAGTTCGAGGAGGCCGTCGGCACGAACGTCATCGAGGTCGCGGACCGCGGGGAGTACCGTGACGTCGTCGAGATGGCCCAGGAGACCGGCATCGAAATCATGGCTCAGGAGAAGGTACCGGTCGCGCGCGGCGAGGACCACTCGCTGGCGTCCTACGTCCCCGAGGACGGCGACCCGCTCGCGGTCGTCGGGAACGCCCGCGTCCGCGCGCCGCTGGGCTACGGCACGTCCTGCGTCGTCGAGCGCGTGGACGAGCCCGAAATCGAGGAGCGCGCGCTCGCGGTCATCGAGGAGGCGGGCTACCACGGCATCAGCGAGGCCGAGTTCGTCTACGACCGCGACCGCGACGAGTTCGTCCTCCTCGACGTCAACACGCGCCCGTGGAAGTGGATTAGCATGCCCGTGCAGGCCGGCGCGAACCTCCCGATGGCCGCCTACGCCGACGCCACCGGCGCCGACTACGAGCCCGACCCCACGAACGACGCGCGCTGGCTCTCGCTGGAGGACTACCTCCCGCTGCTCGCCGGCGGCGACCTCGCTGACGTGCTCTCCACGGCCGACTGGGAAGCGCTCGTCTCCGGCGACTTCGAGACGAGTGGCGACCTCACGACCGCCGTCTACCGGCCCAGCGACCCCGCGCCAATCGCGCACCGCCTCGACGTCGAGTTCGGCGGCCGCGACTACTACTGCTCCTGCTGAGATTCAAGTGCGAAGCCGGGACCACTCCGGCGCGTGACCTGACTGCTGCCCGGCGCGGTTCCGCGGGAGTGCGACGACCCGCGTCGGCTGTCCCCGTCGCCTGTCAGCCCCGACTCGGCGAGGCTTGCCGCTCTCCCGGACAACACCACGCCAGCGTCGTGACCGGCCGGCTTAAACGCCTCATTCCCCTACCAGCGCGCAATGACCGACCGGATGCGGCTGAACCTCTTCACGATGAACTCCGTGGAGCACGTCTCCGTGGGGTCGTGGCGACTCCCCGGCGACCAGTCCCACCGCTACAGCGACCGCGAGTACTGGACCGACGTCGCGCGCACCGCCGAGCGCGGCGGCTTCGACGCCGTCTTCTTCGCGGACGTCCGCGGCATCTACGACGTCTACAGCGACGACCGTGAGACGGCCGTCGAGAAGGCCGTCCAGACGCCGTCGAACGACCCAGCGTACCTGATTCCCGCGATGGCCGAGGTCACCGACGACCTCGGGTTCGCCGTCACGAAGTCGACGTCGTACAACCACCCCTACCAGCTCGCCCGCGAGTTCTCCACGCTCGACCACCTCACGGACGGCCGCGTCGCGTTCAACATCGTCACCTCCTACCTCGAATCTGCGGCGGCCAACCTCGGCTACGACGACCGCATGGACCACGACGAGCGCTACGACCGCGCCGACGAGTTCATGGACGTCCTCTACAAGCTCTTCGAGGACTCGTGGGACGACGACGCCGTCGTCCGCGACCGCGAGTCGGGCGTCTTCACCGACCCCGAGAAGGTCTCGGCCATCGACCACGAGGGCGAGCACTTCGAAATTCCGGGGCCGCACGGCGCCGAGCCGTCCCCCCAGCGCACGCCCGTCCTCTACCAGGCGGGCTCGTCGGACCGCGGCCGCGAGTTCGCCGCCGAGCACGCCGAGGCCGTCTTCGTCAGCCAGCCCTCCGTCGAGGCCGTCGAGGACTACGTCGCGGACCTCCGCGAGCGCGCCGCCGACCACGGCCGCGACCCCGACAGCCTCGCGTTCTTCCCCGGAATCGTCCCCATCGTCGGCGAGACCGAGGAAGTCGCGGAAGCCAAGTACGACGCGTACACGGATGCCATCGACACGGAGGGCGTGCTCGCGCTGCTCTCCGGGTTCGTGGACATGGACCTCTCCGATCTCGACCCGGACCAGAAACTGGAGCACATCGAGACCGAGGCGATTCAGGGCGTCGTGAACGCGTTCACGGCCAACGACGACCGCGACTGGACAGTCCGCGAGGTCGCGGAGTTCGCGGGACTGGGCACCACCTCGCCCGTCGTCGTCGGGACGCCCGAGCAGGTCGCCGACGAGTTCCAGTACTGGTTCGAGGACGTCGGCGTGGACGGCTTCAACGTCAAGGAGGTCGCCCGGCCCGACAGCCTCCGTGACTTCGTGGACCTCGTCGTTCCCGAACTCCGCGAGCGCGGGCTGCTCCGCGACGAATACGACGGCGAGACCCTCCGGGAGACGACGTTCGGCCGCCGCGGGCTCCCCGACGGCCACCCCGGCAGCCGGTAAGCGAGGACAACGGTTTTCTCCCCGGCTCGCGTGGCACCCAGCGATGGCAGACACCGCAGCGGACGGCGACCAGCGGATTCACGTGGGGGAGACCGCGGACGGCGACCGGCTGGAGTTCCCCATCGTGGAGATGCTCACCGGCCGCGGGTTCGTCACCGGGAAGTCCGGGTCCGGGAAGTCCAACACCACGAGCGTCGTCGTGGAGGAGCTCCTCGAAGCCGGCTACCCCGTGCTCATCGTGGACACGGACGGCGAGTACTACGGCCTCAAGGAGGAGTACGAGCTCCTGCACGCGGGCGCCGACGAGGAGTGCGACATCCAGGTGAGCGTCGAGCACGCCGAGAAGCTCGCGCACCTCGCCTTGGAGGAGAACGTCCCAATCATCCTGGACGTCTCCGGCTACCTCGACGACGAGGAGGCCGACGACCTGCTCCGGGAGACGGTGCGGCACCTCTTCGCGAAGGAGAAGAAGCTCAAGAAGCCGTTCCTGCTCGTCGTCGAGGAGTGCCACGAGTACATCCCGGAGGGCGGCGGCGTCGGCGAGACGGGGAACCTCCTCATCAAGGTCGGGAAGCGCGGCCGCAAGCACGGCCTCGGCGTCGTCGGCATCAGCCAGCGCCCCGCGGACGTGAAGAAGGACTTCATCACGCAGGCGAACTGGTTGGTGTGGCACCGGCTCACGTGGGAGAACGACACCAAAGTCGTCGGTCGCATCGTCGGCAGCGACTACGCCGACGACGTGATGGACTTGGGGGACGGCGAGGCGTTCATCCAGACGGACTGGAGCGACGACATGGTCAAGCGGGTGCAGTTCAAGCGCAAGCGCACGTTCGACGCGGGCGCCACCCCCGGCCTCGACGACTTCGAGCGCCCCGACCTGAAGTCCGTCAGCGGCTCGCTGATGGAGGACCTCGGCGAGATTACCGACCGGAAGGAACAGGAGCAGAACCGCATCGAGGAGTTAGAGTCGAAGCTCGAGAACCGCGAGGAGCGCATCGCGGAGTTGGAGTCCGAGCTGGAGACCGCTCGCGACGTCTCCGCGGCCGCCCGGAAGATGGCGAACGCGCTCGCGCACGGCGACGGCTCCCCGCCCGAGAGTTATCAGGCGACCCTCCAGACGAAGAACGAACACATCGACCGACTGGAGGAGCGCATCGACGAACTCGAAGCGAAAGTCGAGAGCGGCGTCGCCGCTGACGAGTCCGCGAGCGAGGACGACGGGGACGCGCCCGAGGAGCGCTCCGACGCCGACGCCGACACGGAGCCCGCTGTCGGGAGCGGCGACGAGCCCCGGGACGCGCTCGTGGACGCCGTTCAGGACCGGCTGCGGCGCCGCGGCGAGCGCAGCAAACTCCAAGACGCGAGCGACGACGCGGACGCGACGCCGGACGACCCCGCGGGGCCGGCGGCCGAGACGGTCGTCGACCTCCTGCAGGCGCCGCCGGTCGTGACGCGCGTGAACGCGGCGCGCCGCGACTCGAAGTGCAACGACGACGCCGCGTGGCGCGTTGTCTCCGAGCTCGCGACGAATCCGGGCGCAAGCGCGCACGACCTCGCGGCCGCAGCGGGCATCGACGTCGAACCCGTCCACACACTCCTGCGGGAACTCCGCACCCGCGACCTCGTCGCGCGCGACGACCGCACGTACGCGTTCAACGCCGACCGGATGCGCACGCTCGTCGAACACGACGACCCCTCGAAGCCGCGGACGGAACTGCGCGACCAGTGGGAGCCCTGACTGCCGGCGGACGAGTCCGTTTCACCAACATCTTTGCGACCGGCTGTTGACGGCTCGCGTATGGCAACGGAGAACGACAGCGACACGTTCGACATCGGCGGCGAACTGACAGTCCACCGGCTCGGGTTCGGCGCGATGCGCGTCACCGGCCCGGACGTCATCGGGTCGCCCGACGACGAGGAAAACGCCCGCGAGGTCCTCCAGCACGCCGTGGACCTCGGCGTCGACTTCGTGGACACGGCGGACTCCTACGGTCCCGGCGTCAGCGAGCGCCTCATCCGCGAATCCGGCATCGCCGAGGACGCCGTCGTCGCCACCAAGGCGGGCCTCCTGCGGAACGCGACCGGCGACTGGATTCCCCACGGCGACCCCGACTACATCAAGAACCAGGCGCTGGCCTCGCTCGACCGGCTCGGCGTCGACTCCATCGACCTCTACCAGTACCACCGCCCCGACCCCGACACGGACTTCGAGGACGCCGTCCACGCGTTCGCGGAGCTCAAAGACGACGGCCTCGTCGACCACGTCGGCCTCAGCAACGTCTCCGTCGAGCAGCTGGAGACCGCCCGCGACATCGTCGACATCGCCACCGTCCAGAACGCGTACAACGTCGTCGACCGCGAGTACGAGGACGTCCTCGAAGCCTGCGAGGACTACGACATCGGGTTCATCCCGTACTTCCCGATGGGCGGCGGCGACCTCGGCGAACAACAGGACGACCTCGAAGCCGTCGCCGCCGACCACGACGCCACCGTCCGGCAGGTCGCGCTCGCGTGGCTGCTCGACCACTCGCCCGTGACGCTCCCGATTCCCGGGACGTCGAGCATCGACCACCTCGAAACGAACGTCGCCGCGAGCCACCTCGACCTCACGGCCGAGGACCGCGCGCGACTAGAGTAGCCGTCGGCGCTCAGCGGTACCGCGCGACCGCTGCGACGACTACCAGGAGTGCGCCGGTCACGAACGTGCCGGGAATCGGCAGGACGAACAGGAACGCGCCGACGGCCAATCCGAGTGTAGATGTCCGCACGCGTCGCTAGTCGGGCGTCACACTGGTACGCCTTGGGGCGGCAGAACGCAGTCGCTACGTCGTTTTTGGAATAGTCGAAAAACGATTCGTCCTGTCCAGCGTCAGCGACGCTGGCCTATCACCGAATTACAGCCGAGTGAGGTTCGTCGCGCGGGGGCCCTTGTCGGCCTCCTCGATGTCGAACTCGACTTCCTGACCTTCCTCCAGGTCCGGGCCGCCGATGTCTTCCATGTGGAAGAACACGTCCTCGTCCGCGTCGTCAGTCTCGATGAATCCGTAACCGCCAGTGTCGTTGAAGAAGTCAACCGTACCGGTTGCCATTGCAACCACAGAGAAGCGCCGCTCGTTGATAACCTTTGTGGCACGCGACGACCCCTCCCGAGGCGGACGGTCCGCCCGCGAGAGCCGCGGAGAGTCCCTCTCGATGCGTCGCTATCGCTGGTCGAGACGGGCGTAGCCGTCTCGGTCGCGGCCGGTCAGTCGATGATGTCGTGGAGGTCGCTCAGGCCGTCGATCTCCCACGTCGGCCAGACGTTCAGCTCCCAGTCGCGGCGGTGGGGGCGCCGGATGAACGCCGAGTCGATGCCCGCGTTCTCCGCGGCGCGCACGTCGGACTCGTTGTCGCCGACGAACAGCGCCGAGTCCGCGTCGAGGTCGGCGAGCGCGCGGTCGATGTAGTGGGAGTTCGGCTTCCGGCGCTCCAGGCTCTCTATCGTCGGCTCGCGCCCGTAGGCCGCGCCGAACAGGTCGTCGACGCCGAAGTGCTCTAACACGAAGTCGACGGTCGCCTGCTGGTTCGAACTCACGATGCCCATCGAGACGTCCAGGTCGTGGAGCGTGTCGAGGTCGTCGTAGAGGGTCTTGCGGCCCTCGCGGACTTCCTCGTACTGGGCTTCCGCGGCGGTCTGGTCGCGCGTCGGCCAGAACTCGCCGGGTTTGAGCCCGTAGCGGCTACAGACGTCGCTGACGGTCTTCGGCGTCGCGCCGATGGTCATCTCCTCGATGTCGTCGGGGTCGGGGTCGGTGACGCCGAACTGCTCGAACGTGTCCTCGGTCGCCGCCTGCAGCACGTCGTACCGCGTGCGGCCGACGAGGACGCCGTCGTTGTCGAACACGACGGTGTCGTAGGTCATACCTCCTCTTGGGGCGACGCACTGATAAACGTTTCAGCGCCGAGACTGCCCGTTCGTCCGGCTGACCGTCGGCGTACGCGTCCGTTCCCGGACAACTGTCCGCGTTCTACCACTCGTCTCCTCGCCGGCACGGGGTTCACGTCTCCGGCTCGGCGTCGGGCCGCGCGTGCCACCACGCCCACAGCACGAGCACGCCCTGGAACGGGAGCCGCGCCCACGCTATCGCGCGCGCCACGCCCTCCATCCCGTCGGGAGCCAGCTCGCCCGCCACGTCGTCGGTCACCGTGTAGACGTTCGCGGGGAACACCGCCACCAGCAGCGCCACGATGCCCCACGCCGACAGCCGCCGCGTCCGCTCGAACAACACGCCAACGCCGAGGACGACCTCCGCGACGCCCGAGACGTAGACGAGCGCCCGCGGCCGCGGCAGCGACGACGGCACCACTCGCTCGAAGGACGCCGGCGCGAGGAAGTGCAACGCGCCCGTGACCACGTACACCGCCCCCATCGCGTACCGCAGCGGCCGCTCGAACCGAGTCAGCGTGTCTCGGAGACTGGTCACGGGTCCAGCGACGGCTACCAGCCACATAGTGTTCCGGCCGGTGCCCCCTCGAACGTGAACCACGGCGTCCGTCCTGTTTGGCTCGGAACGACACGTAGAATCGGGATGCCGCCTCCCCGATTTGAACGGGGGACAGCTCGATCTTCAGTCGAGTGCTCTCCCAGTCTGAGCTAAGGCGGCGCGCATCTTGTTGGATGTAGACGAGGGGAAAAAGGATTTCGAATCGCGAGCGCCGGTCGGGTCGTTGTGCGGCGCGTCACGGGTCCGGATGCGGCAATTCCCGCCCAGGCATTGGATATAAACGTTCGGAACCGTGACCCTATTTGGTATGTCAGGTAGTCGCAATCAAACTGACTCGTCGCGGCGCGAATTCCTCGCCGCCACGGGAACGACCGCCGTCTCCGTGGCGTTCGCCGGCTGCTCGTCCGACCAGACCGGCGACGAGACGGCGACCGAGGCGGCAACCGAGACTGACAGCGGCGCAACCGAGACCACCGAGGCCGACAGCCAGTCCGAGGAGTTCGAGGTGTCCATCACGCAGGGGACGATGCCGACCACGCTGGACCCCCACGACCACCGGGACATCCCCACGGACATCACGATGCTACAGGCCTACGAGGGGCTGCTGAGCCGGACACCCGAGGGCGAGATTACGGCTATGCTCGCGACCGACTGGGAGCGCGTCGAACCCGGCCACGTCCGCTTCCAGATCCGGGACGGCCCGACGTTCCACAAGACGGGCAACGACCTCACCCCCGAGGACGTTGCGTACACCATCAACCGCATCGTCGACGACGAAGTCGGGTTTACCAGCCCGCAGGCCGGCCAGCTCGACGGCGTCACCGGCGCGGAGGTCGCCGACGGCGAGCGCGCAGTCGATGTCTACTCCGACGGCTTCAACCCCATCGTCTTCTCCGAGTTCGCCATCTACTGCGACATCGTCGAGAAGGCGTGGGTGCAGGACAACGAGAAGTCCTACGTCGCCCAGAACATGAACGGCACCGGGCCGTTCGAGATGACCGACTTCCAGCAGAACCAGTACGTCGAGTTCGAGCGTTACGACGACTACTGGCAGGAGCCCGCCGATGTCACCCGGCTCACCATCGACAGCGCCTCCGACTCGGGCGTCCGCGTCAACCAGCTCGTCGCGGGTGAAACCGATCTCGTCGTCAACGTCCCGCCGCAGTCGTTCTCCCGCGTCGAGGACGCCGATGCCTCCGTCGAAGCTGTCGGGAGTACGCGCGTGCTCTACAACGCCATGAAGGCGACCGTCGAACCCTTCTCGTCGCCGCAGTTCCGGCGCGCGATGAACTACGCCATCGACCTCGAGACCATCATCCAGAACGCCCTGCAGGGCGCCGGCGGCCAGACCGGCCAGCCGACGCTGGAACCGTTCTTCGGCTACAACGACAGCATCGACCCCTACCCCTACGACCCCGACGAGGCCGAGCGGCTCGTCGAGGAGAGCGGGCACGCCGGCGTCTCCATCGAACTCCACACGCCCGCCGGCCGCTACCTCAAGGACCTCCAGATTGCGCGCTCGGTTGCGGGCATGATCGACGAGCTGCCGAACGTCTCCTGTGAAGTCAATCAGCGGACATTCTCCACGCTCGCCGGCGAACTCACGGACTCGGACATCACCACCGGGCCAGATTTCTACCTCATCGGCTGGGGGAACGCAACGTTCGACGCAAGTCAGACCATCAGCCCGACGCTGACCAGCGACGGCTCGCTCACCTCTTGGAAGAACGAGGACCTCGACCAGATCATGTCGGACGCCGACAGCACGACCGACCCCGACGAGCGCGAACAGTTCCTCCAGGAAGCCAACCAGCTGTGTCACGACGAAGCGCCGTGGATCTTCCTGAACCGCCAGTACAGCGTCTACGGAGTCTCGGACCACATCGAGTGGACCGCGCGCAACGACGAACGAATCGACGCCTACGCCATCAGTCCCGCGCAGTGACGACCAATGGGGTATCTCCGCTTCCTGGCGAAGCGCGCGGTCCAGGGCGTGTTCGTCGTTTGGGCGGTCGTCACGGTGGTGTTCGCGCTCCGCTACATCACGCCCGGCAGCCCCGTCGACTTCATCGCGCCACTGGATGCCGGCCCCGATCTCCGCGAGTCCATCGCGGAGTCGTACGGGCTCGACGAGCCGCTGTACGTCCAGTACGGCGACTACCTATGGGATCTCGCACACCTCGACATGGGGCAGTCGTACGCCCGCGGTACCAGCGTCGGCGCCGAAGTCGTCGGCGCGCTCCCCGTGAGCCTCGAGCTCGCGCTCGCAGCGACGGTCGTCGCCATCGTCATCTCCATCCCGCTGGGCGTCGTCAGCGCAGTGAACCATCACCAGCCCTCCGACTACGTCGCGACGACGCTGTCGCTGGTCGGCATCTCGACGCCGAACTTCTGGCTGGGCGTGATGCTCGTGCTGTTGCTCGCCGTGCAGTTCAACGTCTTCCCGACCAGCGGCCTCGGCGAAATGAACGGCGAGACCGTGTTGTTCGCAGATGCCGTCCGACACCTCCTGCAGGGCGAGACCGCGTGGATGGTCGAGTGGCTCGCCCACATCACCCTTCCTGCAGTCACGCTCGGCACGTACTTCACAGCGCTCGTGACACGGCTTACGCGCTCCGGCATGCTGGAAGAACTCGGGGAGAGCTACGTAACCGCGCTGCGCGCGAAGGGACTCCCGGAGTCGCTAGTGCGCTACCGGCACGTGCTGAAGAACACGCTCATCCCCATCATCACGGTGCTCGGCCTCCAGCTCGGGACGCTCATCGGGGGCGCCGTCATCACCGAGCGCGTCTTCGACCTCCCTGGGCTCGGCAGCCTGCTTATCGAGGCTATCAACCAGCAGCAGTGGATGATTCTGCAGGGCTGTCTCATCGTCATCAGCGCGGGGTTCGTCGTCGTGAACACGGTCGTCGACGCCCTCTACGCGTACGTCAGCCCGGAGGTGGCCGTGGAATGACCGCCGGCGTACGGCCGGCCATCCGCGCCGTGGGGTGGTCGCCATGATCTCCCCGCGCACGTGGCGGAACCTCAAGAAAGAGTTCCGTCGGAGCGCGCTCGCGAAAGCCGGTGTCGGGCTGTTCGGCGTCATCGTCGTTGTGGCGGTGTTCGCGCCGCTGCTCGCGCCACACAACCCGACCGTCCAGCACCTCGACCAGAAGTTCCTGCCACCGCTGGGATTCAGCGCGATGCGCACGACGTCGTCCACGCAGATGGTCAACGGCTCCGTCGAGGTCGTCCAGAACACCACCTACGTTAGCGCGACGCCGACATACCCGCTCGGCACGAACGAGCTCGGGCAGGACGTCCTCTCGCGGGTCATCTACGGCGCGCGGACGTCGCTACTCGTCGGCATTCTCGGTGTGCTCGTCGCCGCCATCATCGGCGTGCCCGTCGGCCTCGTCGCGGGCTTCTACGGCGGCTCGGTCGACGACGCGCTGATGCGGCTCGCCGACGTCATGCTGGCGTTCCCGTCGCTGGTGCTGGCGGTCTCGTTGGTCGGGCTGTTCGGCACTGTCACCGTCCAAGTCCCCGACCCGTGGGTGGCGCTCGGCATCGCGCCGAACATGCCGGCGACGTTTACGATACCGGGGACGGTCGTCATCGTCGTCGGGCTCGTGAACTGGGTGTGGCTCGCGCGCATCGCGCGCGGCGAAGCGCTAACTGTCTCCGAGGAGGAGTACGTCAAGGCCGCGCGCAGCATCGGCGCCAGCGACGCCCACGTCCTCCGCAAGCACGTGTTCCCGAACGCGCTCACGCCGATTCTCGTGCTCGCGACGACGCAGGTCGCAGCTATCATCCTCCTGGAGAGCTCGCTGTCCTACCTCGGGTTCTCCGGCACCACGCTCTCGTGGGGCTTCAACATCCAGAACGGACAGGGCTTCCTCGCGGAAGCGTGGTGGATTGCGACGTTCTCCGGTATCGGCATCGTGCTCGCGGTGATGAGCGTGAACTTCCTCGGCGACTGGTTCCGCGACGCCCTCGACCCCGGCGTCGAGGGGGAGGGCGGCGTATGAGCGACGACCTGCTCCGCGTCCGGAACCTCTCGACACGCTTCTTCACCGAGGACGGCCAGGTGAACGCCGTCGAGGACGTCTCCTTCACCGTCCGTGAGGGTGAAGTGTTCGGCATCGTCGGCGAGTCCGGCTCCGGGAAGAGCGTCACCGCGCTCTCCCTGCTGGACCTCGTGGAGTCGCCGGGCCGCATCACGGACGGCGAAATTTGGTACCGGAACCCCGAGGTCGCGGACACCTACTCCGGGGAGTTCGTCGACGGCGACTTCGTCGACGTCGTTCGTCTCCCCGAGTCGGTGCGGCGCTCGCTGCGCGGGCCGTCGTTCTCGATGATATTCCAGGACCCGATGACGAGCATGGACCCGTCGGTGACCGTCGGCGAGCAGATTGCGGAAGCCGTCGAGGTTCAGCGCCGCGCGAGCGCGAACCCGCGGTCGACGCGCTCGCGCACGCAGGGGTACGCCCTCGGGTCGCTGCTAGCGGACACGCTCGTCCCGACCCGCGGGTACGTCTCCGACGAGGCTTGGGATCGCGCGGTCTCGCTGCTGGAGGACGTCGGCATCCCCGACGCCGCCGACCGTGCCCACGAGTACCCCCACGAGTTCTCCGGGGGGATGCTCCAGCGCGCGATGGTTGCGCAGGCGCTCGCGGGCGAACCGGATCTGCTGGTCGCCGACGAGCCGACGACCGCACTGGACGTCACGATTCAGGCCCAGATTCTGGACCTGCTTGAGGATGTCCAGGCCGAGCGCGACACGAGCATCGTGCTCATCACACACAACCTCGGCGTCATCGCCCGGATGGCCGACCGCGTCGGCGTGATGTACGCCGGCGAAATCGTCGAACGCGGCACGCTCGCGGACGTCTTCGACGATCACGTCCATCCGTACACGCGCGGGCTCGTTGAGAGCGTCCCGGACATCGACGACCCGGATCCCCGCCTCGACCCCATCGAGGGCAACGTTCCGAGCCTCCTTGACGAGGAGATGGGCCAGCGGTGCTACTTCGCGGACCGCTGCCCGAAAGCCATGGAGGAGTGTCTGGAGAAGCCCGCCGAGTTCGACGTGGGCGGCGACGAGCACGCGGCGAAGTGCTACCTCGCCGACCACGAGTACGCCGAGTCGCGGGCGCTCTCCGCGGACCACTTCGAGGAGGTGGCCGCCGATGAGTGACCCACTGTTGTCGGTTGAGGACCTCCAGAAGTACTACTACGAGCGCGACTCGCTGCTGGACACCCTGTTTCGCCGCGAGCCGACCGCGGTACGGGCCGTCGACGGCGTAAGCTTCGACGTTTACGAGGGCGAGACGCTCGGCCTCGTCGGTGAGTCCGGCTGCGGGAAGTCCACGACCGGTGAGACCATCCTGCGCCTCCGGGACCCTACCGGGGGGACCGTCAAGTTCGACGGCGCCGACGTCGCCGCGCTCTCCGGGGACGCGCTCACGGAGTTCCGGCGCCGCGCGGGCATCGTCTTCCAGGACCCCTACGGGAGTCTCGACCCGCGGATGACCGTTGGCGAAATTGTCCGCGAGCCGCTCGACGTCCACGACATCGGCACGCCCACGGACCGCGAGGACCGCGTCCTTGAGCTCCTCGAGCGTGTCGGCCTCTCGGCCGACCAGTTCGACCGCTACCCCCACGAGTTCTCCGGCGGCCAGCAGCAGCGCGTCGGCATCGCGCGGGCGCTGGCGCTGGAGCCGGACTTCCTCGTGCTCGACGAACCAGTGAGTGCGCTCGACGTGAGCGTGCAAGCCCAGATTCTGAACCTGCTGGACGACCTCCAGGAGGAGTTCGGGCTGACGTACTTGTTTATCGCTCACGACCTCTCCGTGGTGCGCCACATCTGCGACCGCGTGGCGGTGATGTATCTCGGGGAAATTGTGGAGACGGGTGCCGTCGAGGACATCTTCGAGCGCCCTCAGCACCCGTACACGCGGGCGCTGCTGGAGAGCGTGCCGCGCCCGGAGACAGCGGAAGCCGACCGCGAAATCGCGACGCTCTCCGGGGACGTCCCCTCGCCCCGCGACCCGCCGTCCGGGTGTCGGTTCCGCACGCGGTGTCCGGCCGTGATTCCGCCCGACGACCTCGACGTCGAACAGGCCGCGTTCCGCGCGATTATGGACGTCCGCGACCGCCTCGACCGCGGCGAACTCGACGCCGCCGACATCGCGGCCGCGGACGACTGGCACGACCACGTTCCCCACGACGTGCCCGACGCGCTCGCCGACGCGCTCGCCGACGCGTTCGGTTCGCTCGCCGACGGCGACGAGGCCGCCGCCCGCGACCGCCTCCGCGAGACGTTCGAGACGGTCTGCGAGCGCGACAACCCCGCACTCCCCGACGAGGGCGCAGGCGCCGCCTGCCATCTCGTCGACTGACGCGGCGGCCGCCCTGCCCGGCCACAAGTGTAAACTTGGGGACGTTAGATGCGCTGGGCATGGAGGAACTGGCCGCGCAGGTCCGCGACGCGCCCACGACGAGCTCTCGGGTGGCCTCGTCGGCGTCAGCTACTACGACGAGGACGGCGTCGGCCACGTCTACCGCAGCGAGTTGGCGAACGAGAAGTACGACCCCGAGCAGGTCGACGACATCGTCCGGGGCATCCAGCTCGGCGCGCTCGGCTACGGCTCGCTGGAAGCCCGGCAGGACCAGTCCGTGCACGCGACTGTCCACGTCTACGACGACATGCTCGGCGTCGCGCTCCCCATCTCGCAGGCGAGCGGCGTCGCGTTCGCCCCCGACCGCGAAGCCGACTACGACCTCTACGACGCCGTCCGCATCGCCGAGGACGTTGTCGAAGCGTCCCCGGTCGAACGGCCGGAAGTAACGTAGCCCGAGCACTGCCGGCGGCGAGCCGGACCTGCTGTCGTGTCGTCGTTCGAGGTCCTCCTATCGGAGCGCCCGTACGCTACGACGCTACAGGAGCGCTCCAGCGGCCGGTGGTCGCCCTCGCCGCGGGCCGCGATTCGTTCTCGATGGTTCCGACGTACGTGTGGAGTTTCGCGGGGCCGCTGTCGTTCGCGTACCCGTTGGCGAGCAACAGGTACCGGCCGTCCTCCAGTCGGACGAGCGAGGGGTCGCCGATGCCGTAGTCGTCGCTGGCGCCCGCTGTAGCGGAGTGTGGGGCGACGGCGGGCTCGTCGAGCTGCACGAAATCCGAGTAGGGATCGTCGTTGACCCACACGGAGACGTTGTAGCGCGGGTGGTGCGGGTCGTAGTCGCCGAGCACGTACAGGCGGTCGTCGTGCTCGACGATGTCGAAGTCGCCGACGCCGTAGCCGTCGGGCGCCGTCCACACGGGCGGGTAGACCGTCCAGTTGGTGACGCCGTTCGGGCTGACGGCGTGCCCGATTTTCTTCCCCGAGTAGCCGGCAGCGTTGCCGTACTCGTAGTAGACGTGGACCAGCCCCGTCTCCTCGTCGTAGTACGCGCCGAGGTCGCGGAACCCGGTGTTGTCGTTGCGCACGGTCCAGTCGTCGGCCGGCAACGAGTCCGCCGTGTAGACGTTGCTGTTCCCGTAGACGAGGTACCGGCCGTTGACCGAGATCAGCGAGTCGAACTCGAAGCGGTCCGCGAGGTAGTTGTCGTCGACCAGCTGCCAGCTGTCGGGCTTTGTTGGCGTCTCGGAGCGATAGAGGTTCGGGTCCGTGTCGGTGCCGACGACGAGGTAGTGTGTCCCGTTCGCCTCTGCCAGCATCGGGTCGTGGCTCTCGAACTCGAACACCTGATTGTCGGGCTCCGGCCGGTCGAAGTCCACGTGGAACCCCGCTGTCTCCGGCGGCGGCCCCTCGGCGCCCATGGGAACGTCCTTCTGGGGATGGTCGGCCGTATTGAACAGTTGTTGCCCGTACTCGACGACCGGTCGAGTGGCGGCGAGCTGCCCCCCGCCCGAAGCTAACACCACGAGCACGGTCACGGCGAGCAGCGTTCCGCTCCGCAGCTTCGACGTCGAGAGCGGCATGAACGTGCCCGGATCGTATCTGCGACAGTCGGAAATGCGTTGTGCCGGTGACCGCGAGCCGTTCGTGGCTCGGGTGGATTCTCACTGTTGGAAGGCGGTTGTCTCGCTTCGCTCGGTGTTGCGTCTTCCAAAGTTCGACCTGCCCTCACACTTACTTCGCTCCTCGCATCCGCTCGTCGCAGAAGATGAGTGGGTTCGGGCGGATTCGAACCACCGACCTCGGCCTTGTAAAGGCCGCGTCATAACCAACTAGACCACGAACCCGCGTTTCGAGAGAGTCGCGCCGCGGCCTAAACGGTTTCCTTTCGGCGGAACGCCCAAACCGCGGGCGGTCGTAGCCGCGGGTATGTACGGGCGTACGCTCGCGGTCGTCTGTCTACTCGTCATCGCCGGCTGCGCGGGGTTTCCCACCGGTGGCACGTCGACGTCGGGCGCCACTACCGATACGGGAAACGGGACACAAGTGTTCGTCGACGACGAGAGCGGCACCGAACTCGGAAACGTTACTGTCGAGGTCGCAGACAACTGGTCGGACCGCCGCACGGGCTTGAGTGAGCACGAGTCCCTCGGCCCGAACGAGGGGATGCTGTTCGTCTACGATAGCGAGGGCAGCCACACGTACGTGATGCGCTCGATGTCGTTCCCCATCGACATCGTTTACATCGGGGCCAACGGCCGCATCACATCGATTCACCACGCGCCCGTCGAAGAGGACAACGAGGACCTCACGGGCTACGACGGCGTCGGGAAGTGGGTACTCGAGGTACCGTACAACTGGACGACCGAGCATGGCGTCGAGGTCGGCGACCGCGTCCGCATCGAGGACTGAGCGGACCGCGGTCGTGCGACCGCAAGCGGATGTTTCGATTCGTAGGGAAGTGCTTTTGACGGGCCGACACTTCTCCCAACGAGAATGAGTACAGCGACAGAAGACGACGACCCCTTCGAGGAGCAACGCGAAGAGGTCGACAACGCGATGTACCGCCTGTTCGACGTGTACGGGCGGGACAACTGGGTGGCGGCGCTGGTCGGCGTCGTCGCCAGCATCTTCGCGCGCGTGCTCGACCTCATCCCCGCCATCATGCTGGGGTACGCCGTCGACGCGCTCACCGGCGACGCGGCCTTCCTGCCGTTCCTCCCGGCGTCGATGCGGCCCAGCACCGAGACTGGCGGCCTGTACGTCGCCGTGGCCGTCATCGCGGGCGCGTTCCTCGTCGGCGCGGCGTTCCACTGGCTTCGCAACTGGGGGTGGAACTCCTTCTCCCAGCACATCCAGCACGCGGTCCGCACGGACACCTACGACAAGATGCAGCGCCTGAACATGGACTTCTTCGCCACGAAGCAGACCGGCGAGATGATGTCCATCCTGTCGAACGACGTCAACCGCTTGGAGCGGTTCCTCAACGACGGGATGAACTCCGTGTTCCGGCTCTCCGTGATGGTCGTCGCCATCGGCGTCGTCCTGTTCACGTACAACTGGCAGCTCGCGGTCATCACGATGCTGCCGGTGCCCATCATCGCGTGGTTCACCTACCGCTTCGTCAAAGCGATTCAGCCGAAGTACAGCGACGTCCGCTCCTCCGTCGGCCACCTGAACTCCCGGCTGGAGAACAACCTCGGCGGCATCCAGGTCATTAAGACCTCGAACACCGAATCCTACGAGTCCGAGCGCGTCGAGGGCGTCTCCCAGGAGTACTTCGACGCGAACTGGGGCGCCATCACCATCCGCATCAAGTTCTTCCCGGCGCTGCGCATCATCTCCGGCGCCGGCTTCGTGCTGACGTTCCTTGCGGGCGGTTACTGGGTGCTCGTCGGCCCGCCGCCGCTGATGTCGGGCTCCCTCTCAGCGGGGGAGTTCGTCGTGTTCATCCAGCTCAGCCAGCAGTTCGTCTGGCCGATGGCCCAGTTCGGCCAAATCATCAACATGTACCAGCGCGCGAAGGCGTCCAGCGAGCGCATCTTCGGGCTGATGGACGAGCCCTCGCGCATCGAAGAGAATCCCGACGCCGCCGAACTCGACGTTGACGACGGCGAGGTCGTCTACGACGACGTCACCTTCGGCTACGACGACGACCCCATCGTCCAGCACATCGACTTCGAGGTCGAGGGCGGGAACACGCTCGCGCTCGTCGGGCCGACCGGCGCCGGCAAGTCCACGGTCCTCAAGCTCCTGTTGCGGATGTACGACGTCGACGAGGGCGAAATCCGGGTGGACGGCCAGGACATCTCCAAGGTGACGCTGCCGAGCCTGCGACGCCACGTCGGCTACGTCAGTCAGGACACGTTCCTGTTCTACGGCACCGTCATGGAGAACATTGAGTACGGCACCTTCGACGCCGACCGCGAGGACGTCGTCGAGGCCGCGAAGGCCGCGGAAGCCCACGAGTTCATCACGAACCTCCCGGAGGGCTACGACACGAAAGTCGGCGAGCGCGGCGTGAAGCTCTCTGGTGGGCAGCGCCAGCGCATCGACATCGCGCGCGCCATCCTCAAAGACCCCGAGATTCTGATTCTCGACGAGGCGACCAGCGACGTGGACACGGAGACGGAGATGCTGATTCAGCGCAGTCTCGACCGCCTCACCGAGGACCGTACCACGTTCTCCATCGCCCACCGCCTCTCGACCATCAAGGACGCGGACAAGATTGTCGTCCTCGAGGACGGCGAAATCGTCGAGCGCGGCACCCACGCGGACCTCCTCGCCGAGGACGGCCTCTACGCGAACCTCTGGGGCGTGCAGGCCGGCGAAATCGACGAGCTCCCCGACGAGTTCGTCGAGCGCGCCGCCGAACGCACCGCCGACGTGGACGTCGACGAGTCCGAGGACTGACGCTCCACTTTCTTCAGAAGCTCTCTTGGTTCCCTTCGCCGGCGGACGCGCCGCGGTCCGTGTAGTCGCGGCGACCGACGGCTTCGCCGCCGACGCCGTCCTCGATGGTTTCGACGAGGTCTACGTGGCTCTCGAAGCGGTCGTCGTCGACGCGCCCGAGCGCGGCTTCGACGGACTCCTCGCCGCCCGCGAGGTCGAGTTCGTAGTCGCCGTACGCCTCGACGACGCGCTCCCGGTCCACCGGGTACGTTTCGTCCCGCAGTTCGGCTTCCAGTTCGTCCAGTCTGACCGTCTTTCCCATGCCTCTGCCGTGGGCGGCCCCCGTCAAGCGCGTTGTGGCAGTCTGGGGTCACTCGCCGGAGGGCTAGCCTACAAGTGAGGGCGCGCGTTTGGTCGCGTATGCGACTCGCGGACGCGACCTGGACGGACGCCGACGAACTCGACACGGACCTCGCCGTGCTCCCCGTCGGCAGCACCGAACAGCACGGCCCGCACGCGCCGCTCGGCACCGACCACGTCACCGCCGAGACCGTCGCCGAGACCGCGGCGTCGAACTACGACCGCGAGGTCGTGGTCGCGCCACCGCTGACCGTCGGCGTCTCCGAGGAGCACCGCCAGTTCACGGGGACGCTGTGGGTCTCCCCGGAGACGTTCCGCGCGACCGTCCGCGACGTGACCGAGAGCCTCGCGAGCCACGGCTGGGACCGCGTCGTCGTCGTGAACGGCCACGGCGGCAACGTCTCCGCGCTCGGCGAGGTCTGCCAGCGCGTCACCCGGGACGGCGACGCGTACGCGGTGCCGTTCACGTGGTTCGATGCCGTCGGCGACCACAGCGACGACATGGGCCACGCCGGCCCCCTCGAAACCGCGTTCCTCCGGCACGCCCATCCGAAGCTCGTTCGCGAGGACCGGGTGGACGACGCCCGCGAGGGCGCCAGCGACCACTGGGGGGAGTGGCAGTCGCACGCGAATCTCGCGGTGGACAGCGCCGAGTTCACGGAGAACGGCGTGGTCGGCGACCCCACTGAGGGCGACGCCGAGCGCGGCGAGGAACTGTTGTCGCTCGCCACGGACGCTCTCTGTGACCTACTAGACGCGGTGGCGGACCGCGACCCGAGCCGGCCGCCGCACAAGTAGCTACTCCTCGGCTTCCTCGTCGCTCTCGTCGTCTCCGTCGCCGTCGCTTCCTTCGTGGGCGTCTTCGAGCGCGGAGCGCAGCGCCGGCACCGTGGACGCGAGTTCGCCGACCTGCTCGCGCGCGGTCTCGATGTCCCCGAGCACGTCCTCGACGGCGTCGATTTCGGCCTCCAGCTCGTCGGCGTCCTCGAAGGCGTCCGCGCGCTCGCCCACGACGAAAGCCTTCTTCGCGTCCCGGAGGTGGGCTTCGACGTCCTCGACGTCCAGCGCGGAGCGCAGCGCGTTCAACACGCCGAGCGTGTTGTCCGCCTCGACGTCCCACACGTCGTCGGCGTCCGGTAACTCCGCGCGAGCGGCGTCGAGCGCTTCCTCGACGTCCGCGCGCATCTCCTCGGCGGCCTCGCCGAACAGCTCGTCGTCGTCCAGGGATGACTGGCTCATGTCCCGTGATTCGCCCGCGTCCGGCTTAAAAGCCCGCCCCGCAGTGGACGTGAACGCGGCGCACTCGCCTCACTCCACGCTCGCCAGCTCCATCAGCGGGTAGCCGTCCTGCATCGCCATCTCCGCGACGACCTCGCGGCCCTCGTAGTCCACGACGACTTCGACCTCCATGTACTCGCCCGTGAGTTCGGTGTAGCCGTGGTCGGTGTCCAGTTTCTCCGTGAGGATGTCCACGGTCACTGACTCGCAGAACGGCTGGTTCTCGATGGACTTCTCGATTGCGGTCTCCAGACTCGCCGCGCTGTCGGGGCTCACTGGCGTCCCCGCGAACTGGTGGTAGAGCGCGCCGAACTTGATGCCCGCCTCGAAACACGCCTGCTGGGCGTCGGATGCCATACCGGACGCTCGGCCGGCCGCGGCTAATCGTTGTCGCCTCTCGGCCGGCCGCGGCCGCCGCCGGAACCGCACCTTTCATTGCGGCGCTCGTCCAGACTCTCAATCGAATGGACGAGCCGGTTCTCCTCACGGGTGCCGCGGGGCGCGTCGGGCAGGCCATCCTCGACGGCATCGGCGACGACTACGACTGGCGGCTGTTCGACCGCGAACCCCCGACCGGGGACACCGACCACGAGGTCGTCGTCGGCGACGTCACCGACGAGGACGCCGTCCGCGAAGCCGTCGCCGGCGCCGGCGCCGTCATCCACCTCGCTGGCGACCCGCGCCCCGAAGCCCCGTGGGAGAGCGTGCTCCGGAACAACATCGACGGCGCGCAGACCATCCTCGACGTCGCCGTCGAGGAGGATGTCGAGAAGTTCGTGTTCGCGTCCTCGAATCACGCCGTCGGCCACTACGAGCCCGAGCGCAAGCCCGACCTCTACCGCGAGCACGACGACTTCCACCTCGACGGCACGGAACTCCCGCGGCCCGGCAACCTCTACGGCGTCTCGAAGGCCGCCGGCGAGACGCTCGGCCGGTACTACCACGACGAACACGACCTCTCGTTCGTCGCCGTCCGCATTGGCAACCTCACCGTCGGCCACCCGCCCATCGACTACGAGCGCGGGCAGGCGATGTGGCTCTCCCAGCACGACTGCGCGCACCTTTTCGACTGCTGTCTCTCCGCCGACTACGGCTACGAAATCGTCTTCGGAATCTCCGACAACGACCGGAAGTACTACAGTCTGGAGCGCGCCCGCGAGGTCTTGGGCTACGACCCGCAGGACAACTCCGCGGAGTGGGACGGAGACGAGAAGGTCGTCTGACCGCGCCGCCGCGGCGCGTCGCGGGATTGTCGCGTAATCGCCGGAAAGCAGTAGCTTCGCGGCGTGACACGTTGAGGTGGATTTATACGTGTGAGTGAACAAATCTCCCGTATGCGACACATCGGCCTCAAAGTCCGGATGGCGATTGTTGGCGCCATCCTCTTCGCGTTCTACTCGGTGGCAGTGGCTGCCGCGTGGTTTTTCTTCGGTCAGAGCCAGAGCATCCTCGCGCTCGCAATCGTGGGCAGCGTCCTGCTCGTCGGCGTCCAGTACAAGATCGGGAAGTGGGCGGCCCTGCGGAGCGTGGGGGCCGAAGACATGGACGAGCGGGAGTACCAGCAGATTCACCAGTTCGTCGAGAAGGTCTGCCGCGACCGGAATCTGAAGAAGCCGAACCTGAAGATTGCGAGCATGGGCGTCCCGAACGCGTTCGCGGTCGGCCGCCGCGGCAACGGCACGGTCGTCGTCTCCCGCGAACTCATTCAGTTGCTGGACCGCGACGAACTCGAAGGCGTGATCGCCCACGAGTTGGCTCACATCGACAACCGCGATGTCGTCACGATGCAGTTGGGGCAGGGCATCGCGTCGATCGTCGGCATCGTCGCGCAGTATATTGTTCTGTTCACGGGTGACAACGACCTCGCGGACTTCTTCCTCGCGATTGTGGTCGGGAACATCGTGCAGTTCTTCGTGATGCTGTTCGTGCTCGCCATCTCGCGGTACCGAGAGTACGTCGCCGACGCCGACGCCAAGCGCATCATCAACGGCGGCGACCCGCTCGCCCGCGCCCTCGAGAAGATTTCCGAGGGCAACAAGCGCGCTCAGGACTCGAAAATCGACGAGAACGTGAACGCGCTGTGCATCTTCGGCGAGGACCGCGGGCTCCTCCAGAAGCTCGTCTCCACGCACCCGCCGACGGAGAAGCGCATCGAGCGCCTCCGCTCGTAGATGGCCGGGTTTCGCGAACTCCTCGCGGTCGTGCTTGGCGCCGCGCTCGGGCTCGCGATGATTCTCGCGCCGCGAGCGGCGCTCCGGCTCTCCATCTTCATGGGGCCGAACCGCCGCCGCCGCGGCGACTACGGCACTGACGAACCCATCCCCGACTGGTGGGCGTGGCTGGTGCGCGCGCTCGGCGTCGCCTGTCTCGGCGTCGCCGGCCTCATCGCCTACCAGACGTACGCCTAATCGAACAGTCCTGCCACGTCTTCTTCGCGTCGCTGCCGCCGCTGCACGTGCTGGCGCAGCCGCGTCGCCACGAGCGCGCGCTGCTCGGTCTCGGTGACGAAGTCACAGAGCAACACGCCGAACTCGTTCAACTCCCCCTCTGCGAGCCCGTCCCGAGCGTACTCCGCGCTCTTCTCCACGAACGCCTCGTCGTAGCCGAGGTCCTCGGCGAGCGCGACCGCGGCCTCGACGCCAGCCGGCGCGTCCAAGTCGTCCAGCGCGAGCGCCCGCCCCTCGTAGGTCAGCGTTACCGGCGCCGCGCGCTCGATTCGCTCCGGGTCGCTCCCGAGCGCCTTCACGTACGCCCGAACGGTATCGACGTTCACGCCCCGGTAGTCTGCGGGGAGGTCCGCGAGGTACTCGCTCGCGCTCTCGCAGAGCCCGACCGCGCCCGTCCAGTTCCGGTCGCGGGCGTGATGAATGGCCGCTGAGAACTGGATGAGGCCGTGGAGCAGTCGCTCGTCGCGTCCGTCGTCGAGCGCCAGCCACTCACGCTCCCACGCGTCGTGGGCGGCGTGGTAGCGGCCGGCGTTGTGAATTGCGATTCCCGCGCGCAGCGCCGCGTCCATACCACGGGTTCGGCCGCGGGACGCAAACGCGTTTCGTCAGGCGCTGTCCATCGACGCCGGCCACGGGCTGACGTACGGCAGGCGCTTCGTCAACAGGTACGCGCTCTTCCGCACCGCGCCCTTCGCGTACTGGCGCGTGCTCCGGTGAATTGGCGTGCGCTTCCCCCGGATGTCCGTCTCGCCAGCGCGCAGCGCCGCCAGCACAGTCTCGGTCGGAATCTCGCTGGCCGGCGTCCCCGGGTCGATCTCGGGGAGCGCGACCTCCGTGTACGCCCGCCCGACGTTCCGAATCGAGTGCGCGTCGCTGGCGCCGAACCGCGGGTACTCGTGGCGCTGTGCGAACTTCCGCGCGCGCCGGTTCCGGTAGCCCGTGAACACCATCGAGTTGTACACCTCGATGCCGTCGCACTCCCCGAGGTTCCGCCGCCGCACCCCGTGGCGGCTCCGCTGGAACGGATGCGGGACGACCGCCACCCCGCCCTGCTCGCGGATGCCGCGCACCGTCGCCTCGAACGACT